>JBATKU010000001.1:0-1807 GCA_049669725.1 Desulfobacterales bacterium
GGTATCACAGACCTTCCTGGCCTGGTGAAATTTGCAATTCGGCAAGGTCTAACTTCCATCGAATAAGTATTTTCTTTCTTCTTAAATTTTAGTTCTATAACAGTCACTTATAACTGAAACATTGGAAAAGCAATTCTGTCTTCCAAAAGAATCCTCCCCTTTTTTCAAGTTTTTTCCCTAAAAATTCAAGGTATCCCGATTGTCTGGACTATCTGCGTTGGTTAAGGTACCTGATGCAAAATCCTAAAAAGATAACGTATAAATTTTCTCGCACATTTTGAAGCGGTGGCCTTAATATGGTTAAATAAAGGTTGAGGGACCAAACATTTGACCAGGGAAGGAGACCATAATGTCCGACAGTTTACCGAAGCAAAGATGACCAAATAATGACGGAATCTTAAAAACCCGGATTTCGTCATGCAGTGAAACCTTTTTTTATCAGTTTGCAATAACAAACTGAAATGTTCAGGATTACGCATTAGATAAATTTGGGCTAAATACCCTTTAAGTGGGCTGCTATATATAGCAATTTCGGTTCATCCGACTAAAGCGTACGATGACGGCTACAAAGGGAGCAGCTTCGATCAGGAAGCCAGTTTTTTAAGGTGCCCTTAGAAAGCGGCTGCTTATCACCTATCACCCATAAAATGTAGGGAGGAGTAAAATGAAAAGGAAAGCATTTGGTTTGTTGGTTATGTTGCTTTGTCTGAGCTGGGGATTTTCGATGACGGCGATGGCCCAGGATCCTGCCAAGATCTGGCTACGCGATGGTCCTCATACGCTTCTGGATACGGATGCGATTAAGGAACAAATGGATATAGCGCGGGAGCTTGCGGGAGATGACAAGTATTTTCTTACAACCCAGCGTCTGCAGTGTCGTGATATTGATGATACTTACACGGTCGTGGGGCCTCCCGGATCTAATGTCGTGCGCAATGGTTCCGGTTGGAAAGAGGTACCTGCCGTGCCCACACAAGTGTTTGACAATGTCTATTATGTGGGGGGGATGGAGGTCGGTGGCTGGTTAATCGATACCGGAGACGGGTACATCATGCTCGACTCGTCGTATGACTATGGCGCTGAGGAGATCCTTCTTCCCAACATGGAGGAGCTGGGCCTGGATCCCAGTCAGATAAAGTACATTCTGATTACACACGCTGGCCCTGACCACATTGGTGCTGCGGGGTATTTCCAGGACAATTACGGCACAGAAATCATCTTCAATACCACTTTCAGGAATGACTATCCGGTGGCGACCGTAATGAACGACGGAGATACGCTGACACTAGGGGATACAACGATTACGATGGTTCTCACCCCGCGAACAGTGGACGGAGACGGATTCTCCTATTTCATCCCTGTCAAAATCAATGGAAGGCCTCACATGTGGGCAACGTATGGAAATACGAACGTTGTCGGCTTGATTCCAGATAAAGAGGTTTATCTGGAATCTATGACAAAATTCCTTGGTTATGTGGATGATCTAAAGCCGGATATTGCCATAAGCAGTCATCCTTTTGTGGACGGATCGCTTGATCGCATGGCGATAATTCGAAGATGTAACGACAGACGTGGTCGCCACCACCAATGTGGTCGCCACAACCCGTTTTTGATCGGAAAAAAGGCTGCCAGACGCTACTTCGAGATCTTGGAGCAGTGTGCGGTGGTACAATTATACCGCCAGGAAGCTGGGCTGCCTGACACTGGACTTGATTATGAGCCGCCGCGGCCGCCGCGGCCGTAGGGAGAGGAAGGGGGCAGGGTCCCGTATCGACGGTATCGAGCCTCACACTCCCAAACCTTAGCT
>JBATKU010000002.1:0-7905 GCA_049669725.1 Desulfobacterales bacterium
ACTTAATTCAGGAGCCCTGCATACAGGGTTCAAAGGTTCGTGGGCAGAGGTTCTGGGTTCACAGTTGCGTTACCTTGTGTATGGGTTCTCATCCTTATAGATGTCTGCAAACCAAAGCAACCCTGAACGCTGAACCCAAAACGGCTGCAATAAGCCGCCTCGGCCGCATAAAATAACCATTTTAAACGACGACTCAAATAGTCGAATTGAGCCGATTGGCCAACCCCGAAAGGCGTCGGTGGGGCTTGTCGTTTTCCAAGGCAATATTCAGCGCTTTACGGGTGCCGATCAGGATAACTAATTTTTTACCTCGGGTCATGGCGGTGTAAAGCAAATTTCGCTGCAACAGAATATAGTGCTGGGTCATCAGTGGCACGATGACCGCCGGGTATTCCGAGCCCTGGGATTTATGGATTGAAATGGCATAGGCCATGGTCATCTCATCCAGCTCGCCAAAATCATAACTGACGGTTTTGCCGTAGTAATTTACCGCCAATTCCGCTTTTTGATTATCTATTCTATCAACTATTCCAATATCGCCGTTATACACTTCCTTTTGGTAATTGTTTTTAAGGTGCATCACCTTGTCACCGGGCTTAAATGGTATTCTTGTGGTTTTCACACCGACGGATTGGCGATTTAAAGCTTTTTGCAAAAGGCTATTCAAGTTGATCGTACCAACCGCGCCTTTATGCATCGGCGTCAATACCTGGATGTCATTGACTGGATCCAGACCGAATTTAGCAGGCAGTTCTTCGCAGCACAACTCAACAATCCTGGCGGCTGCCCGGTCCGGATCACGTTGCTCTATGAAATAAAAATCGGAGCGATCATTTATTTCAATCGAGTCTGGAAAATCGGGAGGGTCACCCTCGCGAACCCGGTGAGCGTTGATAATAATCTCGCTTTCCCGGTGTTGGCGAAAAATTTTATTCAAATAATAGACCGGTATGCAACCTGAGTCGATCATATCCGCCAGAACATTACCAGGGCCAACAGATGGGAGCTGAGATACATCTCCTACAAGTACCAGCTGTGCTGACAGGGGCACGGCAGCCAGAAGGTTATACATCAAAACCGTATCGACCATTGAAGCTTCGTCGATGATAACGGCATCGGCGTCCAGCGGATTATCCCGGTTTCGCATCAAGCCGTTGTCGTTAAATTTATATCCCAAAAGTCGGTGAATGGTGCTTGCCTTTCTTCGGGTAACCTCGGCTAACCGCCGGGCCGCCCGGCCGGTGGGTGCTGCCAAAAGCAACCGCCGGCCCTGGGTCTGAAATACAGTGCTGATGGAGCGCAAAAGGGTTGTTTTGCCGGTTCCGGGCCCGCCGGTGATAATGGCAATGCGATGGGCAAAGACCTTTTCGAGGACCTGCAGTTGTTCGGCAGACAGGTTAATGGCCAGCTTTTGATGAACTTCTCTCGCGATGACCTCTGTCTCTAGCTCTGCAGTCTCCACCGGCACAGACAGCATCGCCTGCAGGCGCTCGGCCAACCCGCTTTCGGCCTGGTATAATTCTTTCAGATAAACAGCGCTGGCCCATGAATCGTCGGCAATCGGCTCAACAATGATAACACGGGCTTCAATCAGTTCAGCCATTACATTCTCAAAGGACAGCTGGCTGATCTGGAACTGGTTTTCACATCGTGAATAAAGATTTTCCCTCTCCGCAAAGGTATGTCCGGCCTCGGCATTTTGCAGAATGAGGTGCAGGATACAGGCACGCACGCGCTGCGGATCTTCGTTTTCCACACCCTGCTTGCGAGCGATGGTATCGGCAATCAAAAATCCGGCACCCGGAAAATCGTCCGCCAACACGTAAGGATCTTCCTGAATAAGGCTAACCGCATCCGGCCCGTATTCTTTAAATATTTTTGCGCAGTAGGAGGTCTGAATCCCCATTTTCTGCAAAAACTGCATCAGACCTCTAAGGGCGTGATGCTCGCTCCAGGCGCCTTGTATCAAGGCCGCCTTGGCTTCCCCGATGCCGTCGACTTCAACGAGCCGTTGGGGGTGGCCCTCGATGACTTCCAGGGTTTCGGCTCCGAAGGCTTTCACCATTCTCGAGGCCAGGGAAGGGCCGATGCCTTTAACGATACCCGATCCCAGGTAGGTACGGATGCCGTCTATACCGGCCGGCAGCATCACCTCAAATGAATCAATTTTTAACTGTTGACCATATTTAGGATGGGTCTCCCATTTGCCGTTAACTTTTATGGTTTCACCGAGGCTGACGCCTGCCAGATAACCGACCACGGTGACCGCGGCGCTCAAACCGGCGGGCTTCAAACGCGCAATGGTATAATGGGTATCTTCGTTAAAATAGGTAATACGCTCCAGACGCCCGTCAATGGTGAGCGGGGAGGAACTATTTTTGTTATAAGTATTCATCCTGATGGGGCAAGGCGGTTTGAATTTGAAATCGCTATTTTATATTAAAAATGATCCATTTGGCTGCATCGAGCAAATCTTCTGCCACATAATCCGGAAATATCTGCCGGGTTTTCAACTCATCTTCCACGTCGTCTTCTTTGCCGCTTTTAACCAGAACTGCCCTGTCGCATCCGGCCCTGCGGGCGCACTCGATGTCTTTGGCGCAGTCCCCCACCATCACCGCTGAGGTCAGGTCGATACTGTATTTCTTCCGGGCCTGGTGAATCAACCCCGGTTCGGGTTTACGGCAATCGCACCCATCTTCCGGCATATGGGGACAGAAAAAGATATCTTTAATTTCACCGCCGTTAAGCGCAACCGTCTCGGTCATCATCTTGTGGACAAATTCAAGTTCATTTAACGAGATTAAATGACGCGGCACCGCAGACTGGTTGGTAATAACAATATTGACAAACCCGTTTACGGTCAAACTTTCAATGGCCTCAAGGCTGCCGGGTAAAAATTCAAACTCCTCCCGGCTTTTAATGTAGTCCGAGGAATCCCGGTTGATCGTACCATCCCGATCCAGGAAAACCACCTTCGTCAGCAAATTTTTCACTCCTTTGATAATGAATTCCTTGGGTCTATCGATCGTGGATTTCTGGAGTCATTCGATTGCGGATTTGGGATTTCCGATCAGGTCTGAACCCTAACCTCTGAACCCAGAACCCTGAACTCAGAACCTATATTTAATCGCTATTCAGCGATTAAGATCGCATTCGAGTATCCGTCCTCGATTAATATCAGCTCATGCTTGACGGCATCTTCCAGGGTCGTGAACTTTCCGACCCGCACCCGATAAAAAACCTGATCACCGCGGTCAAATACCGTTATGTGTGCATTTTTATATTTTCCCGCAAGCTTGCGTTTCTGTTTCTCCGCATTTTCGCGGTTCACGAAAGCGCCGAGCTGATAGGTAAAATTGCCCGAGAAATAGTCTCCTTGCACATAGGAACGGCTTGAACCGCCGTCAGTGGTGGCCGGGGTCCCCAGGGCCACAACTTCAACCCGGGCGGTTCCGGGACCGACGATACCGATATCTTTGGCAGCTGTATAAGACAGGTCAATGATGCGTCCGCGCACAAACGGTCCCCGGTCGTTGATCCGCACGTCCACCGTGCGGCTGTTTTCAAGATTGCGAACCCGCACGTAGGTGCCCAATGGCAGTGTTTTGTGCGCCGCCGTCACGGCATACATATCATAGATTTCACCGTTGGAGGTTTTTTTGCCGTGAAAATACTTCCCGTACCAGGATGCAATTCCACGCTGCTGAAATCCTTTGGAGTGAGGCAGCGGCTGGTACCATTTCCCTAAAACTTTATACGGTTTCGGATATCCCGCCGGCTGTTGGGGAGGGGGGCTATAGGTTGCGGCACAACCGATAACAAAATAAAAAAAAACGCCGATTAATAAGAAAGGCACGATTTCGAGTCTGCGGAAAAACGAAGTTGCAATGATAAGGGAATTTATATTCCTTTGACACAAAATTTTAACATCCCAGGGTTTTATAAACCATTAAAATCCAAAATGCCAAGCGTCAAATTATTTACCCAGTTAAATGAAGTGATGATGCCATCTCCACAGATCCGGCGAACCCAACTTGTTACCCCCTTTCCTAAAGGGGGTAAGGGGGATTTTTTGGAATTTTGAATTTGGATCATTGGAATTTATTTGTAATTTGGTTTTTGGTGCTTGGAATTTTCATGATTCTCATTAAGAAACTAACTTCCATATATACAGTCAATTATCTGTTTAAATGTCGCGGCCCCGGGATTACTTCTTCT
The DNA here is from genome assembly GCA_049669725.1 of Desulfobacterales bacterium. Lineage (GTDB taxonomy): Bacteria > Desulfobacterota > Desulfobacteria > Desulfobacterales > JAFDCJ01 > JAFDCJ01. The sequence goes on from JBATKU010000002.1 coordinate 4,222, forward strand.
TGCGGGACTGCCTGTGTGGTTTATTGGTTTCCAGCGCAATATTCAACACATCCTGCATCTTGCTGACGCAATGAAACCGAATGTCCTTCTGGACCTTTTTGGGGAGATCTTCGATGTCCTTGCGATTCAATTCCGGCAATATGATGGTTTTAATCCCGGCCCGATGGGCGGCGAGCACCTTTTCCTTAACACCGCCCACCGGCAATACCTGTCCCCTTAAAGTGATCTCACCGGTCATTGCCAGATCCTTTCTGATACGGGTATCGGTCAGCAGGGACGTCAGCGCAGTCAACATGGTCACCCCGGCGGATGGACCGTCTTTGGGAATGGCGCCGGCGGGCACGTGGATATGGATGTCATTCTTATCAAAAAAATCCTCATCAATGCCAAGGTCTTTGGCATTTGCCCTGGCAAAGCTCAAGGCGGCGGTGGCCGATTCCTTCATAACATCTCCCAGCTGTCCGGTCATGGTTAGACCTTTGCCGCCCTTCATGGCGGTTGCTTCAATAAACAGCAGCTCGCCTCCGGTCGGCGTCCAGGCCAAACCCGTGGCGATCCCCGGGGTTGTTATTCTGGTTTTGGTTTCAGAGGTCAAACGGACGGGCCCCAGGTATGTGTGAAGGTCATCGACTGTGATGCTGACCGATTTTACCTTGCCCTGGACAATCTTGGTGGCCACCCCGCGGCAGATATTCGCTATTTCACGCTCCAGGTTGCGCAGGCCGGCTTCCCGGGTGTAGCCCATCACGATCTGCTTTACCGCTCCGTTGGTAAATTTAATCTGCTTGGCTTTGAGGCCGTGTGCTTCCCGCTGACGGGGTATGAGATAGCGGTTGGCGATCTTAACCTTTTCATCCAGTGTATATCCGTGGAGCATCAGCACTTCCATCCGGTCGCGCAACGCCGGTGGAATGGTGTCCAGGATATTGGCCGTTGTGATGAACATTACCTTGGAAAGATCAAAGGGCACGTCCAGATAATGATCGGAGAAGGAAAAATTTTGTTCCGGATCCAGTACTTCCAGCAGGGCCGAAGAAGGGTCCCCGCGGAAATCACTTCCAACCTTGTCGATTTCATCCAGCATAAATATCGGATTGTTGGTTTCGGCACGCCGCAACCCCTGGATGATTCGACCCGGCAGTGCACCCACATAGGTTCGTCGATGGCCCCTGATCTCGGCCTCATCGCGCACACCGCCCAACGATATACGATGGAACTTGCGCCCAAGCGCATGGGCGATGGATTGTCCCAGCGAGGTCTTGCCGGTTCCCGGGGGCCCGGCAAAGCACAAAATGGGACCTTTCGATTCCGGCTTCAGTTTGCGGACCGCCAGATATTCGATGATACGTTTTTTGGGCTTCTCCAGGCCGAAATGGTCGTCATCCAATATTTTCCTGGCTTTTTTGATGTCCAGATTATCCGGACTGCTGTCATGCCAGGGCAAAGATGTAATCCAGTCCAGGTAGGTCGAGGCAACGGTATATTCGGCCGAAGACGGATGCATCCGCGACAAACGCTCCAGTTCGCGATCGGCTTCTTTGCGGGCCTCTTCGGGAAGATTCTTCTCCTCGATTTTAGCCCGGTATTCATCGATCTCAACGGAAGCCTCATCTTTTTCACCCAGCTCTTCCTTGATAGCTTTTAACTGCTGACGCAGGTAATACTCGCGTTGACTCTTGTCCATATCACCCTTGACCTGGCTTTGAATTTTATTGCCCAGCTCCAAGATGTCAAGCTGGTGGTTTAACAGGCGGGTGACTTCTTTCAGTCGCAGTTTAACATCCCGTATTTCAAGGATTTGTTGCTTTTCTTCGGGAGTGGAATTAATGGTAGAGGCAATCATGTCCGCCAGCGTACCGGCTTCCTGGATGGTCTTTGCCATCTGAGCGATCTCAGGTGGCAGCCCCGGCGACAATTCGACGACTCTTTCAAACTGCCCGACAATATTCGCTATCAATGCTTCGGTTTCATTGTCTTTTTGCTCGACATCTTTGAGCAGTTCGACGCGCGCGACGAGATAGGGCTTGCCGTCTTTAAAGCTTCTTATCGTAAACCGGCTCAGCCCCTGGACCAAAAGCTGGGTCCGATCATCGTGGGTCTTTGCCATTTTGAGAATCAACGCACTGGTTCCCACCGCGGCCAAGTCTTCGCGATCGGGCCTCTTTTTATCTTCCGGCTTTTTCGAAACCATCAGGCCAATGATACGATCTTTGGCCATGGCTTCATCCACCAGCTGGACGGATTCCCCCTGTAAAACCACCAGAGGCAAGACCATTTTGGGAAAAAGCGCTGCATCATAGAGTGGCAGAATCGGAAGAACATCCGGTATTTTTTCTGCATCCAATTCCATGGGTGATTGTTCATCAACCATATTTTCCTCCCCAACTTCCTTTGTATCCATATAATCATACGTGACGAAATTCTGATATTTTCCCCGGCCGTCTCCTAGGACGAAAAGAAATTATAATCGAATAACTTCCTTATTTTTCAATCCGAAATCCGCATTCCACATTCCGCATTCATTTTCCTTATCCATCCTCAATCGGTATTTTGTGGGTTTTCTCAGGTGGCTGTTTGGCCAATCGTATCTCAAGCAGGCCGTTTTGATAGGCAGCAGATACTATTTCCGGATCAATGGGTGCCGGCAGAAATAGGATCCGTTCAAAGCGTCCGTATTGTAATTCAGCGAGCCGATAGGTGGCATTGCCGGAGCAATGCCGGGCAAAACGATTTCCCTTTATCCTTACCGCCTTGCTGCTGATTTCAACCTCCAGATCCTCTTTGTCCACACCCGGAACCTCGGCCACAATTATGACCTCTTCCGGGGTTTCATTCATGTCCATCGGAGGTTTCCATGATCGTTCAGCAAGCGTAAAGCCTGGACTCACCGATCGAAACATATCATCGATGGTCTTCTCTAATTTGGAACCAATATGACCAAAATCATCTAATAGTCGTATTTTAATATACTCCATTTCCGGCTCCTAAGGTTGAAATTAGGGGCTTCGCCCCAATTGGAATGTTTTCTTCTTCTCCCTGTCAATTGCAACGAAAATAACACCGAAACATATGTTTGTAAAGTCTTGACAGAGTTATAGCGGTGCTTAAATTTGAGAAAAACAAAGACATGAGACAGGAGGGTTGGGCATGGCACTCGTAAAATGGGACCCGTTCAGGGATGTTGCAGAGCTGCAGAATCGAATCAACCGAATGTTCGATGATTCTTTCGGTCCCTCCCGGGATCGGGATGATGAAATGAATATGTGTGCCTGGAAGCCTGCGGTGGACATCTATGAAACCGAAACCGGGGTTATACTGGCGGTCGAACTGCCCGGGGTTGGTAAAGAAAACGTTGCAGTTGAGGTCAAAGATAATATTCTGACACTCAAGGGTGAACGATTTGCCAAACCCGAAATCAAACAAGAAGCTTACTACCGTCAGGAACGCTGCTTCGGCACCTTTCAACGCTCGTTTACACTCCACCACAACATTCAGCCCAATATGATTAAAGCCAAGTTTAAAGACGGCATGCTGGAGATAGAAATCCCCCGGCCGGAGGAAGAACAACCCAAACAGGTTACAGTCAAAGTTGAATAGCATCCATCACGCCCCGGGTCTGGCAACACCAGGCCCATCTTGCCTTCATGGCTCACATCAATAGAAGTGGATTCCTCACTTCCAGTC
>JBATKU010000003.1:0-2450 GCA_049669725.1 Desulfobacterales bacterium
TCTTCATTCTCGATTTCGATCTCTTTTGCATTTTTGTTGAAATTATGATTTCAGAAACAAAGGCATTAGATCAAAATGGGGAATGGGTTTCAAGAGATTACGTTCATTGAAAGGCTGAAAAAGATACTGAAAGAAATCGCAAAAATGGGTAATGTTGAGACCTGAATTCCATCACCCATTTGCAGTTGACACCTACTTATCCCATTGCTTATATTTAGGCGTACAAAAGAAACTACCAAAAGAATGAAACAGAGGATATAGACATGGCTACACATGAACCTTTCGATAGAGAAGACTAATATTTCCTTAAACTTAACCAGCTTGACAGTCCAAAGTTCTACTCTAACTTAAAGCATCCTCTCAGCCTTTTGTGAAGCGCAGAAAAGCCCTGTATCGTACGTAATGTTGTGTTCTCTGAACGCTATTAGCATTCATAAATAGACGATCTTGGGAAAAAGGATAGAAAATAAACACCGTACAATAAAAATAGCTTGACGTACGTATATAATTAGTGTATCCTTACTGAAACACTCTAACGAAGTAGGGATACGCTATGGAACCTTTTGAGCGATTTTTTGAATATGAGAAGGATGTTGCCGAGTTTAAGCTAAAAACCATTAGCCGTCTCCAGAAAGGATTGAAGACCAAACCAGTAAAACGTACGTCCAAAGCTGATATTGTGGAACACGTACTGCAAATTGCAGGAAGACCCTTGCATGTTTCGGAGATTATCCAAATTGCCGATAGAGACTTCCATGTACAACTGGAACGAGACTCAATCGTATCCATCCTAATCAAGAAAATCAATGCAGGTCAAACATTTATTAGGACAGCCCCCAACACCTTTGCTTTGAAAGAATAATTTTTAATTTCTGAACGGCAAGGGCAATCGCCATCTACCTTCAACGACAAAGGGGGATGTCATGATAAAAGAAATTAGCCTCATTTTGTTGCAGTTCAGGGATTGTTTTAGCAGAAGCGCTGCCTTTAACTGGTTCGTGATAGTCATTATGGGTTTTATTGTCAGGATCGATCATCATGGTGTTACTTCAATGATTCGTTGGTTAGGCTTAAAGCCTTGTCTTTATACTGCCCTGCTATCATTTTTTAGAACGTCGTCCTGGCACTTAAAATGTCTTCAGCAACGATGGTGGCAAATTGTTCTATCTCATTGTCCGTTGCTTAAGGTTGCTGACAGGTATCTCATTGCAGGCGATGGAATCAAGGTGTCTAAAGAAGCAGAAAAAATGCCCGGGGTCAAAAAGCTCCATCAAGAATCCGAAAATTCGGGTAAACCGCCGTATATATATGGTCATCATCATGGAGTATTGGGCATCTTGGCTGGATGGGTAAAAAAAAATCTTTTGTGTTCCCCTCTGTGCCGAACTTCATGAAGGAGCAGAAAAGCTTCGGACGTTTCAGAATAAGTTAGCGCCAACTGTCAACGGCAAAGAAAAAGTAAGCGTTACCACCCTTATGGCTTCCATGGCTGTTGCCTTGGTAAAAGGCCTTAATGCGAAATGCATCGTTGTTTTGGATGCCTATTTCGCAGTGGGACCAGTACTTCTGATTTTAAAAGGTCTGCTGAATTCAAATGGCGAACGTTTAGCACATTTAATTACCCGCGCTAAGAGTAATGTCGTCGGCTATGAAAATCCGCCGCCTAGAACAGGTAAGCCAGGAGCCCCCAGAAAGTACGGTGAAAAGCTGAAGTTAATAAAGTTGTTCGAGGACAAACAAAACGAATTTCAAGAAGCTGCTATTGAAATCTATAGACAAAAGAAAACGATATTTTTTCTTTGTCTCGATCTCCTCTGGAAGCCAATAAAGGAAAAAGTTAGATTTGTTTTGGTTATCGACGGAACAGAAATCTTCATCCTCATGTGCTCAGATCTGACATTAGAGCCTCTGGATATCATTAAGGCCTACAGCTATCGTTTTAAAATTGAAGTCAACTTTAAGGTCTTAAAACATTTAATGGGTGTCTTCTTCTACCACTTTTGGACCAGTGTCTGGCCCAAAATCGGCAAACGCAATAAAAGTGATTTATCTTCAATCGACACGAGATCGGAAAAATTAATTGCGCAAACGACCTGTGCTATTGAAGGGTTTGTAAACCTTGGCTGCATTGCCACCGGCATTCTACAAATCATTGCTCTAAATTTTCATCAAACTATTTGGGAAACTTATCGCGGGTGGTTGAGAACGATAACCTCAGCTATACCCACGGAGGAGACAGTACGATCCGTGATCCAAGAAGAGTTCTTCCATAATTTTCGCCTTTTCAGGAATACAGCGATTTACCGAATAATTATGTCAAAGAGCAGAAAGCATCAGTATTATCAAGGCTCGTTAGCAGCAAAAGCTCCATAAAACTTTGGACTCTCAAGATAGTCAGAAAGAAATGGTAATTTCAAGTCTCAAAGGCTGTGAGGAACCCGCAGTAAAGG
>JBATKU010000004.1:0-3503 GCA_049669725.1 Desulfobacterales bacterium
GGCCAGCAATTCGCTCGCCTAACTTTTCTCCAGCCCGAGTTCGATAAGCCTGTCGAGAAGCTTGGTGAAATTTAATCCGGCAACCTGGGCGGCCTGTGGTAAAAGACTTGTGGCCGTCATTCCGGGACTGGTGTTGGTTTCAAGAACGTAAATTTCTCTATCTTTGAGAATCATATCGGTTCGGCTGTAACCCCGGCAAAATAAGGCCTGGTGGGCATTTTTGGCATAGGTTTGAGCTTGCAGGGTTAATTCTTCATCAATGCGAGCCGGACATATTTCCTGGGTGATACCTGCCGTGTATTTGGCCTCGTAATCAAAAAAATCATGCGCTTTGTCAGGTAAAATTTCGATAATCGGAAAAGCCTCCAGTTCCCTGTTCCCAAGGACACCGCCGGTAAGCTCTACCCCGTCTATGTAGGCTTCGACCATAACCGTGCTGTCAAACTCAAAGGCTTTTTCCACGGCACCTTGCAGATCGGAGACAGATCTAACTATGGACATGCCCACACTTGACCCGCCTACCACCGGTTTGACAACCAGGGGCAACCCGAGTTTTTTTGCACAGGCATCCGCATCGACCGTGTCATTTCGATTATAGATAACATAGGGCGGGGCGGGAATATCGGCTTTTTCGTAGATTAGCTTGGTGGCGGCCTTGTTCATGGCAAGCGAGCTCCCCAGAACCCCCGAACCCTGATAGGGGATGTGGAGCAGGTCGAGCAGGCCCTGCACTGTGCCATCTTCTCCATAGGGCCCGTGAAGGATGATTAAGGCGATATCGATTTGCGCGGCATCGTTGATCAAGCGGGATAAATCGGTTTTGGGGTCATAGCGCCGGATATCGTATTTATCCTTATCAAGTGCCTCATACACTTGCTCTCCGCTGTGAAGTGATACTTCACGCTCAGAAGAGATGCCACCGGATAAAAGAGCCACTTTTAATTTTCCCATTAGAATAATTCCTTTATTTTTTCTTTATTCTATTTTCTTTTTTAGATTCAAGCCGCTCTACCAGTTTGAGCGCATATTGCTGGGGCATTTCTAACTCAATCGAAGTATCTCTGACCGCGTTTAGCTGCATGATAAGATAGTTTAATTTTTTCAGGGTACGATGTTTCTGGGCGGTATCTTGCATGCCGCCGAGCAAATCCTCGGTGCGCTCAATTTCTTTTTTCAGCTCGATCTCGGGCGGCAGACAATCTGCATTTTTCAAGATCTTATAGGCCAGCCTGAGATCTTCCGCTATGTGGCTGTCGTTTTCTAAATTCAGGGGTTTGCCTGACCCTTCAAGGTTATCAAACACCCCTTTTTTCTGGGCCTTGCGAATGCGCTCTTCAATTATTCTGGAGAATCCTGTAAACATAATTTTGAAATGCAGAATGGGGAATGCGGCCCGCCCTGGCGCGACGACGTCGATTAAATGGCGCCGATATGTAACGCCTCAGGACTTGCAGCCTTTATTGACCATCTTTATAATAATAGGTCTGGTATTTATCCATTTGGTTAGTTTAAATGAATATACCATATTTTATGTTCTTTTTAAATTGTAAAAATTCCGACCCCCAATCAGAAATAGAGTATGATTTTATCCTTTGAAAAATCTAAATCGTTACAAAATTGAAATCAACATGGTGGTGATTGCCCATCCCGTGTTCAGCCCGAAACTTATAATTGACCCGGATGACTCCAATTTGGTAAGGAGATGGACCACTAACAATTAATTAATCCGCCCGCATTAACATCAACATATTTTCGTCAGCTATTGGAGAATAACTTTGTCTCTCCACACCTGGTATCTTTTTTTTCAGGGCGGAGAAATTAAGCATTAAAAAAAGGAACCCTTGTATGAAGAAAATTGCCTTTGCCGGAACCGATGGTAGAACTTTGTTAAGCGCTTTGGTGACTGCTACTGCGAAGAGTGACAACTATGACGAAGTGTTTAAGGGAGTTGTCATTCGGGGAACGCCATCAATGCCTGATTTTTGTAAAATCATGGACTGGCCGGTGGATTTTGTTGCCACCGCCAGCAATTCAGTTGAAGACTATACCCGGGCCATCATTGCTGCCTTAAAGGAAGGTCGCCTAGATTATGTCATACCCATGCCGGAAGCCCTCCTGTTTGAAGGCCTAGTTGATGCTGTGGAGCAGTCCGGATTTGGTGACCAAATTCTGGGTTTGAACAAATCCGGTGCGTTCATTGAAGGCGATAAAATAGAATGCAAAAAACTTTGTCGTGATGCGGGTATACCCGTAGCTGCTTCATGGAACGAAGTGGACGCTAGAGATTATCACGGCATACTGTCAACTTGCTTGAACTATATCCATGATTATGGCGGGGCCGTGTTGAAATATCCTTATAGCGCCGGAGGGAAAGGTGCCCGTATCATTTTAAATTCCTGGGAAATCAGGGAAGTTTACGATGGATTAATAAAAGACTACAAAGCCGACTATAAAAAGCTGTATGGCAGCAAAGGCACCTGGCCCCTATTAATTGAATCCCTGATGTCGGGTGTGGAAATAAGCTTTACCATGCTGGTTGATAGAAACGGAAGTTTTCAAATTTTGCCCACCGCCATGGACTATCCGGAACGATTCGAAGGCCCGGCCGGCAAAAACAATCCAATTACCGGTGGAATGGGAGCTGTTTCGCCCCACCCGCTGGAAACCCCGGAATTGATCGAGATGGCAGGTAATGTAATTGCCAGGCCTCTCATTCAATCGATGAAAGAAAGAGCTATTCTGCGCCCCTGTGTATTATATCCGGGCTGTTTTGTTTCACTGGATAGCGACATGCGTCCAACGACGATAAGGGTGTCGGAAATAAACATACGCCCCGGTGAACCCGAAGCCCAGCCGGTCATTCGTCGATTGAGAAACCTGGGCGTCCTTATCCAGGCAACCCTGGAGGGGAATTTAAATGAGGTGGAGCCGGAAGTCAGAACGGATCAATTGGCGATGTGCTCGGCGCTGGTGACCGGACCCGGCGGACCGGACGGTCAAAAGGGATATCCCTGGTCGTGCACCCGGGGTGAGCCCGTAGAAATTGATTTCAAATATATGAAGCGCAAGGGCATTCAGGTGATCCCCTCGGCCATGATGTGTTCACCGGATGAAGACGGCTTTAAATCCGACGGTACCCGGGTGGTTTTTTTGAATGTGAATATGACGATCAAACCCGATGAAAGTCGTGGTGTGGCTGCCGATCGATCCAGGACGAAGTTACTGGCGGCCTTTGACAACGGCAAAATCAGGGTGATTCCCAGGGAAGACGCCGACGGCAATCGACTGGATCTAAGGCGCGATATCGGGTTCCATTATGTGGAGGCGGAGAGAATATTCCCGGCAAGATGATCCTTTAAATGATCAGGAAAATATGAGTTTTTATTACAAATTATGGAGAAAAGGCCAGGAAAATTGAGAAAAGGCCACAAAAATTGTCATTTCCATCCGATTTTTAAATTGTTCATTTAGTCTAAGTAAGGATAACTAACTGAATATTATCA
>JBATKU010000005.1:0-1721 GCA_049669725.1 Desulfobacterales bacterium
GGCTAAGGAAGTCCCGGATTCCAGTGGTGGGGAAAAACTAATTCCCAATCCTTACAAAACCTGGCAAGATGTCAACCCGGCATTGCCTGACAAAACCATTGAAGTGCTGGGACCACCGCCGACCTCCGGAACCCGCGATGCCTTTGTTGAGCTGGCCATGGAAGGCGGTGCCAAAAAGTTTGGTTGGATCAATGCTTTGAAAAAGACAAACAAACAACAATACAAAGCGATTGCCCACACCATCCGTGAGGACGGCGCCTATGTTGAAGCCGGTGAAAACGACAACCTGATTGTCCAGAAACTGGAAGCCAATCCAAATGCACTGGGCATATTCGGATTCAGTTTTTTAGACCAAAATATGGATAAAATTCAAGGATCCTATGTTGACGGCGTCCAACCAGAGTTTGAAGCCATTGCCGCAGGTGAATATCCGATCTCCCGACCGCTATTCTTTTACGTGAAAAAAGCCCATGTCGGGGTCATTCCGGGTATCCAGGAATACCTGGAAGAGTTCACCAGCGAGAAGGCCTGGGGCGAGGAAGGGTATTTGACCGAAAAAGGTATGATACCCATGCCGGATGAAGAGCGGCAGAAATTTCACGCTGATATCGAAAATTTGCAGATACTGACGTCGCTTAAGTAAGGAGTGTCATGATACCACTGCCGGAAATGAATGAAGCGGGCATAGCGGGGACCATGCCGGAAGAAAACAAGCAACCCATACTTACCAGAGGTGAAGGCCGGATTCTTTATGATCGTGACCATCGCCAGACAGTCGGTGAGGTTACCGTTGAAAATCCACGAATGACCTGCCGCAATGTAAACGTCTACTACGGTGCTAAGCAGGCCATCAAGGATGTCTCCTTAGACATTGCCAACAACGAGGTCATTGCCATGATCGGTCCTTCGGGCTGCGGTAAATCAACCTTTATTCGTTGCTTGAACCGTATGAATGATACAATCGAAGGCTGTCGGATGACAGGCGATATTGCCCTTGATGGTGTCAATATTTATGAAAAAAATATTGATGTGGTCCCCCTGCGAGCTCAGGTCGGCATGGTTTTTCAAAAACCCAATCCTTTTCCCAAGTCCATTTATGAAAATATTGCCTATGGACCCAAAATTCACGGCTTGGCAGCCAACAAGGCTGAGCTGGATGAAATCGTGGAGACATCGCTCAAAAAGGCGGGGCTCTGGGGTGAGGTTAAGGATTGGCTGGATCAACCCGGCACGGGTCTTTCGGGCGGGCAGCAACAGCGGCTTTGTATTGCCCGTACCATCGCCGTCAACCCTGAAGTCATCTTAATGGATGAGCCCTGCTCTGCGCTGGACCCGATTGCGACGGCTGTCATTGAAGATCTGATCGATGAATTGCGCGAGCAGTATTCAATCGTTATTGTCACTCACTCCATGCAACAGGCATCACGTGTTTCTCAACGTACGGCTTATTTCCATCTGGGCGATCTCATTGAGGTCGGACCTACCGCCCAGATATTTACCAACCCCCATCATCAACTGACCGAGGATTATATTACCGGTCGTTTCGGCTAAAAATACTCTTCGTCATCCGGGTTCGACTGTGTTGTAGGCTCCTATAAGCTCGTTTCTGGAATTTTACTCTGAATAATTGGATGATTTTAAATTAAGGTTTAGGAAGGAAGATTGAAAAAATACTTCCCTTTCCCAGATCGCTTTCCACTGTTACATGACCACCGTGCGCC
>JBATKU010000006.1:0-10766 GCA_049669725.1 Desulfobacterales bacterium
ACCCCGGTCCAGCTGTAGATATTAAAATCCAGGTTTAGTAAATTGTTAAGCAATCCGTTGCGGCCAAAGAGGGTAATCAAAGAAATGGAAAAGATATAGGGCGGCGCTGCCAGGGGCAGTAAGGCACAAATTTTCAGCGGTTTTCTCAGCCACAAAGGGCCTCGCGTAGTTAGATAGGCAAAACAAAAGCCGACGATCACCAATATGATCATCGTAGAAAAACCCAGGATAAGGGTGTTAAAAAGTGACCAGTAGTAAAAGTTATAGCTGAAAAACTCGACATAAAAGTCGAATGTAAAACCGTCATCTCCCCAGAAGCTTTTCACCAATACGCTGATGATCGGGTAAATAAGGAAGATGGCAAGAAGGGCAAAAAGACCTCCGGCAAAAATATTCACCAGCTTTGCATTGAGAAATGAACGAACTTTATACCAGATGCCTCTACCGGGAACACGGTCCATTACCGCTTCTGCCATCTTTCACTCCTATACTTTTTAACCCGGAATAACCGGAACTGGCCGGAACCTATCTTTATTGTGTTTTTGCTTCTTCGGCGGCCTTTTTTTCCTTCTCGTCACCGACTTTTCTGGCTTTGGCAGTTTCTTTCATCATAAACTTGCTTTTCCAGGTTTTGATGATTTTGCTTCTATTCTTTACGGCCCACCCGTGGTCAAGCTTGATGAATGTCGGTTTAGCCGCTCCGTAAAGCGCACTGGGGATGCCCGGGCGTGGTGGAATGTAACCCATAGATGCTAAGAATGCGCTGGCATCTTCGGTGCCTAAATAATCCATAACTTTCTTGCACAGGTCGAGCTTCTTGGTACCCTTCAAAATGGTGCAGTAGTTGCCCTCGTATCCGATGCCCTCTGCCGGGATCACCCACTGGATCGGATAGCCGTCGTTAATTCTTTTCAGTACGTTTTCATCGGCCGTAATACCGAGCAGGTACTCGCCTCTGCCTACAAGATCGGTGGGGGCATTTCCGCTCTTGGTATACTGCGCCATGTTCTGGTCCAACCCTTCGAGGAACTTCCACCCCTCCTTTTCTCCGTAGAGTTGGAGAAAAGAGTAGTTGATCATGAAGGCGGTGCCCGATGTCCGTGGCGAGGGCGCCACAATCTGCCCTTTCCACTTGGGATCCAGAAGCTCCTTCCAACTCATCGGCATCCCGTACCCTTTTTCGGCCAGTTTTACCTTGTTGCCGATTAACAGAAATGAAAAAGTACCCAAAGCGTAATAGCTGCCATCCGGAGACTTAAAGGCCGCATCTATATCCTCCCAAGCGGGGGATTTGTAAGGGACGTAATACCCTTTCTTGGTGCCGTCAATCGCCTGGGCTGCACCAAATGACAAGACCATGTCCGCGTTAAACCTGGGTGCCTCTGATACGAGTCTGGCCCAGATTTCCCCCCAGGAAAGCGTGATGTTCTTAACTTCAATCCCGGTTTTCTCCTGAATTCTCCCTGCTAAGGCTTCATTTACCTCGCGGGAAAATCCCAGGTAAGCGCTGATCGAATCAGCAGCGTAAAGACCACTGGAAGCCATCCCCAATGTCATGATAAGGGCCAAAGTTGCAATTGTTATCAGTCGAAATTTCATTGTGCACCTCCTTCAATCGAAAGTGTTAAATGGACAATACGAAATGACCTGAAAAACAATTTCTGGTCACCGTATTAGAAGTGGGTCAACGCATTTTCCCAGTTTCACCCCCTTTCTTCCATAAAAAATTAGCTATGCATAGCATAATTTACACAGTATAAGTCAAATTAATAATTATCATAATTTTAATAAATAATGGTCATGATACCTATTACGGTCGCTGGGACCTATTGGGAGTCCTCAAAACCGTTACCATATTCTCGAAAAAATGAAAACATTTTCATTCCCCAAATTAGCCTGGCAATCCTGTTAACAAGAATTAATTTGAAATAACCCAATCACCGACCCAGTATGATAATATGGGTGCAGCAATTACGAGTGTCAGCTGCCGTTCAATTGTCCTGGTTTTCTAAACAAGTTAGTAGCTTCACTCCAATTGGAATGGTGGAATGCTGGAATATTGAAAAAATGGGCCCTGGAATACTGCAATAGGTGAAAGGCTTTTGATCAGGGACCGCAGAATGTAGAAGGATGGAATCGCTTCGCTCTATCATGGGTAGGATTTAGAAACGACAGATACCTAACTTGGACTTTTATCCGCCCTTGGGGAACTGGGCACCTCCGGAGGGATCACCATATACTTTTCTTTTTTATACGCTTTGCGCTATGCTCTCTGCACTTTGGTCCAAAATTCCGACTTACGCATTCCCAATTCCGAATCCCGCTATCACAGATCGTAGGGAGTAAGACTCTGATACCCGTCTTCGGTCACCAGAATGGTCTGCTCGAATTGGGCTGACAAAGATCCGTCCGTAGTAATCGCCGTCCAATTATCATCCAGTATTCTGAGTTCTTTTTGCCCGAGATTTATCATTGGTTCAATGGTAAAAACCATCCCTGGAATCAGGGGAATCCCAACTCCTTTGTGGCCGAAATGCGGTACCTGGGGTGCTTCATGGAAATCCAGTCCCACACCGTGCCCCACAAATTCGCGGACCACCGAACATCCCTTGGCCTCGGCGTATGTCTGAATGCTCCAGCCAATATCTCCCAGGGTATTGCCGGGCTTTACCGCTGCCATACCCCGCCTGAGGCATTCCCGGGCAATACTGACGATTTTACGGGCTTCAGAATCGGCATTGCCCACCAAAAAGGTTTTGTTCGCATCGGCGTAATAGCCGTTTAGAATTGAGGTGACGTCGACATTGACTATATCACCGCCTTTGATGACTCGGTTTCCGGGGATCCCGTGACATATGACTTCATTGACGGAGACGCAGACGCTTTTTGGAAACCCGCGATAATTCAACGGCGCAGGGGTGGCCCCGCTGTTAATTGTATATTCATGGACCAGGGTGTTGATTTCATCGGTGATCAACCCGGGGGCAATTTTGGATTCCACCAGATTAAGGGTGTCCAAAACCAGCTGACCGGCCTGACGGATGCCTTCGATATCGGATTTCTTCTTTAAGCGGATGCCATATTTTTTCAGATATGTCTCTTCGAGGTCCGGGGCGGGGCCGCCATTTTTGCTGAGACAGCATTTTTTATATTTCAACCCGCTGCCGCATGGGCAGGGGTCATTGCGACCCACCTTATCCGTCTTTGATTTCAGATTCATTCCCCTTATCTTCACCTTTCCTGATATCCCTTAACAAACCCGCAAAAAAAATAAAAAGGCACCTCGTCTTACCGAGACAAAACACCTTTTGCGTTTATAGCGAATGCCAAAAATAATATAGATTAACAATGCCGGAAAAAGAGTTGCTTTTGCAGCCATGCTTAAATTAATATATTTTTCTAACGATTTCAACCTACAATAATGCAATTAACGACTATAGAATCATTTGATGCAACCCAAATACCGATTTAGTCGACTGGAATTTTCCGGTTCTCTGGGTGACCTGGGCACTTTACTGCCGCTGGCACTCGGATTGATTTTGGTCAACGGCCTAAGCCCCAATGGTGTTTTTTTATCGGTTGGCCTTTTTTTTGTCTTTTCAGGTTTGTATTTCGGTGTCACCGTACCAATTCAACCGATGAAAGTAATAAGTGCTTATGCAATAACCACGGCGATGACAGCTTCCCAGATTAACGCTTCCGGGTACTTGATCGGCCTGGTGTTATTGGTAATAGGGGCGACCGGTGCCATAACCGTCATCGGAAGGTATATCCCCAAATCGGTGGTCCGCGGTGTCCAGCTTTCAACCGGAACATTACTGATGGTCGAAGGCATCAAATTTATCCTGGGAATCACCAGACTTCAAATGCTTCGTCAGGCAGCTGAACCGTATCTGAGTTTCAACAGTGTCGGACCTGTTCCGATTGGAATAATTATCGGTATTGTGGGGGGAGTGTTGACGCTTTTGTTATTGGATAATAAAAAGTTTCCTGCCGGGCTGGTGGTTGTGTTCGGCGGTATCACCCTGGGATTGATCTTCGGCATCCGCGAAGGCCTGGACAAAATCAGCCCCGGCATCCACCTTCCCCAATTCCTGCCCCTGGGTTGGCCGACCAAAGCTGATTTCACTTTTGCCCTGTTTGGCTTGGTGCTGCCCCAGATACCAATGACGCTGGGAAACGCCGTGATCGCCTATGCGGATCTATCAAAAGACTATTTCGGTGACAGGTCCACAAAGGTTACCTACAAGTCTGCGTGTATCAGCATGGCTTTGGCCAATTTAGTGAGTTCCACCATCGGCGGCATGCCTCTTTGCCACGGAGCCGGCGGCCTGGCAGCCCATTATCGTTTCGGTGCCCGTACCGCCGGTTCAAATCTCATGATCGGTGTTATATTTGTCATTTTAGCTGTTGTTTTGGGCCATGAATCTCTGGCGGTGACATATCTGCTGCCGCTATCCGTTTTAGGGATTTTGCTGCTATTTGCAGGCAGCCAACTGGCACTGACCATAATGGATCTGGAAAACCGCAAAGATTTTTTCGTGGTTCTGTTTATGCTGGGCATTACATTGGCTGCCAATCTTGCCGCCGGTTTTATGGTCGGTATCGTCCTTGCCTGGGTGTTAAAAACGGAAAAGCTGAATGTCTAATTGAGCAATATAGGAATTTCTTTTTCATCACGGAAACACGAAATTTATCTTATCTCCTTTTCGTGTTTTCGTCCTTTCGTGCTTTCGTGATTAATTTATCCTTTTTGGCTCCAGCCTATCCAGGTTAAGTGTTAAGACGGCTCATATTGAATCATAAAAGGTGGATCGCTGCAGGTGGTATGCTTAATCTGATGGTTTCGCCAACCATAAATCCGATCTTTTGATAGTGCTTTTTAGTAACTAGCAGCGCAACCCAGATGCCGGCATCGACGACGATTCGTATTTTTCCATTTTCCTCTGTCATCTGCACGACACGTCCCTGCAATTCATTTATGGTGGATGAGTTTTCTGAGGACTTTAAAGGCTCTATCTTTTCAGGGTCTATAAAGACGCTGAATGCTTCGCGTTTTTCTAAGACCTGATCCTCCCTAATTGAAAGGCGCATTTCATCTTGGATGACACACTGAGGGTGACCGGCCTGATCGTTTTGCAGATTACCTCTGAAGATGTTTTCATACATGGTCGGAACCAGGCGACCTTGATTTAAAACAATGGTGTGGTGGGCAAGGCGCGCTGCCTGGGACCTGTCGTGGGTGGTGAAAAGTACCGAAATTTTCTTAATCTCATTGATGCGTCTCAATATGGTGATAATGATATTCTGATTTTCAACATCCACGCTGGAAGTCGGCTCGTCACATAAAAATACCATGGGCGAAAGCGCCAGCGCCCGGGCGATAGCCACCCGCTGGGTTTCACCCCCCGACAGGTGCTGAGCCGGTGCGTTGGAAAATTCTCGCATTCCCACCAGATCCAGACTCTCGTCGATAATGCGCAACCGATCTTTTTTGTCGATTTTTCGAATTTTCAAACCAAATTCGATGTTTTTAAATACCGTTGTCGTAAATAAAATGGGATGCTGGTTTACCAGCACTATTTCTTGGCGCAGGGGTTGCAAATCGGATTCGGCGAAGTGGACGGGCCGGGCGCGGTATTGAATCTGCCCGGCGGTCGGTGCTTCCAGCAATCCCAGTATATTTAAAAGGGTGGTTTTCCCGGCCCCGTTGGCTCCCAGCAGGGCATAAATCTGTTCTTTTTCGATCTCGAGATAGGGAATGTCCAGAACCGTTCGCGATCCAAAAATTTTAACCAAATTTGATACGGTAAAAATCATTGCGATTGAACCCTGCCTTGAAAAAAATGAAACAACAGATTCATACCAAAACTAAGCCCCATCAAAACAATCCCTAAAGCAACCGCCAGGACAAAAGAACCTTTATCGTATTCAAGGGCCATGGCCGTGGTCATGGTACGGGTAAAGCCTCTTATATTGCCGCCCAGCATCATGCTGATCCCAATCTCCGAAATCACCCGCCCAAAGGCGGCGGCAATGGCGGCCACAATACCAAACCGCGCCTCTCTGAACACAACCCAGGCCGTCTGGCGGCGATTGGCCCCCAGGGTTCTGGCTGTCTGGCGATAACGTTCGTCGATCCGGCTGATGGCCGCAATGGTGAAGGCGGCAATCACCGGAGTGATCAGGATAACCTGGCCGATGATGATCGCCTGTTGGGTGTAGAGCAGATCAAATGGCCCGAAAATGCCCCGACGGGAGATGAACGCATACACAAACAGTCCGATAACCACTGTCGGAAGCGCCAGCATCGTATTCAGAACCGTAATGGTCATGCGTTTGCCGGTAAATCTTCCGAAGGCAATCCCGAATCCCAGGGGCACGCCGATCAGAGCGGCCAGTGCCGTTGATGCGCAACTGACTTTTAGCGACACGCCGATAATGGTGACCATTTCGGCATCCATGGATAAAACCAACCGGATGGCTGATATAAAACTATCTACTAGTAGATCCATCCATTCTCCTTAAGTCGAATAAATTCGAATTTCGGATTTGTTTCGAATTTCGGATTTCGTGTTTCGGATTTCCAATTATTGCGCATCCGGATAAAACAGCTGCTTGCCCAGCAGACGGTACCCGTTGATCATGGATTGACCTTTTTCGGACACCATCCACTGAGCAAATTCTTCTGCCAAATCATATTTCACGTGCGGGTGCTTTTGGGGATTAATTGGAATCACGCCATAGGGATTGGCCAGGGCCGGATCGCCTTCACACAGTACGTCCAGATCTATGGGAACATCCCGGCCGAATTTATATTTTATGAAAGTGCCGCGATCCGCCAGAATATAGGCCTGTTTCTCATCGGCAACGGTCAGGGCCTTTCCCATACCCTGGCCGATGGAAAGGTACCATTGGCCCAGCCCTTGGGGGTGCAAAAAACTGACTTCGCTTTTTTTTCCCTTTTTCATGATTGTTTGGGTCTTTTTTCCCAGAGGAAGTCCGGTCGCTTGCCAGAGCGCCTGCTCTTTTGTATGCGTCCCGCTGTCATCTCCGCGGGAAATAAAAGGGGCTTTGGCGTTCACGACTTTTTTCAGGGCTTCCGTTGCGCTATTTAAGCCCCTGATCCCCGCCGGATCTTTTTCAGGCCCCAGGATCACGAAATCATTATGCATCACCGCGTAGCGTTTGGTGCCATAACCATCTTTGACAAACGCTTCTTCGCGTGCCTTGGCATGCACAAAAATAACATCCACGTTACCGTCCATGCCGTCGCGGATGGCAGCGCCGGTTCCTTTGGCAATGACCTTGACTTTAATCCCGGTATCCTTTTCCAGCTCCGGAAGGAGCATATCTAGTAACCCGCTAGCCTGGGTGCTAGTTGTGGTGGACATCTTAATAATTTTTTCATCACCAACGGCCATTGTTGACAGAAGCCCGAAAATCAATACCGTGCATAACGCTGAAATACCATACCGTTTCATATTCTCCTCCTCGTTTAAAAGTCTATGGGCGCACTTCGACCAGTGTTTTGAGCTTGGCCGGCAGAAGTTGATAATCCGCTGGATTGGGAACCCGGCACGGGACAAACGGCGGCTGGCCCATTGATTTTAATATGGCCAGGCCTTCGTCCGGAGTCAGCATATATTGAAGAAATAGGATCGCACCGTCTGGGTTGGCACTGTCCTTGATCATGGTAACGCCGTAAGTGACAGATTTTCCGGTGCGTGTAATCCAGGTACCGGATTTTGGGCCGGTAACCTTGACGGTCGCCTGTTGATAAAAACTGTCAAACTTATAATTGCCTAAATTTATTTGATCGCTGAGCCGGACATATTTTAGATCGTTTTGGACGGCGACCGAAAGGTATTCCCAGGCATAGTCCATTTTGCCGTTTTTGAGCATGACCACCAGCTCCACGGCTTTGACACGAACATTTTCAACCGGTCGGCTCTGAATCAGCCGGTCATAAAGACCTGGTTGTTCGTAAAATTTTTCAGCCAAAGGAACTTTCAAACTTCCGGCATGAAAAATAACGACCTTCTGCCTTGCTTCGGCCTCGCCACCGGTACAAACCACCGTAGCTACCAGAATAATCGCCGCAAAAATTAGAACTGTTTTTTGAACAACCGCAGATTGTTGCATTTAACTCTCCTTTTCTGATTCCTGTGGAAACACCATCTTCCCGCTTGAACTGACATCATACCCGGCGAAGTCCTGAGTCGCCATTTGCTGAAATGTGGTTTCATGCAGAATACCCAAAAACCGCTGGATCCCTTCGTCGAAAAACCGTTCCTTGGATGTCATTAAATCGAACCGCTCCCAGCGCAGGGGAATGAAATCAATATCAAGCATCTTCGCCACGGCACGAATAGCGGGGCCTGCATCGGCTCGTCCGGATAAGATCGCCAAACCCACATCCAGATGGCGAGAAACTTCAGTGGCGTAACCCTCTATTTTCTCTCCGTTTATCCCGGCTTTTTTAAGTTCTTTGTCCAGCAACAGACGGGTCCCGGTACTTAACGATCGATTGACAATTTTCATACCGGGCTGGGCCAAATCTGCCATGCTTGCGATGTTTTTCGGATTGCCTTTTGGTACCAGGATTCCCTGTTCACGCCTACAGAAATTGACCACCGCCGGCATTTCATCCAGCTCCTTGAAGGCGAAATCAAAATTATATTCCGCCTCATCTTCCTGCAGTAGATGACTGGATGCAATGTGACACAAGCCTTGCCGCAGGGCCCTCAGCCCGCCCATGCTGCCCAAATTTCCGAACACAGCCAGTTGTTTGGACGCCTGGTGATTGAAGATCGAAATGGCACGATCCAGTAATGGATCGTTGCTGCCGGTAATGATCAGCAAACCGTCGTATGGCGGCAGGCGATAGCCATTGTCGGGGTAATTTATGGTATTGGCCTCAACCCATTGTTCCACCAGGTGTCTGGGAAACAGCCATTTGCCGGTAATCTTGGTGGCCGGCAGCCCTTTTTCAGAGACCAGACTGTAAATCATCTTTTCATTCACATTTAAGAATTCGGCGACGTCTTTGGTCGAAAGGAGTTTTTGCATGGGTCTCACCCTCTTTAACAAATCCAGAATATTAGATTCCCGGGTATTTTCAAATCATGTTAAAGACTTAAACCTGGCCCAGAGAACCAGGTTTCAATGTTAGAATAAACCTTCAAGGTCAGAAATCATTGGAAATAATCACCGCAAACTATAGCTATCGGTAATTATTTGTCAATATGATTTTTCTTATCGAGTAAAAAAGAATTATAGATACTCATAATAACTATAAATTACAATTATGGGCACAATATTGAAGATCGGGATAGAATCTATCGGATTGAGAATTTTCCAGCGGATAATTGCCGAAACATGGCTTGGCCCCGCTATCCTGGGACGCGAAGCGGACTTGAACTGTTGCACAAATAGCAATAATCGTCTTGACGACAGAATTAAAATTTATATAATATCAAAATGTTGCAATAATTTCCGATCTTGGAAGGAAGATCATTAAACCATGGAGGCGCAGATGAAAAAGATTGGAATGATCGGCGGAATGAGTTGGGAGTCTTCCATCGAATATTATCGGATCGTCAATCAAACTGTCAGAGAAAAACTTGGCGGTTTGCATTCGGCCAGATCCATTATGTATTCGGTTGAATTTGCCGAAATCGAAGCGCTCCAACATCAAAACCGTTGGGATAAGCTGGCATCTATCATGGTCGAAGCCGCCCGGAGTTTAGAAAGAGGTGGGGCTGATTTTGTAATAATTTGTACAAATACGATGCATAAACTGTACGATGAGGTACAAAATAATATCCAGATACCCATGCTCAATATTGCGGATGCGACCGCCGAAATAATAAAAACAGAGGGTATAAACAAAATTGCCCTTCTGGGAACTCGCTTTACCATGGAAGAGGATTTCTACAAAGGCCGACTGGTGGATAAGTACGGTCTGGAGGTGATTATTCCTTCATCAAAGCAAAGGGAAATCGTCCATCGTGTGATTTACGATGAACTGTGTGCCGGAATAATTAAACCGGATTCAAAACAAAAATATGCCCAAATCATCAAGCGCCTGGTGGCCGAAGGGGCCGGGGGGGTCATTTTAGGCTGTACTGAAATCGGTTTGCTGGTAAAGCCTGAAGATAGTTCCGTTCCCCTGTTTGATACGACCGAAATCCACGCTAAAGCAGCAGTGGAATATGCTCTATCCTGAAGAAATTAATAGAATAATTTCAATTCAGCGAATCCGACCAAATCACCAACTAATCACAACTTATTAACTAACGGTTTTGTATGGATATATTTGCTTGCAGTGCTTGTTCTCGTATGTTACAGAAATCCCCTTAAGTAAAAGAATTACTAAAGTATGCCGTTTTCAAGCCAGAATGTTGGACAATATTTCTCGTTCGTCAAGATTAATATTTTTTATAAATACCTCAAAATTCCAGCCCCAATAATGCTTCATAAATTTGCGTTTGGCAAGGCGCAGAGAGCAAGAGATACGGAAAAGGGATTGCGAATTTCTGGAGGATCCTCCCCCAGCGGGATCTTAGGCCAGATCGCCATCAAACTTCAGTTTACGAATGGGCAGATATAACCAGCGACAGGTTATAGTATAAAAGAATTGAAATTATAAATCGACTTAAAGAGAAACCCAATGCCGAGATTACCCAATGTTGATAAGGTGAACAGCATTTCTTTTGAATCTGCAGATAGTGAATCTTTAACATCAGCAGTCGCTCATATTC
>JBATKU010000007.1:0-4377 GCA_049669725.1 Desulfobacterales bacterium
GCCGCGATCAGATTTACCTTTTAAGTCGGTTATCGCGGCTGGAAAGCCGCTCCCACAATGCAAATAAAATGTCTGGATTTGAAACCTCAAACCTGGGAATGGAGAAAATATAAAAAGTGAATCCCAAAGAACGTATGGATGCCGCCATTCAACTGCAACCGGTTGACCGGGTGCCCAACGCCCCTTTTTACGAAGCCCCGATCTGTAATTATTTCGGCTCCAGCTTTCGCGCCGCCCTGCTTGAGGCGCAGGCCATGGCCGACGCCCATCTGGCTGCTCTGGATGCGTTCAAATTTGACTGGGTGATGGTGGGCATGGGACTCATCGGTGGGATCATTCCGGAAGCCATGGGATGCGAGATCAACTATCCCGAAGATGTTTTCCCGATTATCGAAAAACCGTCTGTCAAGTCCATGGCCGATATTGACGCTCTTACCGGGTGCAGTGTGCATACCCAAAGGATGGAGGATTTTTTGGAAGGGATCTCCCTATTGAAGCAGGAATTAAATGGGGAGGTTCCTATCGCCTGCGAATACATCTCGCCCTTTACCATCGCCACCCGGCTCAGGGGGACGACAGCCATCATGGAAGATTTTTACGATAACCCAAAACTTCTGCGCGCCCTCCAGGAGGCTTTGGTTTCTCTGGACATAGAAATCGGCCGAGCTCTGATAGAGGCCGGGGTGGAATACATATTTTACGGTGCGGACATGGAGTGCCCTCTGTTGATATCTCCGGCCCACTACCGGGAGTTTGTGCATGAGCCCACCACACAGGTGGTCAATGCGCTGGCCGCAATGGGATCCCGTGTGCTGCCGCACATGTGCGGCGACATTATCAAAACAGGAATCGTCGACATGCTTTTGGAGATGGACATCCACGGTATCATGCCCGGCAATCTCACCCAGGAGAGTGTATTGGACTTGCAGGAGCTCAAAGACAAATGCGGTAACCGTATTTGTCTTTTTGATAACTTAAATCCCAATGGCTGCCTTTTGACCGGGACACCGGATGCCGTCTCCCGGGAAACCAGAGCCCACCTGGAGAGGGCCGCATCAATGCGCGGCTATATTTTTTCAACCTCAGGAACCACCTCTCCGGTGACTCCCAGAGAAAATTTTGAGGCCATGAACAATGAAGTACTTTTATTTAACCCCTAGCCCTTAACTTAAAGATTCACAAATTGATAATTAAGCTGATCGAGCTTCGCAACCTAATTATGAGTATGGGTTAAATAAATCACAAGCTCCAAATAACAAATTCCAAATAATGTCCAATGACCGAAATTCAAAATTCGAAAACTGTCTCGCATGCGGAGTTTTGGTCATTGAAGATTGAAATTTGGGATTTGTTTGTTATTTGGTGCTTGATATTTGGGATTTGTACGACTTCATAGAAGGTGGAGAGTCGATAATATGAACAGAGCCCTTGTAAACCTCGACAGAAAGTCCCTGGACAACATCCATCAATATTCCTTAGATTTATTGAAGGATACCGGCATTCGGTTCCCCAGTGACAAAGCGTTGGCTATTTTTAAAAAACATGGCATCCAGGTTGACGGATCTACGGTGCACTTTGAAGACAAAGATATTCAGCGCGCACTTCAAACCGTGCCGGCTGCATTTTCAATCGAAGCCCGTAACCCGTCACGCAATATCCGGATCGGAGAAAACAACTACGTAATGGCCCCCGGCTACGGTCCCCCGTTTATCATCGAGCCGAACGGTGCAAAACGGGACGCCACCCGGGCGGACGTGGAGGCCTTTTGCAAACTGGTTCAGACCTCTAAATACCTGGATTTCAACAGTGCCATGGTGGTGCAACCCAATGATGTCCCACCGCAGACAGCCCACCTGGATATCCTGCTGGCGAACATGACACTGACCGACAAACCCATCATGGGTAGTTCAGTTTCGGAAACTGCCGCCCGGGATTCATTGAAACTGGCGGAAATGATCTGGGGGCGTCTTGACAGGCCGGTCATGCTGTCGCTGATCGATTCTCTCTCACCCCTGCAATATGCGCAGGAAAGTGTTGAAGCGTTAATGGTATTTGCCGAAGCGGGACAACCGTCGATCATCCATTCGGCCTGCACGTTGGGGCTGACCGGACCGATTACCATTGCCGGCTCCCTGGTGGTCTCGAATGCCACCACCCTGGCCGGGATTTGCCTGGCGCAATTGATTAACCCCGGCACGCCCCTGGTGTATGGTCTGGGCGGCAGTCCGGTGGATATGCGTACCGGAGAATATGTCAATGCCTCGCCGGAAGACGCCAGGCATGTTGCCATCGCCGCTGCGATGGGAGAATATTACAATATGCCCTGCCGGGGACAGGGTGCCCTGACGGAATCTTTTTGTTTGGATTACCAGGCCGGAATGGAATCAGCAATTATGCTGACGGTGGCGGCTTTGAGCGGTATCCATGTCGGCCTCCATAATTGCGGCACTTTCGGGTCGATGATCGCGATGAGTTTCGAAAAATTTGTTGCCGATGAGGATCTCTGCGGTACCGTTAAAGAACTGATGAAACCCCTGGAACTCACCGAAGATGCCCTGGCCCTTGACCTGATCAAAGAGATGGGCACCGCGGGAAATTACCTGATGCAGGATCACACCTTAGAGCGCTGCCGGACCGAATTTTTCCTGCCTGATTTAGGCATCCGTACCCTGCATAATAACTGGCTGGAGATGGAACCGCGGGATATAGCTGCGAGAGCCGGTTTGCTTCTTGAAAAGCGACTGGCCGAATATGATAAGCCGGAAATGGATATTAAACTTGAAGAAAAGCTGGAGGATTACGTAAAGCACCGCAAGCGAGGATGATAAACGATTCTATAAATATAAAACTGCAACCCTTTTTGTCCCGCCCCCGACGGATTACCGGGGTATCTTTACCTATCGGGATGGTAATCACCAACGATATCATTATCTTTCTTTGAGAACATACCCCGCCTCATCCTGAGCAAATTGACCTTTGCCCAGCCGATGGAGCTTACCATCTTTGAATACATAGGTGGCCTTATAATCCGCCTTGCCGTCATCATTTATGTCATGCCACATGGTAACTGTATTGGCCTGACCACAGGATTGGGCAACAACGGCCGGCAGCAACCCGGCCGGCCTGGTTTCTTTAGCAAGTACACCAACCCCGTTAACCATACAAAAAGTCAGACAGACAAGCAGCACAATTAGCTTTTTCATGTCATTCTCCCTGCTTCAATAGAATGCTTAACACTTTCACTGCCGGAGCCTTAACTGAGGCCTGCAAATCAATTCCCTCCAACAGTTGAGTCTGTGTAATTATATCGGCATCCAGTATCAGAAACTTAAATGATTATAGTTCTGGGGCAGGGGTGGAACCTGGTTGCTATCAAATGGTTTTTAGACATTGGCAGGATGGAAAAAGGTTGAATATTCCAAAATCGGGAGCATCTGTCAGGTTTTAACAATCTCGAATCCGGCCAGTTGGATCAGGACGAATCCTTTTTTTGTGAAAATATCAAGTTCTAGTTTGGATTTTCACAAAAACCAATTGTTCCGAACTTGGTCCCGTTGCCGGAGTGATTTTTAGCGTAAAAGTGTTTTGGGGTGGATCGGACAAGACTAAGAGCTTGAAAACCTTAAGACTTTTGCTTCATCTTTTGGAGTTTGGACGCCACAAACTGATTCTGGTTCTGCGCGCCGACGCAGGTTAACAGATGGCCGGCTTCCAGCTCCAGGGTTTGCTCAAAACTCGAGTGCAGACCCTGGTCAATGGCAATTCGTGTAAGCTTAAGGGCCAGGGGTGATTTTTCTCCTATTTTGCGGGCCATGGCCAGGGCTTCATCCATGAGGTTTTCAGCTGCAACAACCTTGTTGGCCAGACCGATTCGCAAGGCCTCATGGGCGTCGACAAAATCACCGGTAAAAACCAATTCTTTAGCTTTGCCCAGCCCTACGATCTGTGACAGCAGCTTGGTTCCGGCGGTGGTGATGGTCAGCCCCACCTCGGTTTCCGGAAACCCAAATTTGGCCTCTTCCGCCGCTATGCGGATGTCGCAGCTCATGGCAAATTCGCAACCACCTCCCAGGGCATAGCCCGGTATCGCCGCAATCAGCGGTTTGCCCAACCCCAGGATCACCCGCTGTACTTGCTGGAGCCCGTCGGTTTCTGCCACCCATTGCTCCAGAGTTTTGCCGGCCGATGTCTCTTTTAAATCCTCACCGGCACAAAAGGCCCTTCCGGTGCCTGTCAGGATAACCGCCACCACATCGGCATCTTTCCTGGACGCCTCCAGCTGCTCTATGAGACCGTGAAGGAGATCCCTGGTAATGGCGTTGAGCCGCTCGGGACGGTTCAGGGTGATAATTGCGGTGTTATCCCTTTTCTCATAAA
>JBATKU010000008.1:0-3797 GCA_049669725.1 Desulfobacterales bacterium
TTTGGTCCCGGGCGCTATGCCATTATCCGGATCTCCCTCAGCAGGATCATACACATACCCACAAACAGAACATACATACTTATCCATTTTTCCTCCTTGTTTGATGATTTATCTATTGATTAGCACACAGCATCCCTGACTTGGCAGAAAGGATGCATCTGCAATGGGAAAAACACTTCAAACAGAAAATCTAATTTAAAAATATGGAATATAATGAGCGATGTCAAGCCGTATTGATGCATATCAGCAATAAAGTGTAATCAGCGGGATAAAATCCAGCCAAGATCATGATTTAATATCCCGCCACGCCAGGTCGAAGGCGCATTAAGGCCTTTCGGAAAATACCTGAAAACGAGCATCTCCCCGGGATATGTGGAAGGATTTATTTAATGGCCAGATAAGTTATTGTCTTTTTCTATAGCTTTTCCCTTCCAGAATAAGGATTTCCGAGTTGTAAACAAGCCGGTCGGCAATCGCAGTGGCAGCAGTGGTTCCGTCAAAGATATTTCCCCATTCAGCAAAGGGTAAGTTCGTCGTGATGATAGTCGAGTTTTTCTCATGCCTTTGACTGATGACCTGGAAGAATAAATTTGATCCCTGCCTGCCAAGCGGAAGATAACCAATTTCGTCACAAACAAGTAAATCCGGTGATTGATAATACTGGAGTTTTTTCAAAAGAGAATGATCCGCTTCAGCGGCAATCAAATGATTGAGCATGTCCATTGCGGAGGTAAAAAGCGTTTTTATGCCTGCTTGTGTGGCAGCGTATGCCAGGCACTTGGCAAGGTAGCTTTTGCCGACTCCGGGATTGCCGATCAAAATGATATCTTTTCTCTGTTTGACAAAATCCAGGTCCATGAGATTCAAGATCAGGTTTTTCTGTTTCTGCCGAGATGCATGAAAACTGAAATCAAATTGGTCAATCGTTGGTTTTTCGGTAAGTTTTGACTGTTTGAATCTGAGAACAACTCTGGATTGTTCTCTTGCCTCGATTTCGATATCAAGCAGGCGGTCGATTGCCTGCAGGTGGGAATGGTTATGCTGCTCTGCCTGTTCGATGATGGCCGCGATATTTTCAGAACAGTGTTTTAGGCGGAGGCTCCTGAACTTTTCAATAACTGCATCGATCATTGTTTTTTCCTCCTTTGTAAGGCCAACGCATCATATTCAGCTAATGAGGGGGACGTAAGCCTGATGTTATTAAGGGATTGTTTTTTCAGTTTCACTGGTTGATATTTGGTTACAGGTGTCATCTCCTGATAAAGAATATTTTTGACGTAATCAGCGCCATAAAGTTTGAGACTCAGGGCCTTTAAAAGGGCATAAAGCAAAGAAGATTCGCCGTATTCATCTCTTAGGATCAATAGACTTGCTATTGTCTTTTTGATGGGCTGTCTGGCGTCAACGAGTTTTTCAAGATAGTCAGCTGCAAGTTGCCCCATGGACAGAAAAACAACGATCTGCTTGTCCTGATGCAATCTTTTTCTCATTTTTTTAACCTGTTCTTTATGGGATGGCAGCTCAATCCGCTGTTTTTTATCCCAGCAACGGGGATGAACCGCAATGGATTTGTCTTTGTAGTAGAGCTGGACAACTTCATTGTCAGCTTTCATGGTAATTGTCTTACCAATGGTCCATGGAGGGACGGTATAGATATTACCGTCAAAGCGTATTCCAAAATCCTTATGTACCAATGGTGAAAGGATTTCTCTACACTCTGGCAGGACTTCCGGCAATGGTCGCAAGGCATGGTTTAAAAAACGATCGACAGGTCGTTGCCCGGTGGTTTGATGCATACGCACATTGGCAACAGTCTCAAGCCATGTCAGGACCTGATTTTGTACCTCCGCAAGATCCCTGAAACTCCTCAATGGCCAGAAGTTGTGGCGAATATATTTGATACAGTTTTCCACCTTGCCTTTTTCATGGGGAGACCTGATATTGCAGGCCAAAGGCGTGATTTTAAAATGCCCTAAAAAATCAAGAAAGGATTCATTGAAACGAATTATAGAACCAGCACGTTCGGTGACAGCGGTCATCATATTATCAACGACAATTTCTTTGGGTGTGCCGCCAAAATACTTGAATGCATCAAGGAGCCCCTGGTGAAAATATTCCTGTTTCTGGCTGTGAGAAAAAGTCACATGGAGCATACGGCTGTGAGACTCAACAACAGCCAGGGCATATAGTTTCCTTGTGCTCTTTCCATAGGACATACTCTGGAAATGGCCCCAGTCTACCTGCATTTGATAACCTGGATCAGATTCAAAACGGATAAATGCTTCACGAAAGTTGGATTGTCCTCTTAATTGCCTGAGAAAAGCCCTGATAATCGTAATTTCTCCGTCAAACCCTTTTTCTTGTATCCGTTGCAGTACCACCGGGGCATTGATGTTCGGATATTGCTTGAGCATATCGCGTATAAGGTCATGGTATGGATCAAGCTTTGAAGGCCTTTTTGTTCTTTTTCCGGGGACCGAATATGGATCCTTGATGTATTTGGATACTGACCCCCTGTCTATTCTCAATTGCTTTGCAATTTGCCTTACTGAGAATCCAATATCTTTTTGACGATGAATTTCAAAAATCGTGCGTTTATCGATCATTTTACACCCCCTTAACTACCTGGTTTATGAGCTCAGCCAATGATCTTGCTGTTTTGGGCAGTTCTGTTATGGGTCTGGCCGGCAGTTCAAGTACCTGAAAGACAGTTCCGTTAAATGCGATAAGATCTCTGGCAATCAACCGATCTCGGGTCGTGATATATTCGTCATGACTAATACCCAATAAAGAGCAGATACGTTTACTGCTGTAATAGGAAAGGCCTTTTTTATCTGATGCCAGCACAAGGAATAGATAGAGAACAAGCTCATGCTGATTTAACGATGCCCAAAAACCATCTGATAGAAAACGATGTGGAATAAAACTAAAGCTTCCATTCACACGCCTGACCCGGGTCGGCTCCAAAACTCTTTTTTTGATCATGGCTACCTCCTTTTTTTCAGTTGTTATTGGCCAGGTTTTATCACATCAACAGGTCGCATGTCCTCACGTCCATCTTTGCAATTATTTGTAACTGCCTGTAATCACATGAAGATAAACTTTTATCACGTCCATCTTTGCAAACAGCGGCACAAGCCAATACTGCCCGGAAAGCTTGCCGTCACTGGATTTCCTCGCGTCCATCTTTGCAATAAAATTTGGTTTGGAGGTTGTTGAATGAGTCGCTGGGCTGCGGTTATTGCGGACTTTCTGGAGAGCTCTGTTTCTGTCGGCCTTGTCCGGGTTTTTTCTCCGATATTCTTTCCAGTAACCCGGGTTGTTCTGTAGCCATTTTTTATTACTTATCCTCTGGTTTTCACAGTATTCACGGTCTTTCTGTAACTTATTTCTCTGCCAGGCGGCCCTTCTCGCTTTTTGGCACTCAGGAAAAGAATAGTATTTCTGCTTTCTGTTTCGTGGAATAAAAAAAGTCCCACAATGTATACACGGTACTTCTTCCATGTGATTATCCTCTTCTGGGTTTAAAATATGGAAGAAGATTAATGGAAGAAAATATTTTTTTATTTCTAAATCAATGAAGAATATTAAGGAAAGAAAATATGGCTGGATTTATGATCACTGATTATGGCTGAGAAAAAATCCTTTGTTTTGGCCGGGAATTAAATCCCTGGTTACATCTACTGCCAGGCAGCAATGATAGATGGAAAAAGATCGAGGATAAGCAAACTTTATCGGATGTCATCGGCTGGATCAAGGTACAAGATTCCACTGGCTATAATCCAATGCTTTACAGG
>JBATKU010000009.1:0-21502 GCA_049669725.1 Desulfobacterales bacterium
AAATCCGAAAATATTTATAGGCTTTAGCGACATTACGGCCCTTTTAACTGTTTTATTCGACCGCTGCGGACTGGTGACCTTTCACGGGCCGGTGGTAACATCCCTATCCGATGCTAATGAGATTACCAAGCATTCGCTTATTCAATCGATCTCATCAGACCACAGGCTGAAAGTCGAGATGCCCAAAGGGGTCACCGTTAAGCCCGGATCCGGGGCAGGAATCCTTTGCGGAGGCAACCTGACGACGTTGTGCCATCTGGTTGGAACACCCTTTGCTCCGAGCTTTGCCGACAAGATTTTATTTCTTGAAGACCGGGCAGAGGCGCCCTACAGAATCGACCGGATGTTGATGCAGATGAAGCTGGCCGAATGCTTTCAGGGACTGACCGGAATCGTACTGGGATCATTTGAAGATTGCGGACCGATCGAGGACATTATAAATATCTTAAAAGAAATATTTGCTGATTGCCAAATACCGATTATGGCAGGTCTGGATGCCGGGCATGGCAACCATAATCTCACCCTTCCCATGGGAGTGGAAGCGACCCTTGACGCTGACAGGCATTTGCTGTCCTATCACCGAGCAGCGACTACCGGTTAGTGGCAATTTGTCCGTATGACTAAAATCGAACAAATGATGCAGCAGGCGATCGCCGACAAAGTGTTTCCGGGCGCCGTATTGCTCGTATCAAAAAAAGGAAACCTTGTATTCCACGATGCCTTTGGCTTCAGGGACTTGCTTGCCAAACCCCCAATGACCATTGACACCATTTTTGATCTTGCATCATTGACCAAGCCCCTGGCGACCGCGTTGGCAGTGATGGTGCTGGTTCAGCAAAAAAAAGTCAGATTGGATCAAAATTTGGGTGATGTCCTGCCGGCGTTTAAAAATGACCCAAAGGCATCCATTAAGATTAAGCATCTCTTGTATCACAATTCCGGACTCGCCGATTACAGGGCTTTTTATAAAGAAATTGAACACCTCCCATTGGAAAAACGAAAAACAGCCCTGAGAAAATTACTGGTGAAAGAACCACTTGTTCCTCCCATTGGTGGCCGGGTGCTTTACAGCGATATCGGGTTCATGATTCTGGAATGGTTGATTGAGGAAATAGGCGGTAAAGGGTTTGATCACTTTGTATCCGAGATGATCTACTACCCTCTGGGGCTGGACAATCTATTTTTTATAGACTTGAAGGCTGCTCGCAAACCCGGTGTATTTGCCGCAACCGAACGATGCGCCTGGCGGCGACAGCTGCAATCCGGTCAGGTGCACGATGAAAATGCTTATGTGGTTGGCGGTGTTCAGGGCCATGCAGGGCTTTTCGGTACCGCCTTAGATGTGCATCGCCTCCTGAGCCATCTGTTATCGGCCTACCATGGACAGCCTTCGACCCAACTATTCCAACCAGATATGGTCCGGTTGTTTTTTCGTCGATGGGCGGACAGCGATAAGGCCCTCGGTTTTGATGCACCGAGTTTAAGTGGTTCAAGCTCCGGCAAATTTTTTTCCCGCAAAAGCGTCGGCCATCTTGGTTTTACCGGTACATCTTTCTGGATGGACCTTGACCGTGCCATTATTGTCATCCTGTTAACCAACCGTGTCCATCCAACACGTGGCAATGAGGCTATAAAATTGTTCCGGCCGGAGCTGCATGACGCTGTCATGCTTTCTCTTTTAGGTTCAGAGGTTCAGGGTGTATAGGCTATATCAGGGCTCAAAGGGCCAAAGTATTAGCTACAATTTGGCCTCACATTCCCCAGCCCAGAACCCAGAACCTTGAACCCTGAACGCTTTTTTTTCCAATATATCATTTTTTTGGTGATAATTTTATCTTGTAGTGTTATGATAACTCTGATAGTAATTAACTGATTTATTTCTATTATATTGGTTTTGCGCTTTAAGCTAGATAACGCTTTCCAAACCTATAGAAGCTTAATTCCCGGCGAATCAGACTGACGACATCACAGAGCTTAAAAATATACCGGCGTAAATATTTTTAAAGCTGGGCTGTTGACGTTCGGTTTCATTCCTTTTTGATTAAGAATTAAATAAACCGGCACACACAAAGTGCTCATTTATGAGGTATTATGAATCTTTTTTTAGATGGCATTCTGGGAATATTTTCCAACGACCTTGCGATAGATCTGGGCACAGCCAACACCCTTGTATACGTAAAAGGCAAGGGTATCGTGTTAAGCGAACCGTCCGTGGTTGCAGTCAGCACCGGCAACAGGTCCAAAAACCGGGTTCTGGCCGTTGGTCTTGAAGCGAAAAATATGCTCGGTAAAACCCCGGGCAACATTTTGGCAATTCGACCCATGCGGGACGGCGTGATTGCTGACTTTGAAGTTACCGAAGCAATGCTGAGGCATTTCATCCACAAAGTTCATAACCGCAGAACCTTTGTGCGGCCCAGGATTATCGTGGCCGTTCCTTCCGGAATTACCCAGGTTGAGAAGCGTGCTGTGAGAGAATCAGCTGAATCTGCAGGTGCCCGTGAAGTATTCCTGATTGAAGAACCCATGGCGGCCGCCATTGGTGCCGGTCTACCTATTAGCGAACCGACCTGTAATATGGTGGTTGATATCGGAGGCGGAACGACCGAGGTAGCTGTCATATCGCTAAAAGGAATTGTCTATAGCCGGTCCGTGCGTGTCGCCGGGGATAAGATGGATTCTGCCATCATCCAATATATTAAGCGCAAATACAACCTGCTAATTGGTGAGCGGACTGCTGAAGTAATCAAAACTAGTATTGGCAATGCATATCCGGAT
Organism: Desulfobacterales bacterium; assembly: GCA_049669725.1. Lineage (GTDB taxonomy): Bacteria > Desulfobacterota > Desulfobacteria > Desulfobacterales > JAFDCJ01 > JAFDCJ01. Next base: position 2,779 of record JBATKU010000009.1, read on the forward strand.
CCGCAAAATTTGGAAACCATAGAAGTCAAAGGCCGTGATCTGGCTTCGGGGATCCCAAAAATTTTATCCATCGATTCGGAAGAGATCCGAATCGCGATTTCCGAACAAATTGATGCCATTGTCGAAACGGTTAAAATTGCCCTGGAGCAGACACCACCGGAACTGTCCGCCGATATTGTCGACCGCGGAATTATTCTGACCGGTGGCGGCGCTCTGCTTAAAAACCTGGACCGTTTGATTCGTGAGGAAACCAGCCTGCCAATTACCGTCACCGAAGATCCGTTGTCGACAGTTGCTCTGGGTTCGGGTAAAGCCCTGGATAACCTCGAATTTTTAAGGGAAGTACTCATAACCTGAGAATTCGGCTCAGAGCTTAAAATACATTGTATCTTTCACGCCGACAGCGTGATAAAAAATCCGAAACATTCAGATCTATGTTTTCCAGAAAAATGGTGCTCATCGTTGGCGTCATCGTTTTGATTGCCGTCAACATTATCGTCCTTTCAGTTAACAGCAGACGCTACACGACCTTTGGTCTGGAGCGAATCGCCATTTCTTTTATTTCTCCCTTCCAGGAACTTGTTACCCGCACGATGCGGTTTACCAGGGACATCTGGTACCAGTATTTCTATCTGGTTACCCTTACCAGGCAAAATCAGATATTAAGAACACACTTAAATCAGGCGCTTGAAGTTAAAAACCAGTGGCGGGAGACTGAACTGGCGAACACCCGCCTGCGCAATTTACTTGATTTTGAGAAAACCATTACCGGAATGGTAGTTGCCGCAGAGGTCATCGGCAAAGATCCATCGGCCTGGTTTAAAACGGTTATCATCGATAAGGGCAAATCCGACGGGCTGACCAAGGCTTTGCCGGTGGTGATGCCGCAAGGTATAGCCGGCCAGGTAATCGAAGTGTCGAATCACTATTCCAAGGTCATGTTGATAATAGACCGCAACAGCGCAGTGGATGCCCTGGTGCAAAGAACCAGGGCCCGGGGTGTCATCAAGGGTGAATCAACGGATCGCTGCCGCCTAGACTTTGTGCTGCGTAAAAATGATGTCCGTGTCGGTGATACCGTGGTGTCTTCCGGTCTGGACGGTGTTTACCCGAAAGGACTGCGGATCGGCTTTGTATCGGAAGTCATTGAACATGACGCCGATATTTTCCATGAAGTCATTGTAACGCCCTTTGTTGATTTTGAGAAACTCGAAGAGGTATTGGCGGTCCTGGAAGTTCAAAAACACGATATGGCGAGTCGGCAATGAGTTATTGTTTCAATATCGGTATTTGTCTGGTTCTGGTCATTTTGCAGACCACGGTCATGCCGTATTTATCTCTGCTGGACCGCATTTATGATCTCTTGATTCCCTTTATTGTTTATCTCGGCCTGTCCCGTCCTGTTCGTGAGGGCCTGCTTTTTGTCTGTTTTCTCGGGTTTATTATGGACAACCTTTCCGGGGGTCCCTTCGGGCTTTATTTAACCAGCTATTTCTGGTTGTTTATTGGCGTAAAAGGGATCACCCAATTGCTCCAGGTCGGCAAGCGTATGTTTATTATTACCTTTATTGTTGCCGCGGGAGTACTGGTGGAAAACCTCATTTTCCTGGGTTCTTTCGCCATTTTTAGTCCCGAACAGCCGTTTGCCGGCGATGCCGTTAAAATCGTTGCCGCCCAGATCCTGTGGGCCTTGCTTACGGGGTCAGTATTTTTAATAATTTTCAGAAACACACACAATTGGTTGGATGCCGGCTTCAGGGCCTTTTATGCCCGCAAGTCGGAATGACTATTGATGAATTATTACCGATTTTATTCTAACCCTAATTGATCGGAAAATGCCTAAAATGCGCTAAAATGCCTAAAGTGCCTAAAATTGTGGTGTCGCTGCGCTCCTTCTTTGCTATGAATGGATGATATTTGGTAACCAGCAAACATCTATTATTGCGAACTTTGAGATCCAGATAACATAAAATCGACAAAATACATTTATTTTAGGCAGTTTAGGCAATTTGTAATTTTAGGCATTTCTTCGAGGGTCACATAACTAAGTTAAGAGCAAATTTGCCAAAATATTTAACAATAGATTAAACAACTGCAATGGCAGATAAGTATTTAAAAACAGCAGATGCCGAATGGTACAGGCAGCGCGTTACGGGTGTCATGATATGCGTCCTGGCGGCCTTTGCGGTTCTTTTGTTGCGGCTAATTTATCTCCAGGTGATCAGGGGCGAAGAATATCGTCTATTGTCACTCAATAACAGGATTCGACTTCAAAGCATTGATCCGCCCAGGGGGCTGATTTTCGATCGCCATGGCTATGTCCTGGTAGAGAACAGGCCGTCTTTTGATGTCAGTATTACGCTAAAAGATGCCGGAAAGGTTGAAGAAACCATCGCAAAAGTTTCAGAACACCTCAATGTTTCGGATGAGGAATTAATGCTGAAACTAACCACCAGCAAAGGCGTCTCCGCTTATAAGCCAATTTTGCTAAAGCAGGATATCGGCCGCAATGCCCTGGCATCCATTGAAGCGCACAAATACCATCTTCCCGGTATCGCCGTTAATGTTAAGCTGCGAAGACATTACCTTAATGTTCAGGATGCAGCCCATCTTATCGGCTATTTGAGCGAAATCAGCCCCGAAGAACTTGCCGGTAAAAAATATCCGGGACGTCGCAGAGGCGATTTCATTGGCAAATTCGGTGCTGAAAAGGCTTACGAGAATTATTTGCGCGGAACACGCGGCGGGCGCCAGGTCGAGGTCAATGCCAATGGTCAGGTGGTGCGGATATTAAAAACGGTTGCAGCCAAACCCGGCCAAAATATTCATTTGACCCTTGACCATGTTTTGCAAAAAAAGGCCGAGTCACTCCTGAGAGGCGTTGCCGGGGCTGCGGTGGCCATGGAACCAGGCTCGGGCCGAATTTTGGCCTTAGCCAGCAGTCCTTCCTTCGACCAGAACTACTTTGCAATAGGCATGTCCCATGATCAATGGGATACACTGATTTCCAATCCATTCCGTCCCATGGAGAATAAAGCCATTCAGGGTGAATATCCGCCCGGTTCTACGTATAAAATTATCACTGCCCTAGCCGGATTGGAGGAAGGCGTAATCGATGAGAATACAGAAGTATTTTGTCCTGGTTTCTACCGATTTGGCAATCGCACTTATCGCTGCTGGAAAAAAGGCGGTCACGGACAGGTAAAGATTCACAAAGCACTAACCGAGTCCTGCGACGTGTATTTTTATAAGGTCGGCGAGTTGCTGGGAGTTGATCGATTGGCCTGGTATGCCAAAGCATGCGGTCTGGGGGCACCCACCGGAATTAATCTGGACAAAGAAGCCCAAGGATTGATACCGACAGCAGCCTGGAAAAAGAGGCGTACCGGAGTCCCCTGGCAGGAGGGAGAAACCCTGTCTATTGCCATTGGACAGGGATTTAATCTGGCAACGCCGCTACAGATGGTGGGGATGACGGCAGCCATTGCCAATGGTGGAACACGATACAAACCGGTCATACTGGAGGCGATTAAAACTCCGGATGGTCGCATTTTGCATCAAAGTGAACCCCAGGTGATCGGGAAGGTGCCGGTCAGTGAGCAAACCCTGAAACTTGTTAAAAACGGCCTTTGGGCCGTAGTGAACAGCGACCACGGTACAGCTCGGGGCAGCCGTCTGGCGGATATCGAAATCAGCGGTAAAACGGGGACTTCTCAGGTTATCAGTCGCAAAAAGGATGACGCCCGATCGGAAGAGGACCGGCCGGCCCATCACAGGCCCCACGCCTGGTTTGTTGCCTTTGCGCCTTCTGAAAATCCATTAATTGCTGTGGCGGTCCTGGTTGAACACGGTGAGCACGGTTCCGGCGCTGCAGCGCCTGTAGCCAGGGAACTCATCAAGACTTATTTGAGAAAATCGTGGGACGCCGATCAAATGGCGCAGGACCGAGATATCGCCGCTGAGGGTGGAAGCGGATAGCTGTTGGTAGCTGATGAGCCGTGATTCTCGATCCTGGATGCTCGATACTCGATGATCTGCGTTTCGGACCACTCAGAATGTCATCGAGAATCGAGTATCCAGAATCCAGTATCAAGGGGCCATAGCAACCAACTCCAGGTAAGACACCAGTGACCAGCAACTAGAAGGTAGCGAATGTGGTCAGCAACCAGAAACAAGAAACCAGTAACCGGAGCGTGAGCAACATTGTTTGACCGACGACTCTTACAATATTTCGATTGGGGGCTGCTGGGTCTCGCCAGTATAATTGGCGGTATTGGGTTGTTTACACTCTACAGTGCCGTTACCGCCGAAACGCCGGAACCGCAGAAGATCATTTTTTACAAGCAGCTTGTCTGGTTTTCAACCGCCCTGGTTGCCATGACAGTTTCTTTTTCGATTAACTATAAACTGCTGGACCGCTGGGGGCAGGTACTTTACATCGGCTGTATCCTTTTGCTGCTCTGGGTCCTTTTTTTTGGCAAATATGTCGGCGGGTCAAGGCGCTGGTTGATACTGGGGCCGATATCCGTGCAGCCTTCAGAGTTGGCCAAAATAGCGGTTATGATTGCGCTTGCCCGATATTATTCAAAAGATGCCAACACCAGAGGTCACACTCTGAGAGAACTATTCAGGCCCGCTATTCTGACCTTCATCCCTTTTATCCTGATCGTCAAACAACCAGATTTAGGCACGGCCGGGCTGATCTTGCTAATTGCCGGGTCGATCACCGTATTTGTAAAAATTGAGAGACGATCGTTTATTTATTTATTTGTATCCTGTGCAGCTGTGGTCCCCCTTGTCTGGTTTTTTTTAAAGGAATACCAGCAGCGGCGAATTCTGGTTTTTCTGGATCCGGACCTGGATCCGCTGGGAGCAGGGTATCATATTATACAATCCAAGATTGCCATCGGTTCAGGAATGATTTCAGGCAAAGGTTTTTTGAAGGGCACCCAGAATGCCCTGTCCTTTCTTCCCGAAGAACACACCGATTTTATCTTTTCCGTTCTGGCTGAAGAATGGGGTTTTATTGGCTCTGTTGTGATTGTTCTTTTGTTTCTGCTGTTGATATTTTGGGGCCTCAACATCGCCCAGGGATGCCGGGAACCCTTTGGGACTATTCTGGCAGTTGGAATCACCTCTATGTTTTTTTGGCAGGTAATTATTAATATCGGTATGACCATGGGATTGATGCCGGTGGTTGGTGTGCCGCTGCCGCTGGTCAGTTATGGCGGATCATCGGTATTGACAACCGCCATCGGTATTGGTTTACTGATGAATGTAAGCATGCGGCGGTTTATGCTGGAATGATATAGTTGAAATCAAGCTTGATGAATTCGTTAAAAGTCAAATTCATCAATATTTTATTTTCGGGAAGGATAGGCAAATATCATGAAGAAAGAAAAAGGATCGGATCGAATTTCAACCTTTATCGGCGCTGATGCCAGTATTGACGGTAACATCGAATTTAAGGGGACCATAAGAGTTGATGGTACGGTTAAGGGCAAAATTTCCAGCAACAGTGGCACGGTGGTTGTCGGTGAAAAAGCCGTTGTCAACGCCGAAGTGTTTGTCAATGTGGCTGTAATTATGGGTGAGCTCAACGGCACCATCGATGCCAAGGAACGTGTTGAAGTCTACCCCCCGGGGAGAGTCGGAGGTGATATACATGCGCCGGTGATCTCCATTGAGCCGGGTGGTGTTTTTAATGGAAATTGTGTGATGCAGGCCCAGCCGGACAAGAGCGTGAAACCCGTATTTTTTGTAAAGAATCAACCGCAGAGTGAAAAACCAAAAGAAAAATAGCGGGACGGTTTTTTGACAACCGCTATAAGATCAAAATTCACCAGATCAATTTTCCTCGACAACTCTTGGCAAGCCAGGGCGGTTGTGTTTTTGCCACCCTGGACAGGTAGTTGAGGTATCTATATTTTTCTAACAATCCAGACCACTTACCTCCCCGGCCCTTTTTAGATACCAGACAATAAAAATTTTCAAAAAACCTTTGACAACCAAATATGTCAGATGATATAGACCGCCGCAGTCACGCCGCTTCTTTAACAGGGAAAATATCATCATTCTTATGATTTATACCGCTTTTCAAAAATAAGTTCCGCAATACGGTAGGGTGGTATAAGTGGTTGTAGAAAAAACGTTCGAATGACGGAACATTTTTTCGGCAACCGCTATAATTGCTCAATAATTGTTGATGGAGGTTTTTTTATGAAAATTTCTGGTATTCACCGGAAAGGTTTTCCGCTTCTGCTGTTTTTGATAGCTTTGATTTGTCTTATATTTCCCCTGCACGCCTTTGGCTCCGGCGGTGAGTCCGGCGGAGGCGGGGTAACCGTCACCCCCGACGGATCCGTCTTTATTCAAATTGCCAACTTCGTTTTCACCATTTGGGTGCTGAACCTGCTTTTATACAAGCCAATCCGTAAAATTTTGCACCAGAGAAAAGAGAAAGTTGATGGTCTTGAGCTTTCGATTGAAACTTCCACCAAAGATGCCCTGGAAAAAGATGAGGCTTTTGCAGCGGGGGTAAAAGAAGCACGGTCAAGAGGCGTTGAAAAAAAGAATGCTTTGGTGCAGGAAGCGGCCGATGAAGAAAAATCCATTATTGCCGACATCAACCGGAAAGCCCAGGCAGAGTTAGCGCAAGTTCTTGAAAAAATTAAGAAAGAGGCCGGAGTTGCAAGAGATAGCCTGCAAAAAGAAGTCGATAGTTTTGCCGATCAAATCAGTGAAAAAATTCTGGGGAGGGCTGTTTGATGAAGATTTCCAGTACCGGCCATTCGCATCCTTTGAAGAAAAATATAGCGGTTATCATCCTATATGTCCTGTTGTTTTTAGCGTTTTCAATCTCAGCGGCCTTATGCGCATCCGGTGAAGGCGGTACCAAGGGATGGGTATCGACGGATACCTTCCGGGTGATGAATTTTGCGGTACTGGTGGTGGCGCTTGTTTTTGTTTTGCGCAAACCATTGTCCCAGGCGCTCAGCTCCCGCATCAAAGGGATCAAAGCACAGCTCGACGACCTGGAAGCTCAGAAGGCCGAAGCGGAAAAACAGCTGGCCGAATACAATGAAAAACTGGCCCAGCTGGAAAAAGAGGCTGAGAAAATCGTCAATGATTATGTTCGTCAGGGCAACGAGGCCAAAGCAAGAATATTAAAGGAGGCTGAAGCCTCCGCCGCAAAGCTGCAGGTTCAAGCCCGCCGCAATATTGAACATGAGTTTGGACAGGCAAAATTAGAGCTGCAAAAAGAGATTTTCGAAAAATCACTGGCAAAGGCTGAAGATATTATAAGAAGCAAATTTACGGGCGAAGATCAAGATAGAATTGTTGATGAATATCTGACCAAGGTGGTGGCAGGATGAAAAATTTCGCAATTGCAAGGCGTTATGCCAAGGCACTTTTGCTGATCGGAAAAGAAGACGGCCAAATCGATACCTACCGGCAAGAACTTGAAGATTTTAGTGCCTTAGTCGAAAAGGAAGGGGCTCTTGGGCAGGCCGTCAACAATCCTCTTTACAATGCCGAGGGGCGTAAAAAGGTTCTGGAGGCCGTCATAGAGAAACTGGCCCTTTCGCGGGTTATGAAATCCTTTCTAACCCTGCTGTTCGATAAGGGGCGGTTTGTTTATTTGAGCAGTATCAATGAATTTTATCAAAAGCTGGCCGATGAATTAAAAGGCATTGCACGGGCCAGTCTGGTTTCGGCGACCGAGCTGTCATCGGAGACGGTCGATAAAATTCGCAAGACCCTGTCGGACAAGACAGGTAAAGATATTATTCTTGAAGTTGAACAGGATCCAGGCCTTATAGGCGGTATTGTGACTCGCATCGGTGATCTTGTTCTGGATGGGAGTATTAAAACACAATTACTCAATATGAGAGAATCATTAAAAAGGGGTGAGGGTGTCTAATGGAACTAAGAGCAGAAGAAATCAGTCAAATTATCAAAGAACAGATTACGGATTACGACAAGGAAGTTGAGCTGAGCGAAACAGGTGTCGTTTTGTCGGTTGGTGACGGTATCGCGCGCGTTTACGGCCTTGAGAAGGTCATGGCCCTGGAGCTTGTAGAGTTTCCGGGGGGGATCCTGGGGCTGGTATTGAACCTAGAAGAGGACAATGTGGGCTGCGCCATCATGGGCGAAGATATCCACATTAAAGAAGGCGATATGGTCAAACGCACCGGCAAGATTGCCCAGGTGCCGGTTGGTGAAGCCGTGCTTGGTCGGGTTGTCTCGGCGGTTGGTGAGCCGTTGGATGGCAAAGGCCCGATTGATGCCAAAGAGTTTAGCCGGGTTGAAATGGTGGCCCCGGGTGTTATTGCTCGAAAAAGCGTGCACCAACCGTGTTACACCGGTTTAAAGGCGGTTGACGCCATGACACCGGTGGGAAGAGGCCAGCGGGAGTTGATCATCGGCGACCGCCAGATCGGTAAAACCGCCTGCGCCGTTGATGCCATTATTGCCCAGAAGGATACCGATATTTACTGCATCTATGTGGCCTGCGGTCAGAAGCAATCTACGGTTGCCCAGGTCCATGCCGTCTTGGAAAAACACGGCGCCATGGAATACACCACCATCGTATCGGCCTGTGCCAGTGATCCGGCGACCCTGCAGTATGTTGCCCCTTATGCCGGCTGTGCCATGGGAGAATATTTTCGTGATAAAGGCCAGCATGCCCTGATTATTTATGACGATCTTTCCAAGCAGGCGGCTGCCTACCGGCAGGTTTCCCTGCTGCTGAGACGTCCGCCGGGCCGGGAAGCTTATCCGGGCGATATTTTCTACAACCATTCCCGTCTGCTTGAGCGTGCGGCTAAATTGAATGACGAGCTTGGCGCCGGTTCTTTGACCGCCCTGCCGATCATTGAAACCCAGGCCGGTGACGTTTCGGCCTATATCCCCACCAACGTTATTTCGATTACAGACGGTCAGATATATCTTGAACCGGGCCTGTTTTTCGCCGGTGTCAGACCTTCGATCAATGTCGGTCTTTCCGTATCCCGGGTCGGCGGTGCCGCCCAGGTAAAAGCCATGAAGCAGGTGGCCGGTACCCTGCGGCTGGATCTGGCCCAGTTTAGAGAACTGGAAGCCTTTGCCGCTTTTGGCAGTGACCTGGATGCCTCTACCCAAAGACAGCTGACGCGCGGGCAACGGCTGGTTGAAATCCTGAAGCAACCCCAGTATCAGCCGCTGCCAATGGAAAAACAGGTCAGCATTCTGTATGCCGGAACCAAAGGCTATCTGGACGAGCTTCCGGTCGGTGTCCTTGCCAAATATGAAGCCGGGCTGTACTCATTTATCGAGGACAGATATCCGCAAATTTTTTCCGAGCTTAAGGAAAAAGAAGCCTTCTCGGATGACCTGGACAAAGTAATGGCTGAAGCCCTGAATGCCTACGGTGAGGAGTTTAAGGACACGATCAAGTAGCGGATTAGAGCGTTAAGAAGGTTTAGAACGTTAAGATCGTTGAGGGAATCTCGGATTAGATAGAACTGCTTCAAACGATACTAACGGACATAACGATCACAACGATCATAACGATCAGAAGGTTAATCAGTATGGCAAGCTTAAAAGATGTCCAGAATAAAATTGGCGCGATAAAGAAGACCAAGCAGATCACCAAGGCCATGAATATGGTGGCCACCTCGAGATTGCGGGGCGCCCAGACGAATATGGAAAATTTTCGCCCCTATGCCAGCAAATTCTCGGAGGTGTTGGGTAGTCTGGCCCAGAAGTCCGGGGATGAAGCCAGCCCTCTGCTGGTACCGCGTGAGGAAGTCAAAAAAATCCATGTGGTTTTATGTACTTCAGACCGGGGGCTGTGCGCGGGCTTCAACGTCAACCTGGTTGAAAAAGCGAAGGCCTTTGTAAAGGATAAAAAAGGTGACACCCTAGAAATTTCCTTTACCAATTTCGGAAAACGGGGACGCGACTGGGTCCGGAAAAACAAATACCCGATCGCCGAAGAGCATATCGGCATTGTGGGCACCACCTTCAGCTTCAATGTGGCCGCCACCGCCGGGCGTAAGCTTGTTGATGGGTATCTCAACGGAGACTATGACGAGGTCTATGTAATCTACGCTGAATTTATCAGTATGGGCCGACAGGTCCCAATGGTAAAACAGCTGCTTCCGATCCCGCCGATTGAAACCGAAGATGATGAGGCCCAGGCGGAAACCGGAGAATACCAGGCGGAGCACATTTGTGAACCGTCACCTGACAGTCTTTTGGGGGAATTGCTGCCAAGAAGTGTACATGTACAGTTGCACAGCTGTTTGCTGGAAACGTCCACCAGCGAGCATGCTGCCCGCATGGCTGCCATGGACAATGCCACCAGCGCATGTAACGATTTGATCGAAAATTTAACACTGCTATATAATAAAGCCCGCCAGGCCACCATTACGGCAGAATTGATGGACATCGTCGGCGGTGCCGAGGCGCTTAGAGGATAAATGCTGATAGGGACTTCGTCCCCATCGGAATAGTGGAACAATGGAATGATGGAATAATGGGTTTGACGGATTTAGATCAGATAATATTAGATACTTTCCTTCTATACTCAATTTTCCAATTTTCCAACATTCCAATATTCCATGCTGCGGGACGACATTCAACGACTATATGGAAAATGAAATCGTCCCGCCGCTAGCGGGTACAAAAAATGTAATTGGAGGTCTATAGATGGGAGAAAACATTGGGACAATTACGCAGGTTATGGGGCCTGTTGTGGACGTAGAATTCGAGCAGGGCAATCTGCCGACGATCTATACGGCACTTAATATCACCAACCCGGCAATCAATGATGAAGAGGACAATCTGGTTGTTGAAGTCGCACAGCATCTGGGTGACAATGTGGTCAGGACCATTGCCATGGATGTAACCGACGGTCTGGTGAGAGGGCAGCAGGTAAAAGATACCGGCAAACAGATTATGATGCCTGTGGGCGAAGCCGGACTTGGCCGCGTCCTCAACGTGGTCGGCCGGCCGGTGGATGGATTGGGCCCGGTGAGTCAGGAAAAAATGATGCCCATCCATCGTGAAGCCCCCAAATTTACGGAGCAGGATACGACCGTGCGGGTACTTGAGACCGGCATTAAGGTTATCGATTTGCTTGTCCCGTTTCCCCGTGGTGGAAAAATGGGCCTCTTCGGCGGCGCCGGTGTCGGTAAAACCGTTATTATGATGGAAATGGTCAACAATATCGCTTTGCAGCACGGCGGTATTTCGGTATTCGCCGGCGTCGGTGAAAGGACCCGTGAAGGCAATGACCTTTACCATGAGATGAAAGAAGCCGGCGTTCTCCCCAAAGCGGCGCTGATTTACGGGCAAATGACTGAACCTCCCGGCGCAAGGGCCCGGGTGGCGCTGTCCGCTCTGACCGCCGCTGAATATTACCGTGATGTCGAGGGACAGGATGTTCTTATTTTCATCGATAACATCTTCCGTTTTACCCAGGCCGGATCAGAAGTTTCAGCCCTTCTCGGGCGTATGCCGTCGGCGGTTGGTTATCAACCGACCCTGGCAGTCGACCTCGGGGAACTGCAGGAACGGATTACCTCGACCGACAAAGGGTCAATCACGGCCGTTCAGTGCGTCTACGTGCCCGCAGACGACTTGACGGACCCGGCACCTGCCACCACCTTTGCCCACCTTGACGGTACCGTGGTACTTTCCCGTAAACTGGTTGAAAAAGGTATTTATCCGTCGGTGGATCCGCTTGATTCGACTTCCCGAATTCTGGATGCGGCCTATATCGGGGATGAGCATTACCAGGTTGCCCGCCAGGTGCAGATAATCCTACAAAAATATACGGAACTGCAGGATATTATCGCAATCCTGGGAATTGATGAATTAGCGGATGAAGACAAGATCACGGTTTCCAGGGCAAGAAAGCTGGAAAGATTTCTGTCCCAGCCTTTTCACGTTGCTGAAGTTTTTACCAACACGCCCGGTGCCTATGTAAAAATTGAAGATAACATCCGAGGATTCAAAGAGATCATCGAAGGCAAACACGATGACCTCCCGGAACAGGCCTTTCATATGGTGGGAGGCATCGAGGACGCTATTGAAAAAGCCAAGAAGCTGTCGGCTGAATAGCCAAAGACTTCGGGTTCTTTAACATACGATTAAAATGGAGGGAGCCTTTATAGCCTGAGCCTTAGATTCAACCCTGGAATAATGGAACAGTGGAATACTGGAATAATGATCCTACTGAGTGATGGGTTTGAAAAAGTTTGTTATAAAATGCTTAACAAGGTTCTTTGAGGAACAGATATGGCTGAAAATATCAGATTAGAAGTCGTTACCCCGGAAAAGGAAGTTGTCAACGAAATGACGCAAATTGTTATGGCGCCCGGCAGCTCTGGTGAATTTGGTGTGCTATCCGGTCATACACCTTTTATGACATCATTAAAAACAGGTGCAATCCACTACCGGGATGAAAGCGGCAAGGACCAGTATGTTTTCGTCAGCGGCGGATTTGCTGAAGCCCTTCCGGACAAAGTTACGGTACTGGCGGAGTCGGCTGAAAAAATGGAAGATATTGATCCGGAGAGGGCCAAAACAGCCATGGAGCGGGCTGAAAAGAGACTGGCCGCAGACCGTGCCAAGGAAAAGGTCGATATCGCCCGGGCCAAAGCAGCCCTTGATCGAGCGGTGGTGCGCATAAGAATAGCCGGACTTTAATAAACGTCTCGGATATTCCAGCATTCCAATTGGGGCGAAGCCCCTGACTTGATCCAGGCCTTTTTCGCGTTTACACCTGACGGGAATATTGTATAATCTAGGGTAAACCAATTTTGTTGGTTTACCCTTTTTGTTATGCACGGGATGCTGTCGCATTTTAGCGACTCAAAGCGATTTTGCGTTTCCATCCGTTCTTGTACTGGGAGTACTGGAGTATTGGAGTGTTCGATGTAGAGGAAGAAGCAGCTTTTTTCATTAATCCAGCACTCCAGTACTCCAACGTCTAATATGATTGATAATCAGACAGAAGGCAAGGAGTCACATATGATGAATAAGGTTGCTGTCGTGATCTTGGCAGCTGGCATGGGGACCCGCATGAAATCCGATAAAGCCAAGGTCCTTCATGAAATAGCCAACCAACCCATGATTATCTATGTTGTTGATGCCGCACGAAAAGTTGCCGGTGCTAACGTGATAGTGGTCATAGGACACCAGGCCCAAGCGGTTCGGGAATGCCTGTCTGAAACCGACGAATTGATTTTTGCCCATCAGGATAAACAGCTCGGAACGGCCCATGCCGTATTATGCGCCTTACCACATATCCCTGATCATTGTGAAGAAGTGGTCATATTATGCGGGGATGTGCCCCTTATTCAATCCGAAACGATAATCGGTCTGGTGGAGGACCACTTGGATAATACCCGCGATATTTCACTTCTTGCGATTGAATTGGACGACCCTTATGGTTATGGCCGGGTTGTGCTGGATGAAGACTTGGGGGTTACCGGGATCATTGAAGAAGCCGACGCAACAGAGGCGCAAAAGGCCATTAACCTGATAAATACCGGCATTTATTGCATCCGAAAACGATTCCTGCTGGAGGCCCTGCCGAAAATCAGATCCGACAACGCCCAGGGTGAATTATACCTCACCGATGTCATGGGAATTGGCTACCGGGACAAAAAGAAAATAGGGGTTCAAATCGGCACTGATTGTCAGCAAATTCTGGGAATCAACACCTGCCAGGATCTGGAATTAGTGGATGAGATCATGAAAAAACGGATGCGGATTATTTCTTGACTTTTTGATATATTACAGATTATATTGAACTAATTTTAGGGTGAGGTACGGATATTGAATGATGCGTCGGTCTTCAGACAATTCGAAGAAATTGAGCAAAAAGTTGAAAGATTAATCGAAATTAGCAAAGCCCACGAGGCAGCCAATTTAGAACTTAAATTAAAAATTAAAAGCTTAGAGGAGGAGATTCAAGGTAAGGTTGAGGCGGAAAGAAGTTACGCTGAGGAGAAGGCCTTGATCCGATCAAAAATTGACGGTTTGCTGACCAGAATTGATGAGATTTCTGACTAATCTTGTGTATGGTCAGCACGGTATGGGTACCGGAAGGGAAAAGTCAATAGCCATTGGAAAAAACTGTAACCATAGAGCTTTTTGGACAACCGCATACGTTTAAAGCCAATTCAGAAGTAACCAAGGAAAAGGAAGTTGCTGATTTTCTGGTCAGAGAAGTGACTCGGGTTGAGAATCAGCAGTCCGGTCAATCATCAAATATTTCGAAATTAGCCATTTTAATGATAGCTGCACTGAATATTGCCAATGAACATATGGAGCTGAAGAGGAATTATTCTAAGTTGATGCGAGATGTTACAAATAGAACTTCGAAATTGATTCATACATTGGATAACAATGTGCAGTGATGGAAATTCCAGGTCAAAAAATTGAATTTGGACCTATGTGATTCATAAATAAGCAAAAATACCTTCCCTATACCTATACCAGCATAGCTCATCCGATTCCTTCAGCGGTCTTTCCGGGATTCATTTACAGGGTTATAGGTGAAGGAAGTTGAATAACAGACGAAAATCTGTTGCCCCTGCCATGCACGTGATTGGAAGATATTCTTTGATCCAACAGCTATTACGATGGGAGCCTTCCCTGGTTTCGGTGTGCATGTTCTGCTTGTTCAGAAAAGCCTAAAGAAGCTAAACGGTGCCCACTTTGAACCCCAGGTTCAAAGACCTGCCAACACGGCATTGTGGCGGGGGTTCTCCCTTGCCCGGAATCCATCGGATGGCAGGATGTTTTCAACGGCGCTTCCCTCATATTGAATCCACAGATACCTTATCCCCCGTTTTCTCATTACGAATCGATTTGATAAAAAGAGCGATCAAAGCGATGACAACAGTTCTTTGCTAGTCGGGGAGAAATATAATGAATGATTATAGTATATTGATCGGCATCGGATGCTTTTTTGCCGGTTTATTGATCGCCTACTGGGTCAAGGGCAGAATCATGACCCAGAAAATAAAGGCGACTGAAGGAGAAGTAGTCCGGTTTACCGAAGAATCCAAGAAAAAGGCGGAAACGCTTCTAAGAGAAGCCGATTTGGAGGTAAAGGACAGGCTTTTTAAATTAAAAAGTGAGTTTGATGCCGAAACCAAGGATACCCGGGCGGAATTAAAAAAGAGAGAGGCCCGGTTGCTGCAGAAAGAAGAAAGTATTGATCGCAAGATTGAGCAGTTCGAACGCAGGGAGCGGGAGCAAACGCGCAAAGAAAGGCATCTGAACAAGCGTGAGGGCAAGCTCGAACGCAAGGAGTTGACTTACAACGAACTGATTGAGGAGCAAAAAAGGCAACTTGAAAAAATTTCCGGTTTGACGGTGGACCAGGCCAAGGAGTTGCTCATCCGGGCCATGGAAAACGAGGCTCGCCATGAGGGCGCCAAATTTATAAAAAGAATAGAGAATGAAACCAAGGAGCAGGCCGATAAAAAGGCAAAAAAGATCCTTGCTACGGCGATTCAGAGATATGCTGGAGATTTTGTGGCCGAAAGAACCGTTTCGGTGGTCCAATTGCCCAGCGACGAAATGAAAGGCCGAATTATCGGCCGTGAAGGACGCAATATTCGAGCGCTGGAAGCAGCCACCGGAATTGATTTGATCATCGACGATACGCCCGAAGCAGTTATTCTGTCGGGATTTAATCCGGTTCGGAGGGAGGTTGCGCGTCTTTCCTTGATGAGATTAATTTCCGACGGCAGGATCCATCCGGCACGCATTGAGGACGTGGTTAAGAAGGTGGAACAGGAAGTTGATATGGCCATAAAGGAAGCCGGGGAGCAGGCGGCCTTTGATCTGGGCGTACATGGTATTCACATTGAATTGATAAAATTCCTGGGCCGGTTAAAGTTTCGAACCAGTTATGCTCAGAATGTTTTACAGCATTCGGTTGAAGTCGGGTTTTTATCAGGAATTATGGCCTCCGAATTGGGATTAAATGTCAAAATGGCAAGACGCATGGGGCTGTTGCATGATATCGGCAAGGCGATCGACCATGAAGTCGAAGGTCCGCACGCCGTTATCGGCTCCAGTGTCGCCAAAAAATTCGGCGAATCCCCTAAAGTTGTGCATGCGATTGCCGCCCACCATGAAGATGTGCCGCCGGGGTCAGTGTATGCGTTGCTGGTTCAGGCTGCTGATGGGCTTTCCGGCGCAAGGCCCGGCGCTCGTAAGGAATTGTTGGAAAATTATATCAAACGGTTAGAGGATCTTGAGAATATCGCTAATTCCTTCAAAGGCGTGGCGAATACTTACGCCATACAGGCCGGACGAGAACTTCGAGTGATCGTCGAAAGTAACCAGATTTCCGATGAAGAATCTATTTTGCTCAGTCGCGATGTTGTCAAAAAGATTGAAGAGTCGCTCACGTTTCCCGGTCAGATAAAAGTTACGGTGATCAGGGAGACGAGGGCCGTGGAATACGCCAACAAATAGGTGTCAGGTGTCAGGTTTCAGGAACGACGCAAATCTTTGGGGTCGGCCTGCGTGCCGACCATATTTGGGATAATCTGATCCCGGCAGGCACAGAGACCACCCCTGCTCAGTGGCAACAAGATGCGATAAGGTTATTGGGGGAGTGAATCAGATGCAGTTATCTTTTGTTCCCTCTTTTTTCCTGACACCCGAAACCTGACACCTGAAACCACCCATAGATGCCTAATTTTTACGATAGCGGCGGGAATAGATTATCGGTAAAACAGATGAGGAAAGCGCGAGAATGGGAAACGTAATTGATGAGCTTAAAGAGCGGGGGTTTGTTGAACAGACGACCCACGATCAGGAACTGTATGACTATATCGATCAGGGCAATATAACCTGCTATATCGGATTCGACCCCACAGCATCCAGTCTGCATATCGGGAGCCTGGTTCCGATAATGTCCCTGGCGCATATGCAACGAAAAGGACATCGCCCCATTGCCCTGGTCGGCGGCGGCACCGGCCTGGTCGGAGACCCCAGCGGGAAAACCGAGATGCGCAAACTGCTGACGCCGGAAGCCATAGAAGAAAATGCGATGGGTATTAAGCAACAGCTTTCCCATTTTCTTGATTTCAGTGACGGCAAGGCTATCATGCTTAACAATGCCGACTGGTTGACCAAGCTGGGCTATATCTCTTTTTTGAGGGATGTCGGGCGCCACTTTTCCGTCAATCGCATGATTAAAGCTGAAAGTTGTAGAATACGCCTCGATTCTGAAGACGGTTTGAGTTTTATTGAATTCAATTACATGGTCCTGCAGGCCTATGACTTTCTGGAGTTATCCAGAAGCCAGGGATGCAGGCTTCAGATGGGCGGCAGTGATCAGTGGGGCAACATCGTAGCCGGGGTTGAACTCATACGTAGGATGCAGCAGCAGACAGCCTTCGGAGTCACCTTCCCTCTGATTACGACCAGCAGCGGCGAAAAGATGGGTAAGACGGCAAAAGGGGCTATCTGGTTGGATCCCGAAAGAACTCCCCCTTATGAATATTATCAGTACTGGGTCAACACCGATGATCGGGACGTTGCCAGATTTATGGCGCTTTTTACCTTTTTACCCATGGATGAAATACGCGCCCTTGACACCCTCGAAGGTTCTGAGCTGAACAGCGCCAAGATTGTTCTGGCCTTTGAAGCTACCCTGCTGGCCCATGGAAGAGATGAGGCGCTTAAAGCCTATCAGGCCGCTGCCAGCATGTTTGGCAGTCGCACGATTCCGGGCCACATTCTAGCTTCGAGTTCGGTACCCAGGGGCGAATCAGGTCTTGGCGATGTCAGCGTTCCCCATTCCTTTGTGGAAGCGTCAGCATTAAAAGCCGGCATACCCGCTTTTAAGCTGTTTCGGGATGCCGGACTGGCTGATTCCAACGGTGCAGCCAGAAGGCTCATCCAGCAGGGGGGCGCGTATGTAAACGGCCAGAGAATCGACGTTTTTGATCAATTAATTACCGAACAGGATCTGGACGATGAAAAAACAATCGTCTTGAGATTCGGTAAAAAGCGGTTTCATAAGATTTTAGTTCAGAACTAATACATTATTCGACGTTGGACGTTCAATGTTCAGTGTTCGATGTTCATTTGTTATATACCGCCACTTTTGACTCTATAAAAGGGTAAGCCTCCAAATATTTGAATAAAAAAAACCAAAATTCTACATTTTTGAGTTGACAAACCTTGATACTCGATGTAGTTTCCACCTCTCTGTCTGTGAGTCGCTAAAAGCCTGCCTGAAACAAGTTCATCGGCTTGTTTATTATTTATAAGAAAAGTGTTCTTTTTTTCTTGACACAGAAAAAATAAAATTATAAATATAATGCTTTTGCGGTTATCTTGGAGACCTTGAAAAGATACTTCAAATTTGATTTGGAAGTCGAAAAAAGGTTGACAAGAGCAAACAAGTTAGTATATTTATCAAGCCGTTTTTGCGGTTAATAAACGGCTTTTTTCGTCATCCTGAAATGGCGGTCATTTGATCTTTGAAAACTAAATAGTGGATTCGGATGAGTCGGGTCCGAAAAAAAATGCTGTAGCAATACGGCATATTATAGTTCAATTGGAGAGTTTGATCCTGGCTCAGAATGAACGCTGGCGGCGTGCTTAACACATGCAAGTCGCACGAGAACGCTTCAGCTTGCTGAAGCTAGTAAAGTGGCGCACGGGTGAGTAACGCGTGGGTAATCTACCC
>JBATKU010000010.1:0-2684 GCA_049669725.1 Desulfobacterales bacterium
TAATGCTGATTATGTATTGCGTTCGCTAATCAAACAGGCAAATTGGGAAGTGGCGATGGTGAACTTATAGCCGGAATCTACAATTTAGCCAAAATGTGGGTTGCGCAGTCTAATATATAATCTTGGAAAACCTGAATTAGCGGATTAATGCACCTGTGATATAAATTGAATATCGCAAGTTTTTTGGAGATTCAAAAGTACTGATATGTTGGAGATGATAGGGGTCGGGAAGGATCTCCCCTCCCCGCCCTCCGAACCGTGCATGCGGTTCTCCCGCACACGGCTCTCCAGTCGGTGGTTTCCTCATCGGGATTGGCGCGCTAATAGGAGGGCTTCGCGCATGGTGAAAAGCCCACGTTCAGCGAAATAGGCATTTGGCCACAGCCTGTGATCTTTACCAGTTCTGCCAGAACCTGGCCGCTTTTGATGTTTCCTCAGGACAGCTCTCAGGCGACGGCGTATGAAGCCATCGAGGGAGCTGAACGTGTAATGATGTGCATGCTTGAAGTATCCAAACCAGCCTTTGATGGTTGGATTTAGATCGGATATGATATGCTCGATGCTGTCGCCTCGCGTTCTCCGAGTCTTTAGGCGGATTTTATCTTTAAACCGTTTAAGACTTTTCGCCCGCACATAGCGGCGGCCTTCCTCAAACCGATATCCTAAGAATTCAAATCCATGACCTGGTTGAAGGCTGCTGCCGATATGGGTCTTTTCAGGACTCAGCTCAAGGCCGTTGTCAGCAATCCATAATTGAATCAATGAAAGCGCAGTTTTCGCCTCATCCTTATTTCGACAAAGCACCACCCAATCATCCGCGTACCGAGCCATTTTAAAGCCACTTTGGTGTAAAGCCAAATCCAGCTGATGGAGGTACACATTTGCCAGCAACGGACTAAGAACCGCGCCTTGCGGTGTGCCACTGATTGGATTCCAGAGTTTCATGTCCTCCAGTATTTCCTGTTTAAGAAAAAGTTCGATCAAGTAAAGAACTTTACCGTCACTTACCCTTTCCTTAATACGTTCCATAAGGCGATCATGCGGAATTGAGTCAAAATAGCTTTTGACATCAGCGTCTACCACCCACGAGTAACCTTCTTTTTGCAGTCGGTCAACTTCTCGCAGTGCATCTTTACACCCTCGACCCGGCCTGAAGCCATAACTTACTGGAAGAAATTCCTTATCAAAGATAGGCTCCAAAACCATTTTCAAAGCGGTCTGAACGATACGGTCTTTAACGGTTGGTATTCCTAAGGGGCGGGTTTTCTTCCCGTCTTTGGGAATGTGTACCCGTTTGACCGCAGCCGGATGAAAGGTACCGTCTTGCAACTCCCTTTCCAGTTCCGCCAGGTATAACGATGCTTTCGTTCGAAAGCGTTCGATACTGATTTTGTCTACTCCCGCTGCTCCCCTGTTTGCAGCAACCTTTTTCCAGGCCGCCTTCAGGGTTTTCGGGTCGTATACTTTATCGATCAGGCTGAACCATTTTCCTCCTTTCACCCCGTTGTCCAGGGCCGCCAACATACGTTTTGTCCATACCGATGCTTCCACCCACGCCCATTTACCTGAGCCGCGAGCTTTTGCCCCCCGTTTAGCCGCATAGGGCACTGGTGAGGCGAAACTAAACGTCAATTGCATCGGTGCCGACATCCTGTATCCTACCTTCCTGCCCTCCTTTCCTCTCCCAGGCTTTGCTAACCCGGGTTTCCGGCAACGCTATGTTACCTGCGGTAATATGAGGGCTCTGACTCCTGCAATCCCTCACCTGGGCTTGCAGGTCTCCCCATTTTCTGCGACTTACCTTCTTGTCGTTCCACCTCCAACCACGTGATGTGTCCGCACATCGCTTTTACCGCCACAGCAGCGTGTACGGTGACTTTCAGGCTTCACCCTAACGTAGGGGGCTCGCCATCACATCCCGCCGAATCGAGTTCGTCATCCTGCGGACCGACAGTTCGCTTCCGGCTGCTTCCCACCCCGCCTCACGACGACGCAGTTGCCTTCAGCTACGGCATTGTGGCATACACCGACACGGACTCTCACCATGCCAATAAGTCGCCATCCTGGGCGCACTACGAAACCGCTTCGCGGTAGCTTTCCTTTTTGAACTTTTTTAGGTTACACAGCCTACCTTCTTTATTGTTCTTTTCTTTTTCCCTGATCATGTAAGATACCTCCGAATCAGTTTAACCCTAAACTGAGGAGGTATGACATGAGTAAATTGCGTGAGCAAATGATCAGGGCCATGGAACTTAAAAATCTTTCCAAGCACTCCCAAAAGGCTTACCTGGCGGCGGTCACCGGTCTTGCCAAACATTATCACAAATCCCCCCAAAAGATCACCAAGCCCATGATCGAGGATTATCTGCTGTATCTAAAAAACGACAAAGGCAATGCCCCCAACACCTGTGCCTGTGTTTTGACCGGACTGCGATTTTTCTACAACAACGTGACAGCCCAACACATCCCCATTGACTATCGTGCTCGCAAAAAAGTAAGAAAGCTGCCCTGCGTACTGACCCAGTCAGAAATCTGGCGCATCATCTGTGCCCCGAAAAATACCAAGCACCGCCTGATGCTGATGACCACCTATTCGGCCGGATTGAGGGCCAGCGAGGTGATTGCATTAAAGCCCAAGCACATCGAAAGCAATAAGATGCTCATCAAGGTTGAAGCCGGCAAAG
>JBATKU010000011.1:0-3870 GCA_049669725.1 Desulfobacterales bacterium
GGCCAGATTTTTGCTGTCTTCCCTGACGATACTGGCATGATGACGGGCGGCAATGTCGGCGGTTTGATCGGTGCAGCGATTCAGGGCAACGATGACCTCCACCGGTTCAGGTATCTTATCTGCGGCGGATTTAACCGATTGCAGGCAATTGCCGATATACGCTTCTTCGTTATGGGCCGGAATCAGAATTGAATATGTCATAATGATAGAAATTAGGTTTTGATTTTTTCGATTCGACCCCTATATTAATCTATGTGTTTATCCGGTATGTCAAAATAACAAGAAAAGACACCTGTGGGAGCGGCTTCCACACAATACAATACACTTGTTCTTTGCAGATAACCAGGTTAATTTAAATCGAGACGCATTTGAGCGACCGTCGAGGTTTAAAATCCGTCTCGTAGGCAATACCTTTAAAATACTATAAAATTCTGACGGTATCAAATATAACCAGATGAGCCATACAGACACCACCGAAGATCAAAGGACTAAAACATACGCTTTCCTGAATCGGCGTTGCATGCTCAAGCTGATTTGGATGGCCGCGCTGGGAACCATAATGTTGATTAGCGGCTGCGACCCGCCCAAACTCAACTCTGACCCTAAAAATAAAACCAAGGAAAATAAAAAAATGGAATCAGTATCAGTCCCATCCGATATCCGGCCACAACTTCCTCCCCTGGATACATCACAACCACAGGGGCTAAAAACCGCCACCTTTGCCCTGGGATGATTCTGGGGACCGGACTCCCGGTTCGGGAGTATGGACGGAATTATCAGAACGCGTGTTGGCTATACGGGCGGCGAGACGCTATACCCAACCTATGGCAGCATGGGGGATCACAGTGAATCGATTCAGATCGATTACGACCCCGCCCGTCTTTCATATGAGAAACTTTTAGAAATTTTCTGGAAGAATCATGATCCGACCTATCGTGCCCGGCGGCGCCAATACATGTCGGCCATATTCTATCACGATGAGGGACAAAAAAGGCTTGCGCTGGAAACCCTGGCACGCGAGGAACAGCAACGAAATAAAAAAGTTCAGACCGAAATCCTGCCCTTTGTCAAATTTTACCTGGCCGAGGATTACCACCAGAAGTATCAGCTGCGCCAGCACCGGGAGTTGATATCGGAATTTAAAAACATGTATCCCCGGACGATTGATTTTATCAACTCCACGGCCGCCGCCCGGGTAAATGGTTATGTCAGCGGTTACGGATCCCCCGATGTGGTTAAAATGAATTTAGATAATTTGGGATTGTCGGCCGCAAGCAGCAAGCGATTGCTGAAAATTGCCAAAAGGTGGAAAAATTGATTCAGGCGAGCCAATCGTTACAGTTTACAATATCTATTATCGGGGCAATTAGTAGAAAGCCGAGACGAGGTTCAAAAACAGGGCCAATTTAAATTCCAAAACACCAACCTTGAATCATCGACCTTATAACTTGCCCAATTCACAGCTTTGGATCTTCTAATTCTAACTGCAGTTTGGCCGTACCGATTTCGATGATCGACAGGTCGTCGATGATGATCGGGTCCCTAACGATGTTGCCGTTGACCTTGGGCTTGGCCAGACCGCCGATATGTGTCAGGCATAATCCCTCGGGTCTGTGAGTGATGGTGGCCGCGGTTTGCCCGACCAGAAAACCCTTGACGACCACGTCCGATGAGGGATGTTTGCCGATGGTTGAAATTTTCCGTTTGAGTTTAACCTTGCCGAACCCGCCGGCTAAATAGGTGATAACCACGGCCGGCAGGACCTTTTCAATGGCAGTATAGGGCCTGGAAGCTTTTGGTCGCTTGCCCCTGTTCACATCTTTGTCGTGTCCCTTATCCCAGAATCTGACAACATTGATACTTTTGGTGGGATTGCTCTTGATCATCATGTTGCGGTGAAGCGAGGTATCCATGATGACGGTTTTATCCAACTCCTCCATATCATCATCGAAAATCTGCTGGGTGCCATACTGATTAAATATGAGGTAATGATTGCCAATGTTGATAACATCACCATGTTTAAGCCAGTGGGTGATAACCAGGTTCTCGTTGACAAAAGTTCCATTTTTGCTTTGCAGATCAATCAAAACAAACCGGTCCCCGACCGGATCTATTTTGGCATGATGCCCCGAAACCACAGGGTCTTTTATAACAACGTCATTTTTATTCGCCCGGCCCATCGTCAGCGAGAAGCTGTCTTGAAGTTGGTAGTCTCCAAGTAATTCATCTTTAAATTTCAGCGTTAAAGTTGCCATTTTTTAATGCTCATAAAATATAGGTATCACGCGGCCGGGCTATCTGACACAACCTGGTGGGTTATGTTTATGTTAATTATATAATAGGAATCGATTTTCGTCAAGAATTCAGTATATTATGGCAGGCGCTAGCCGCTCAATTTATAGCTGATGGAAATTCCGGCCGGGCTGGCGGTGTTTATTGCGGTCATAAAGTTGGGCAGGTTTTGCACATATTCGAGAAACTCGGTAATGCCGGATCCAAATCCGCTGGCGGCATTGTGGGCCGTAAAACAACCACCCACCTCAAGTTTGGGTTCCAGGGCGATAAAGTAGTTTTTGTACCACCCTTTATCGGCATCAAGTTTTTTCATCACGGGATTTAATCCTCTTTAGAAATTCCCAGATTGGCAGTGCCGTCAGACCACCGACAATGCCGGCCAGGTAACTGGGCAAGGGAATGTTAAATATCGACCGCCAGAATACACCCAGGATAAAGCTGGCCGCCAGCATGGCGACAATGGTTATGGATAATCGCTGCCAGAAAGGCATACGCACCTCCCTTTGGAATGTGGTATTAGCAAAAAGAAGCTATTTCAAAAATAGTAGTTTACCTTAAATGGCCCCGCTGAGCAGGGTTATATGTCTAATCTAATCAGATTATTGTATGCATCAAGGCGAATTATTAGGATAGCCGGTTCCCCGCTATTCGTCTGAAGATAGCTGCGGAAACATCTTCACCTCGCTGAAGTATTCCACAATGATGATCACAAGAATAATGACCGCACTAACCAGTATGACAAAACCGGTTGCATCTCCGCCGGCCGGAAGATCGTGGATTTTTTCCGAAATTATCTCCATTTCCTCCTCGGACAGGCTGTCGATGCGGGCTTTGGCTTCATGGGGGCAAATGCCCCGTGCCACAAGTATCTTTTGGATATCTTCACGGGACATCAGGTCATGGAGATAGCTGCGGGTGCTTTGATGGCGATTCGACGTCAGCATAGTCTCCGTCCCGATCATGGCCGCCGCGACAGACTGGTAAAAAGCAGGAACCAGCACAAATACGATAACCAAAAAAATGCTTATCGGCTTGAGCGTTTTCGCAAAAAATATCATAAAAGATCCCTTTCGTTTTCTAAAAAATCTTTGCCCACTTCGTACCACGATTAATTCTATCCCGTCAATAATATAGGTTGTACCGGGCGAGTCCGTGCCCGGCGCTGAGCACTGTTGCCGGACCTGGGAAGTTTGCATTATTTATGTTCTCGACATTGAAATTAAGATTTATGAAATTATATTCTGGAATGTTCATATTGTTTTTGGAAAAGATGGTCTCGTAAAAAAGGTGATGAAAAAAAATATTACCGGCAGTGCGGATCTATGCAATTAAGCCGGTGGTAAATTGAGGATCCCATGGTTAAAATTGTCCAATATCTTATCCTGACGGTGATGGTGTTAACGGTAGGGTCCTGTGCGCAGCAGCGGCCGGTACTTTATCCCAATGCCCATTTACAGTATGTCGGCAAAGAAGCCGCCGCGGCCGATACGGATGTCTGCATTCAATTGGCGATTGACTATGGCACCAAAGAAGATAGCGGCACCAGGGTTGCCAAGGACACCGCCAAGGGCGCGG
>JBATKU010000012.1:0-5985 GCA_049669725.1 Desulfobacterales bacterium
TGTCCAGATGGTCATAATGCCCATGGGTGATCAGCACATGTTGCGGCTCAGGGATGGTCTGTGGATCAAATGCCAGTGGTGAAAAATCTTTGATAAACCAGAAGATTTCAGAAAACACCGGATCCACAATAATATAACGGCCCCCATCATTGATCACCACGCTGGCATGCTTGAGAAAAGTGATAGAAGTATTTTGATGGTTTTGGACTTTTTCCCAATCGATGGTTACGGTTGTTACCGGTTCATCGTCGTAAAATTTTCTGAACCGATTCTGACTAAAAAGCTTCCACTTCATGACCTCCCAGAACCGGCCCTGGCGTCCCAGCCCAAGCGGATTGATAAAGCCTTCAGAGCCGTGATGCTCCCGGGCCTGGGCTATATCACGCAGGGTACGGCCATTTAAAGGCTTATAATGCAGCGGTTCTTTTTCGGAATCAGCGGAAACCGCCGATGAACGTATGCTCGGCATCAAGCTAAATACCACCCACCCTTTCAATGTAATTAGTAACTTTCTAATGAAATTTCTGCGTGTCATATTCGCTAAACGCTCCTAACTCATTTTGAAGCCAAATATGACAAGAATAATAACCACTCCTGTTTATGATGTCACTTTTACAGTTGATTGGTCAAACAGTTGATTGGTTGAATAGTTGATTAGGTTAAAGGATTTCAGCCTATTTGACTAACTACCCCTTGCCATAAACTTAATCAACTCAATCAACTATATCTATATCGTTTATATTAGTTTCCAGTGACAAGTAACCAGCCTGCCCCCCGAAGCCCGCAGGGGCGAAGGGGGGTGACCAGAAACCCGCAACTCCCTATCCGAATCGCGCACCACGCAACCCGCACCTCGCACCCCGAAACCGCGTAACTCGCAACCCGATACTCGCAACCCGCAACATGGAACGCGCAAACGCGCTATTTATTCCCAGCCATGGCCGTGCCATTTTTTAAAACTTTCCAGTTTGGCCACCAGCTTCTCCCGCTGCTCCGGTGTCAGGGTTTTGTGAAACTCCGCCAGTTTAACGATAGCAAGGTCGATCATCTCTTCCATTTTAACCCTGTGCTCAGTCACCATTGCTTTTAGACGCTCTTGATCGATCTCTTCACTTCGTAACTGAGAAACTAGTTCGCTGTGCATGGCAGCTTTATCGGCGTGCATCCGACTTCCTTTTTCCAGCAACTCCTCTTTGATCTGATCAAGGTGCTCCTTTTGGCTTTCGTTCAAATCCAGGGTTTCGGAGACATAATCCACCATGAATTCTGCTTTTTGATAGGGCGAATGACGCCGACAGCCTGCAAAACCGGCAATACCAATGAACAAGAACGCAATAAGTGAAAGATACAGTCCTTTTTTTACCATGATTCCTCCTTTGTTGTAAAACAACATTGCTCTATTAATAATAGTAAAACCTCTTTCCACTGGGATAGATATTAACCACCTTTGCAAAGGAATGCTTTTCTGCGGTGTAACAGTTTGTAACAAATTGTAGCGGCAGGAGACAGAAACGATTATCGAAATCGCTATCGTGGTGCTTACTGATGCGGTCACTATAATTTAGACCTATCCAGGGTCCGAGGGGTGCCGGACAAGAATCAGACTTGACACATGGGGTATATTCACCTAAACTTCTCGGCATCGGCACTAATAGGGGTATAAATTCATCTTGAGGTTAATCAAGACAAAAGGGAACAAGGAAAGGAGACACAGATGACAAAAACATTAAAATGGTTAGGTCTAGCGGCAATGATTTTTGCTCTGATGGTACCCGGAGCAGCCATGGCAAAAACCTTTAAGATCGGCGTTACCGTAATCGTCAGCCACCCGGCCTTGGAAGCAGACCAGCAAGGCTTCGAAAAGGCCATCGCCGAGGCTGGTCTGGAGGCAGAATACGATTATCAGAATGCGCAAGGCGACATGGCCAATGCGACAACCATTGCTCAAAAATTTAAGAATGATGATTTGGACTTGGTTCATGCTATTGCCACACCGACTTCGCAAGCCGCAGTGAAAGTGATCAAAAACAAGCCGATTGTCTACTCTTCCGTAACAGATCCGGTCGATGCCGGACTTGTAAAGACCATGGGACCTTCCGGTACCAATGTCACCGGCATCTCCGACGCCTGGCCCATTGAGCGCCAAATCGAGCTGTACCATCAAATGGTCCCTTCCGCCAAAAAATGGGGAACCGTCTATAACGCCGGAGACGCAAATTCGGTGAAAAGCATCGGCTGGACCCGCGATGCCATGAAAAAATTTGGTCTGGAACTGGTTGAGGTCTCGATTTCAAATTCCGCCGAAGTTTATTCCGGGGCACAAACCCTGGTGGGAAGGGTCGATGCGATTTATATCACTTCGGACAATACCGTTGTCTCGGCCCTGGAATCAGTGGTAAAAGTTGCCAATAATAAAAATATTCCCCTGTTTGGCGGCGATACAACCACAGTGGAGAAAGGGATGATTGCCGCATACGGGCTCAATTATTTTCAAGTAGGGTATTCGGCCGGGAAAAAGGCGGTCCTGGTTCTTAATGGACAGGATCCCGGCACGGTTCCATCCGGACTGACGGAAAACCTCAGCCTTTGGATAAATTTAAAAGCCGCCAAGGACCAAAACGTGACCGTTGCTGATAAATTCGTAAAAATGGCGGAAAAAGTTTTTCGTTGAAACCGTCAATTTAGTCTATTTCAGGACTAAATTCCCCATAGCCTGCTGCCTTATCGCAAACATTCTTCGTACAGCCGGATACCCCGCGGCCTGCCGCGGGGTGTGGCTTAATTTTTAAAGCCTTGCTCTTCGTAAGATTTCCAATCCGAAAGAAAGGCTTTTTCGCGGGGTACAGGACATGTTCAATATTATTCCCATATCGCTTGAGCAAGGATTGGCCTATGCACTGTCCGCTCTTGGAATTGCATTTGCTTTTCGCATCCTCTCTTTTCCTGATTTAACGGTCGACGGCAGCTTCCCTCTGGGGGGAGCGATCGCCGCCCGACTGATCCTGGAAGGCGCCAACCCCATGGTTGCCACGCTGGCGGCAATCTTGGCCGGTTTTATTGCCGGCTGCTGTACCGGATTTTTTGCGACCAAGCTCAAAATCAACTCTCTATTATCCGGGATTTTGATGATGACGATGCTTTATTCCATTAACCTAAGAGTTATGGGGCGGGCGAATATTCCCCTGATTACCGCGCAAACGGTTTTTACTCCCATGGAAAATATGGATATATCCCGCGATATACCGGTCATCCTCTTCTTTCTCTTTATGGCGCTTTTCTGCAAAATAGGAATGGATCTTTTTTTGCATACGGAGTACGGCCTGGCCCTGAGGGCCACGGGTGATAACGAACAAATGATTCGTTCCCTGGGGGTAAATACCGATACGGCCACCACTTTCGGGCTTGGTTTGTCCAACGGCCTGATCGCATTATCCGGCGCTCTGATTGCTCAGGATCAGGGATTTTCCGATGTTGGAATGGGTATTGGATTGATTGTTGCCGGTCTGGCATCGATCATCATTGGAGAAGCGCTGATCAAGCCCAGGAGCGTCGTAAGGTTGACGCTGGCCGTGGTGGTTGGATCGGTTGTCTATCGGCTCATTATTGCTTTTGGAATGCGGATAGGACTGGCCCCAACCGATCTGAAGATCGCCACCGGATTGATGGTCTTGATTGCCCTCGCCATCCCGGCCATTCGCGGTGTAAAGGAGAAAAAGTTGAACTTGAGAGGAATATAAAAAATGGCCAAACCGATGTTGGAGCTAGAGAACCTCGTCAAGATATTCAATGCCGGTACCCAGGATGAAAAACGTGCCATGGACTCCGTCAATCTTACGGTCGAAAAAGGAGAGTTCGTGACGATTATCGGTTCCAACGGCGCCGGGAAATCAACGTTGCTCAATCTCATAGCCGGAACCTATCCGCCCGATGAAGGCGCCGTTCGAATCAATGATGAGGATGTCACCCGGCAACCGGATTATAAAAGAGCATCCCATTTAGCCCGTGTTTTCCAGAATACCACCATGGGAACCGCCGGGGAGATGAGCATTGTAGAGAATCTCTGTATGGCCGAACTCAGGGGCAAAAAACGGGGGATCAGGTGGGGTGTCACGAAAAGCAGGCGCTCCCGCTATAGTAAAATTTTGAAAATGCTGGACCTGGGGCTGGAAAATCGTTTAACCCAGTCCGTTGGCTTGCTTTCCGGTGGTCAACGCCAATCTTTGACGCTGCTGATGACGACCTTGATGATGCCGGAGCTGCTCTTGCTCGATGAACATACAGCCGCTCTCGATCCCAAAACAGCTGCCAAGGTGTTGGATTTGACCGATACCGTTGTGCGGGATAATAAACTGACCACCCTGATGATTACCCATAACATGCAACAGGCGATCCAGTATGGCAACCGGATGGTTATGCTGCACCAGGGAAAGATTCAACTTGATATCAGAGGGGAAGAAAAGCAGAAGTTGACCGTAGCAGAAATCGTCGCCAAATTCGGCCAGACCCTCAAAGACGAGACACTGCTGTCGGGATAGAAGGTTCAAAGGTTCAGGGTTCGCCGTTCAGAGTTACTGCTTGTAAACGCTTGACGGCGGGAACTTTTTCTACCTCTGAAGCTTGAACCCATGACCCCTGAAACCTAATAATGACAATTGAAAATGGATAAGAAGTCAAACTAGTTGATGAGGCCTTCATGGTTGCCTTAAAGCCTCGGCGACCGCTTCAATAAATTCAGGTGTCGTACCGCAACAGCCGCCAATCATATCAGCCCCTGCTGCAAGTATCCTTCTGGCGTCCACGGCAAACTCAGCCGGGGTCTGTTCGTAGTATGTCACACCTTTGCTTGTCACCGGCTTGCCGGCATTGGGCTGGATTAAAAGGGGCTTGTCGGTTGCGGCCCTGAGTTCTCTGGTCAAATCGATGGTATCCGTGCTGTTTAAGGTGCAGTTGGCGCCCATCATATCCGCACCGGCCCCTGCTATGGCAGACACACACTGGGAGACATTTTCCCCCATCACAGTAAAAAATCCCTTCTTGGTTTTCGAATATGTCATTGAAGCCAACAGCAATATATCGCCGGCTTTCCTGACCCCCTGCACGGCGGCAAGGGCTTCCTCTAACGAATACATGGTTTCGATGATGATTAGATCAATCCCTGAATCAATCAACACCCTGGCCTGGGAGAAAAAATTTTCCTGCATTTCCTCCGGCGCAACATCCCCCAGTGGCTGGATCATTTTCCCGCTGGGTCCGATATCGCCCGCCACAAATTTTCCGTCCGGACATGCATGGCGGGTCAGCTTCACAGCCTTGCGGTTCAGGTCAACCAACTGCTGCTCGAGTCCGTCAAGGGCCATTTTCAAAGGGTTTCCGCCAAATGTGTTGGTAATGACCACATCCGCGCCGGCCGCATAATATTGCCGGTGAATATCGGTCACAAGGTCCGGCTCATCCTGATTGAGCAGGATCGGAGTTTTGAGAGAAACCTGCCCGGCTTTCATCAGCATGGTTCCCATGGCCCCGTCAAATAGGAGCGGTTTTTCCTTAAGTTTTTCTAGAAAATGGTCTGGCATCACTCTATCCTTATAATATCATTTGCGACATATAATTAGAAAATTCCAAGCACCAAATAACAAATTCCAAATAATTTTCAAATTTCAATATCCCATGACCCAAACATTCGCGTTTGTGATTTGTTAAATTGTGATTTGTGATTTATTTGTAATTTGGATTTTGTGATTTGAGATTTAAAAAAGTAATTCTGTAGGTGAAATAACTTTTATAAAAATATCTTCTGTAAATTTGTGACAACGGCTAATACCGGTAATTTTAAAGGCCCATTAATTCCTTAACTTTTGCGACGGCATCCATGGCATCCACGCCATAGGCATCGGCACCGATTTCTTTACAAAAATTCAATGATAACGGTGCCCCCCCGATAATTACTTTAAGCGAAGACAATGCTTTTTCATTTTTTAAAGAGAC
>JBATKU010000013.1:0-8376 GCA_049669725.1 Desulfobacterales bacterium
ATATGCAGGGGCCTAAGGGCCACATTTGCCCTCAGTACAACATTCGGCCTGAAGGAAATCTATGAGTTCCTGTAGAACTTCGAATTGGGGCACACAATATAATGTGCGGCTGTCTCGTATCTGACGAATCAATCCTACCGAAACCAGCCGGTTAATGTGATGGGACAAGGTGGAGTTGGGTATGCCAAGCTTGTTTTGGATTTGTCCCACCGGCACACCTTCATCACCGACTTTCACCAGGTATCGGAAAATCAAAAGTCGAGTGTTGTGTCCGAGTTCTGCCAATCGTTTTGCTGCCATTTCGTTTTCCATGATTCTATCTTATTCATAAAAACAGAGCTTGTCAACCATATTTCTAAAAATATAGAAATATAATTTCCAAAATACTTTTTGGATCGTAAAACGAGCAAATTATAGGTGTGTAATTAATGTTCCGAAATGAAGGACTGCTTGCCTTTGTGCTCGAGGTCTCCGATTGCATAATTCATATGCAAATCTTCACTATTTTGCAGGGTCCGGAATTGTGTTTCGTGCCTGAATCAAAAATTAGGAGGGCCCGGTAATTTGTTAGATGTGCTGATGCACTATATAATTTTGGGATTTTCTAGGTTAGGCTGAGATCGGATGAAAGTTTACCGAACCAAACCTTGAGTTCAAGACAGAAAACCAAATATCAGCTAGTTGCGAATTTATTGAGATCTATAAGTTTCGGGCACGGTTGTTATATCAAATTACAAAATAAAATTTGGTGCACTTTGCAGACCTGGTTTTGCCTGTAATTCTCTTTTTTTAGAAGCTGACAGTATTTGAGGCGGGACTCAATCTGTGACGTAATCGTGTATAGCGCTGCCGGGTTTTGTTGTTGTTGATCCCGATGGCCATAGCTTTGCGACTTCCCACGATGACCACCAGTTTTTTCCCACGGGTGACGGCGGTGTATATCAGGTTGCGCTGAAGCAGGATAAAGTGCTGGGTGACGATGGGGATAATTACCACCGGATATTCAGAGCCCTGGGATTTGTGGACGGAGACCGCATAGGCCGGCACGATTTCATCCAGGTCGCCAAAATCATAGACCACATCCCGGCCGTCAATGGTGACGGTAACCTCCCTGCTCTCCAAGGCAATGGCCGTAATCCGCCCGATATCACCGTTGAAAACGTCCTTGTCATAGTTGTTTCTGATCTGCATGACTTTGTCATTGACCCGGTAGGATCGTTCCCCGCGGGTGACGCCGCCTTCCCCGGGGTTGAGAGCGGCCTGCAACTGATGGTTCAGGTTGCCGGCCCCGACGGATCCCCGGTGCATTGGTGTTAAAACCTGGATATCGTCCACCGGATCAAACCCAAAGCGTTGGGGAATGCGCTTTTTACTCAACTCCAAAATAATGTCCAGCACCCTGTCAGGATCTTCCTGTTCGATAAAATAAAAATCATTGCGGGGATCGGTTGCCTGACTGGCATAAATTGATGGGATATTACCTTGATTTATCCGGTGGGCATTGACGACGATTTGACTGGATTGCGCCTGCCGGAAAATTTTATCCAGAGTCACCACCGGAACCGCAGAAGATGCAATGATATCGGCCAGAACATTTCCGGCACCCACCGACGGCAGTTGATTGACATCTCCGACCAGAATAAACGTGGCAAATGGCGGAACCGCTTTTAACAAATGATACATCAGGACCGTATCAATCATCGACGATTCATCAATTACCAGCACATCGCAGTCAAGGGGTTTGTCCGCGTTGCGCTGAAAACCGCCTTTTTGCAAACTGTATTCGAGCAGCCGATGAATGGTTTTGGCTTCAAAGCCGGTGGCCTCACTCATTCGTTTGGCCGCCCGGCCGGTGGGTGCCGCCAGCATAATGGCGGCCCTGAGTCTGGCAAAGATTTTTAAGACCGCATTGATAAGGGTGGTTTTACCGGTACCGGGACCGCCGGTGATCACCATGACCTTGTTTTCGACAGCCCAGGCGACGGCCTTTATCTGGTTGTCGGCCAGGGTAATGGACAGCTGGCCCTGTACCCAGTTGATGGCTTTGTTCGTATCAATATCGCGCAAGGACTTGGACCCGGTCATCAGCGTTTTCAGTCGATCGGCGATACCGGTTTCACATAAATAAAAGCGAGCCAAATACACCGCTTTATGATTTTCTTTGAAGGCATCAAGGGTTTCATGGATATCCTCTATAACAATTTTTTGATCTACGGACAGTTTTCCGAGACCCTGAATTACCGGCTCCCGCTCGACACCAAGGATGTCACAGCATTTGGAAACCAGTGGTTTATAGGGAAAATAAACATGTCCCTCGTCTGACAATTGATTGAGGACATACAGAATACCGGCTTCGACGCGCAGCCTGGAATTTTTGTCAAAACCCAGTTGGCCGGCAATCTGGTCCGCGGTGACGAATCCGACGCCGAAAATATCGGTGGCCAGGCGGAAGGGATTTTTTTTCACCACGCTGATGGATTGATGGCCGTATTGTTTGAATATCTTGGAGGCAAACCCGGAGCTGACACCATGGCTTTGCAAAAAAACCATCACGTTGCGGATCTCACTCTGACCCTCCCAGGCCTTGGAGATCATAGCGATACGCTTCTCACCGATTCCCTCTACTTCGGATAGCCGCTGGATCTGGCTGTCAATCACATCCAGAGTCTCTTTTCCGAATTTATCAACGATACGGCCGGCCATTACCGGACCCAGGCCGCTGATCATACCCGAGCCCAGGTACTTGCGAATACCGGAAACGGTTGCCGGCACCCTGGAATTGTATTCCCTTACCTTGAATTGACGGCCGAATCTGGGATGGTTTGACCACTCGCCTTGCATGTCGAGGATCTCTCCCGGCGTGGGCGCCATCAAGATACCCACCACTGTCACCGGTTCGTGACAACCGGACACGAGTACCCTGGCAATGGTGAAGCCGTTTTCTTCGTTGGTGAAGGTGATGCGTTCGATCTGTCCGGACAGAGAGGTTAGCATTGGTTATCTCAGACGACAGAAGACAGAGAACAGAAGACAGATTGACAATTCAGAATGCTCTCCTTCGTTATCTGTCCTCAGTTCTCTGACCTCTGTCATCTGTCCTCTGTCTTCTGTTTTCTGCCCTATAAATACATCCGCCCTACCGTGCCTCTTCTCGATCCACCTTTATCCAGTTGGGTTGCCGGACATCTTTATCCTCGACCGAAGCCGGTACATAACATTTAAGGTCAATCACCGGAGAGCCGTCATAGGCATCAATTTCTTCTATCTCAATGATATGGTCGGTAATCGCAACTATCTTACAAAGCGTCTGGGCAATCGGATTGGGCCGCCGCGGTGAGTGGGTTGCGAAGACACCGGTCAACGGATTGCGGGGATCTTTGCGGGGATGAACCTGGAGGGTTTTACGCTTTTCGGGAGTATCGTTTTGATGGAACCAATAAAACACGAAAATATGGGAAAACCCCTCCAGCCCCAGCAACCCCTCGGCATAGTTTTTAAAAATTTCAATTTGCACACCATCATCATTTTTCCTGACAACCCCAATGGGATCAATTGAATATGATTGCGGCATCGCTTCGCTCATCCTTTCTAAATGTAAAAAGGCTTTTTAGTTATGGAAGAAAATTTAGTTCGGGATTCGTATGTCAAATAGTCCAGTTTTATAGGAGTAAACTGGTTTCAAGACCTTTAGATTTTGTCCGAGGGCAAGGCGCGATTCGATTGAAAAGCGGAGCGTACACGTCAGTACGTGAGCATTTTCAATTGAATCGCAACGCCGCCATCGGGCAGAAGATGAAGGTATTGAAACCAGTTTTAGTCTTTTTGGAGCTCCGGCAGATCCTCATAATAATCCAACGCCTCCGGATTGCCCAGGGCATCCTTGTTGAGGACGGGCTGGCCTTCTATGATCTTTTTAACCGCCAGCTCAACCTTCTTCATATTGAGGGTGTAGGGCACCGCCGGTGTCACCAGAATCTTGGCCGGAACATGCCGCGGCGAAGCGTTGGTGCGAATTGTCTGCCTGATCTTGGTCTTTAACTCCTCGGTTAACTCACAACCGGCGGCCAGTTTGACAAATAAAATGACCCGGATGTCATTTTTCCAGTTTTGGCCGATCACGACACTGTCTTCGATCTCTTCCATCTGCTCCACCTGACGATAAATCTCGGCCGTCCCGATGCGCACACCGCCCGGATTCAGGGTGGCATCGGAGCGTCCTAGCATGACCACACCTCCGCGGTCGGTCACCGTCACAAAATCACCGTGGCGCCAAATGTTTTCAAAGACGTCGAAATAGGCGCTGTGGTATTTACGGCCATCCGGATCGTCCCAGAAATATATCGGCATGGACGGAAACGGTTTGCAGCAAACCAGTTCGCCCTCTTCGTTGATCAGCTCCTTGCCGCTCTCGTCCAACGCCCTGACATCCATTGCCAGGCCTCGGCACTGGAGTTCGCCGGCATACACCGGACCCATGGGGTTCCCAAGAGCGAAACATCCGTTGAGGTCCGTACCACCGGCGATTGAGGCCAGCTGTAAATCCTTTTTTACCTCATGGTAGATGAACTCAAAACCTTCGATGGATAATGGAGAACCGGTCGATAAAACGGCTCTGAGAGCTGATAAATCATAATTTTGGGCCGGCTTGACGCCGGCGTTGATCAGGGCGGCAATATAGCCGGCACTGGTTCCGAACACCGTCACTTTTTCCTCCTGGGCCATCTCCCACAGGGCGGCGGGATGGGGATGAAACGGATTGCCGTCAAAAAGCACCAGGGTGGCACCCACTGCCAGAGAACTCGTCAGCCAGTTCCACATCATCCAGCCACAGGTGGTGAAATAAAATATCGTATCCTCCCGCTTGAGGTCGGTGTGGAGCATCAGCTCTTTTAGATGGTGAATCAAAATTCCGCCGGCGCTTTGCACCATGCATTTCGGTAAACCCGTGGTGCCGGATGAATACATAATGTAAAGGGGATGATCAAAGGGCAGTTGCTCAAATTCGATATCGAGATCGGATTCTGGTGACTTAAACTCATTGTAATGGACGGCATTGGGGATACGGCTGATATCGGCTTTTTGCTCGGTATAGGGAACCACTACCACTTTTTCGATGGACGGCAGTTGCTTTAATATATTGGCGATCCGCTCTAAAGAATCTAATTTTTTACCTTTGAAAGAATATCCATTGGCCGTGAATAAAACCTTGGGTTTGATCTGTCCGAAGCGGTCCAGCACCCCTTTAATACCGAAATCGGGGGAACAGGAAGACCAGGTCGCGCCGATGCTGGTGGCCGCCAGCATAGCGATAATGGAAGCCGGCATATTCGGCATAAAGCCCACCACCCGGTCACCGGTTTGAACACCTGCCTCTTTTAAGGACTTGGCCAGACGGGCAACTTCATCGTAAAGTTCGGCATAGGTTATTCTAAGCGATGGCTGCCCTTCCCCTTTGAAGATTAAAGCCACCTGTTCGTCCCTATAGCGAAGAAGATTTTCCGCAAAATTTAGCCTGGAACCCGAAAACCAGCAAGCTCCCGGCATTTTGGCGGCATCGTCAATGACCTGATCATAGGGTTTGGAGGCAATAATATCCGCAAATTCCCACATGGTCTCCCAAAAATTCGCAATATTTTCAACCGACCAGTCATAAAGGGACGCATAGTCGCTAAAATTCTGGTTGAATTTTTGATTTACAATGTTCATGAAACGGTACATGTTGGATTGTTTAATTTGATCTTCGGAAGGCTCCCATAATAACTTCGACATGATCAATCCCCCTTAAATGGCAATTAATAAATTCTGATTGGGTTTTACCAGTTCTTACCTTCATGTGCCCCCAATAGTCAAGAATTGGTCAATAAAAAATTATACGGTTATAAATTTTTTATGCTTGCAGCCTCTATTGATTTTGGTTATCACTAAGCCGACAAAATCGACCATTGAGGAGATGCATTATGAGAGTTGTTGATTTAAGATCCGATA
Organism: Desulfobacterales bacterium; assembly: GCA_049669725.1. Classification (GTDB taxonomy): domain Bacteria; phylum Desulfobacterota; class Desulfobacteria; order Desulfobacterales; family JAFDCJ01; genus JAFDCJ01. The sequence goes on from JBATKU010000013.1 coordinate 5,986, forward strand.
CACTGACCCGCCCGACGGCTGCGATGTCCCGGGCAATGGCTGAAGCGGATGTCGGTGACGATGTATTCGGAGAAGATCCCACCGTAAACAAACTGGAGCAATTGGCTGCCCATCGTATGGGCAAAGAGGCAGCGCTGTTTGTGGCCAGCGGGACCATGGGCAACCTGGTCAGCCTGCTGGCCCATTGCGGCCGGGGGGAGGAAATCATCCTGGGAAGCTTTGCCCATACCTTCTACTTTGAGCAGGGCGGATCGGCTGCCGTGGGCGGCATTCATCCCCGCACCCTGCCCAACCAGCCCGATGGGACACTGGTTTTGTCTGATATTGAAGGTGCCATCCGCGCGGACAATGTCCATTTTCCCCGAACCCGTCTGATTGTGCTTGAAAATACCCACAACCTGTGCGGCGGACATCCCATAGATATTGATTATATGAAGGCAGTCGGAGATGTTGCCCGACGTCATGGTTTAAAAATCCATGTGGACGGGGCACGCTTTTTTAATGCAGCTGCGGCCCTGGATGTACCGGTCGCCAAATTGGCTGCCGACGCTGATTCGGTATCATTTTGTTTAAGCAAGGGGCTTGCAGCGCCGGTGGGTTCGGTGGTTTGCGGCAACCAAGATTTTATTTCAGAGGCCCGGCGTGCCAGAAAAATCCTGGGCGGTGGAATGCGCCAGGCCGGTGTACTTGCGGCAGCAGGAATTGTGGCCCTCAATGAAATGGTCGATCGCCTGGCCGACGATCATGCCAATGCCCGCAAACTGGCTGAAGGGCTGGCGGAGATGCCCGGTGTTTCAATTGATCCGGGCCAGATTCATACCAATATTGTCTATTTTGAGGTCGACCACAAAGACATGACGGTAGAAGAACTGGTAAAGCGCCTGGATGACAAAGGCGCCCGTATGCTGCCGGTAGGCCCCGGACGCATCAGAGCCGTCACCCATTACCATATTTCATCAGATGATATTGACTATGTGCTGGGGGTGTTCGCGAAGGTGCTGAACTGAATTCGGAAGTTGGACCCGTCGTCGTCCGATAGGGCAGGACTATGCCGCGGCTAAAGATGCGGAATGCGGGAAATAAGAAATTGCTTAGGACGTAGGCATGCGATTTAATCTGATTCTTTTCGCACTCGTCCTCGTGAATCAGTTTTTTATAGAGGACGAGTACGACGACGAATGCGGTACCTGCCGCGCCGTAGCTCAAAGAGCGAAGACGACTCATTTGACGTTTGTCATCCGTCTTCTGTATTCTGACACCCATTGAAACCTGAAACCTATTTATGCCTGAAACCTTATGGTTTGTTGCTCTCAATTTGAGATAGATTTTTTATCTCACTAGTGCTTAAAGCTTCTCTGGCCGGTATACACCATGGTCACATTAGCTTCGTTGCAGGCTTCAATGGATTGATAGTCGTTCCCGGAGCCGCCCGGTTGAATCACCGCCGCAATTCCCTCCCGGATACCGACATCAACGCCGTCGCGGAACGGGAAAAAGGCATCACTGACCATGGCCGCCCCGATCAGCCCGCCCTTTTCCCGGGCCACGCGCTCATCGAATTCCGCTTTTTTTTCGGTGTCGGTTAATTCATTATAGGGAATGCCCAGACCCTCAAAACAATAGCGATCGGCCAGCTTGCGATAAGCCTTGTCCCTTGCGATCTCGGCCACACCGACCCTGTCCTGCTCACCGGTACCGATACCGACGGTGACCAGATCTTTGACATAGATGACCGAGTTGGAAGTAATTCCGGATTCCACCAGCCAGCCAAAAAGCATATCCTCATATTCCTGATCAGTGGGTGCCCGGTTAATTTTGAAAACCTGACCCTTGTATTCGGTTTCGGCCATTTTTAGATCATCCCGGCTGCGGCTGGTTGGCACAAAGGACCATTGGGTGATAATGCCGCCGTCGATCAAGCTTTTGAATTCGACACATCGTTGCCCCACAAAAGTTTGCAGCCGGTCAATGTTGCCGATTTTGACCACCCTGAGATTTTTCTTGGTGGCCAAGACATCCATAACACCTGGTTCGAAATCAGGCGCCACAACCACTTCGGCATACTGTTGGACAATGGCCTCGGCCGTGGCCCTGTCCACTGCACGGTTCAGCGCAATACAGCCACCGAAGGCGGCAACCCTGTCCGCCATGTTGGCTTTTAGATACGCCTCCACCAGTGAATCGTCCAGGGCCACTCCGCAGGGATTATTATGTTTAACGATAACCGCCCCCGGTTTGTCTACAAAATAGCGCAAGATATTAAGGGAATTATCGGCATCGGTCAGATTGGTTTTGCCGGGGTGTTTGCCGGATTGCAGCAGTTCAATATCGGAAGCCAGATAATGGCCCGCTTGAATGGTCTGGGTTTCACCCAGAACCAGATTGCCGTTG
>JBATKU010000014.1:0-6580 GCA_049669725.1 Desulfobacterales bacterium
GTGGACAGAATTTCCACCCGCTTGATGGAATCAATGCCCAGTTCAGCCTCGATGTCCATGTCCAATCCCAGCATTTCGATTGGATAGCCGGTCAACTGGCTGACAACCGCCAGCATGGTTGCTTCAACAGCCTGCAAAACCTGATCGGGCGGTTGGGTTGCTTCAGGGGCCGAGTCCCGGGTTTCTATAGCCTGCGCATAGCCATTGGCCGCTGTTTCCGGTGACTTTTCTCCGGCAGGAATGATCGGCGCGACCAGCGGATTAGAAATTATTGGCGGGCTCACTCGGCCGTTAATATCGTCGAAATTTATCGGCGCGCTGACCATTTCTTGAGCCGGGGATTTCTGGTGGGCGTCATTGCCCGACGGCCGGGGGGAAACCGGCTGCAACGGTTCGGATGTAAGGCCCAAAGAGTGTTCTGCCAGGCGCTGGGTATTTTGCATCATTGTCTGCAGTGAGCGGTTGGCCTCTGTTTGGGCTTCTAAAAATTTCTGGTGGGCGGCAGCTGTCTGGGATTGAAGATGTTGCATTGACTTCAATCCTTCCTGAACCACCTTCAAGGCATCCAGAATAAATCCTGATTGTTTGTTGTTATCTATGCTCATCTTGCTGTTAGGCTCGTTTGGTCGTTTGGATGGTTTAGATCGCTGGGATCGTTGTTGTGGTAGAGTTTGCAGCGTTCTCTGTCCTCGGCCTGCCGCGTCGAAGCCGTCAGTCGAAGACGGGTCTTCGGTCCTCTGTCTTCGGTCCTCTGTAATCTGTCCACTACCTGTCGAAATTCCACATTCCTCATTCCGCATTCCGCATTCCAATGTATCTGCCTTTTGTCTCCGGCCTTCTGTTTTCTGACTTCTGTCCTCTGCCCTTTGTTCCCTGAAATTCGTGCCGCTCAAAAGAACATTCATACGGGATTTTCGAACGGTTGCCCCCGTGTTTTCCCATTGGGGCAATGCTACCGGATATCCCAAAGATGCAAGGCGGCCCAACAGCCTGGCCAGATCGGCGACCCCGTATTTTTTCCCGGCTGAAGCATCCAGTGCCCAGGCATTGATGTCCCGATCCTGCAGGGTGGCAGAAATCAGTCCGGTCAGGACCGACTTGGGGCCGATCTCCACAAACGTTCGTACGCCGGTATCATACAAATTTTTTATCTCACTGACAAAATCCACCGGCTGGGTTAAATGGTTGCCTAACAGAGACCTTGTTTGGCTTGCATCGGCGGGGTACGCTTTGCCGGTGGTATTTGAAAATACGCTGACGTCCGTCGGATTTACCGCTATCTTATTAAGAGCACGATGAAAGGGAGGGGCGGCTGTTTTTACCTGATCACTGTGAAACGCGGCCGCAACCGGCAGGCGAATGGCATTAATTTTATTTTGTCGGCATATTTTTCCGATTTCAAGAATAGCCGCGGTCGGCCCGGATAAAACGCCCTGGACGGGGCTGTTGCGATTGGCCAGAACAACTTCGGAGCTTGAATTTTCTAACATATTTTCGAGGTCATCCAGGGGTGCCTGAACCGCCAGCATGGCGCCGTCCGGTGGGTCCTGGTTTCCGCCGGCTTCAGCCATGAGACGGCCCCGCTTAATCGCAAGTTCCAGCAAAGCATCTTCATCGATCCAGCCGGCGGCGCACAGGGCCGTTAATTCTCCGAAACTGTGTCCGCAGGCGGCATCGGGGCTGACATCAAAACTTCGCAAAACATTTAGCATCGCCAGGCTTATGGCGCCGATCGCCGGCTGGGCAATGTCGGTTTTACGTAAATTTGCTTCCTGCTGTCTGCGGTCTTGTTCCCCGGAAGTTGTCTGTGGAAAAATCAGATCGCTGAGGAGATCCTCATCGTCAAAGAATTTATTGGCCCTTTCCAGAATTTGCATGGCCTGAGGGAATGTGCAAACCACATCACGTCCCATATTCAGGTACTGGCTTCCCTGACCGGGGAAGACAAAGGCCAGTTTGCCGGGTATTTCAGGACCACCGAAGAAGATATTTTCTGAAATTATTTTATCACCAACATCTCCGGAATCCAATACCCCCAGAGCGCGGTCTAAAAGATCAGATAGCTCCGATTCCTGATCGCAGACAATCAGGAGCCGGTAGGGATGTGCAGCTGAAAAGCGCCTTCTTGATTCAGCCGCTTTGATACCAGGTTCTCGATGGGAAATACTTCGGGCAACCTCATCTTTATAGTTCCTGACTTGACGAGCGAGTTTACCAATGTTGTCGGCTGAAAAAGCAATAATATCAACACTTCCGTCCCAGGATATTTCTGATTTCTCAGGATGATATTCTTCAAGAACGACATGAAAATTGCTGCCGCCAAAACCAAAGGCACTAATCCCGGCCCGGCGGGGATTACCGTTAGGCAAAAACCAGGGTCGGGTCCTGGTGTTCAGGTAAAAATGACTGTTATCGATGTCTAACGTGGGATCCGGGGTTTCGGCCTTCAAAGTGGGAGGCAGCACTTTGTGATAAAGGCTCAGAGCCGATTTGATCAATCCCGCGGCGCCGGCCGAAGCTTTGGTGTGACCGATCATGGATTTGACCGAACCCAGGGCGCTTTTGTGGCCGTTGGCGCCGAATTCCCCAAAAACTGTGTTAAGCGCTTCAAATTCGACTTTGTCGCCCACCCGGGTCCCCGTGCCGTGGGCCTCAATGAGCCCGATGGTGGCAGGATTGATGCCGGCGTCTTCATAGGCTGATCTCAGCGCTTTGGCCTGTCCTTCCGCTCTCGGTGAGTAGATACTCTGCGATTTTCCATCACTTGAAGAACCCAGGCCCTTGATGACGGCATAAATCCTGTTGCTATCTTTTTGAGCATCTTCAAGGCGCTTTAATACCAGGATCCCGATGCCCTCTCCAAGTACGGTTCCGTCGGCGTCCTTTGAAAACGGCCGGGCGTCGCCGGTGGCGGACAGCGCCTGGGTTTTGGCAAAACACATATGCATAAAAATATCATTTAAGGTATCCACACCGCCGGTAACCACCATATCGCTTCGGCCGGCTTGCAGTTCGAGAATGGCCAGATTGATGGCACTCATAGAGCTGGCGCAGGCAGCGTCCACCACGCAATTGGTGCCCCTCAAATCCAGACGATTGCTTATTCGGCCGGCGACCACATTGCCCAGAAGGCCTGGAAAGGAGTTTTCCTGCCAGGGGGTATAAGAATCCGAAATTCGTTGAATGACCTCTTCGGTTTTAGCCGGATCAATCGCAGAATCTTCAAGCGCTTTGCGCCATTTGGGGTGGCCGAGCCTTGAACTTAAAGGGATAACCAGCTCCTGGGTTCCGGTAACCCCGAGGATGACGGAGGTACGATCCCGATCAAAGTTTTGATCTTCACCGTATCCGCAGTCCTCCAGTGCCATCTTGGCGGCCAATAATCCCAGTAACTGGGAGGTATCCGTTGCTTCCAAAGATGCAGGCGGAATACCGAATTCTGAAGGATCAAATGAGACGGGTGATAGAAAGCCGCCCCGCTTACAATGCACGTGATCCGGGATTTTGGGATCAGCGTCAAAATATTCAGACGGTGACCAATGGGACTCGGGGATATCGGTGATGGCGTCTTTGCCGTGGTACAGCAATTGCCAGTAGTCTTTGAGATCAAGGGATTTAGGGAACAGACATCCCATTCCGACAATGGCTACAGGATTTTTATCAGGCATACAAAAGGTGTCCTTTAACATTCGACATCAATAGAACTAACTGCGTATGATTGTAAATTTTGGAATAATCACTTCTCGGCCGGTTTTTGTTCGGTAAACCAGGCGGGGCAGTTTTGATCATCTAATATAATATTAATCCACATTAATTTCAAGGTTTTGCTGTAAAATAATTAGTTGATATATTGATATAACAAGTATACAATCCATCAAAGTATACGTATCATCATCGGTGGTCATCAGTGTTATCCTATTTTTCCAGGTGATTCAAAGTGCTTACAATTTGTTGATCCGTCTCTGCGCCCAGCTAAAAAAAGAGAAAGGTTAATCTTCTGATATTATGATCAAATTCTTTACCAACCAGGAACTCTCACAAAAGCTTAATATTAGACTGGCCCGGTGGAAACGGTGGTCCCGGGAATTTTTACCGCCGGATCCACTGGGTGGTTTACAGTCGGGTTATGCGCGGCAATACAATCCCGATGAAGCGTTTACCGTTTTTCTGGGGGGATATCTGGTGGCGGATCTGAAGTTTACGATACCGGAGGCCAGACTAATCCTGCACGATTTGCACAACTGGCTGATAGAGCATAAGTTTTATTTCGATTATACCGGGAGTGCCCAATCAATAAAAGATGACAGCTTCACCATTCAATATTATCAAATTGCGATTTGCCGGCACGCGGATGTTGACACCGGTGATTCAGGATTTTTTTATTATACAAAAGGCGTCATCGCGGATGAATTGATAGATGCCGACAGCAATCCTGTGGGTCAGATGCGCTTTATTGAGTCATCCATTTATGCTGGAAAAACTGCAACGCCAATCAATGCGGCCGCCGGCTTTCGCGTTTTAAATATCACTATCCTTCGTAAAAGATTTTTAAACTTCCTCTTCCAGTAATTGCAAAATTTTCGGCAGCTTAAGCGGATAAAATCTTTTTACCCCGGCGGGCAGGGAAATCCCCTGCTGTCGCAGCCAATTTACCCGAGTGGCGGCGGCCGCCCCCAACATCAGGTTCATGGCGACGGTTACGGTTCTTCGATTTTCCCATTTTTCAAGAAAGGTGCCTTTTACCCAATGGTTAAAGGCGCCAATGGCAGGGCCGCACCATATTTGATAGTCAATCTTGCGGGCCTGGTCACCGGCATTGGCCCAGTTCGAGGAGCGTCCAAGGTAAGATCGAAATACGAGGGCCATTTTGTGCTTGGGTTTTTTCTCGGCAATATCGATTTGCCTGGGATCGTGCCGGGCGAAAAATTGTTGGGTCTGCTCCCATTCGTCGTCAAAACTGCATCTGAAAAAATCCCGTTCAAGAATTTCACGCTGATCGGGGGATATCTCTTCATAGCTGTTATAGCGGGTAAAAAGCTCATATAGTTTGCCCGCCCGCTGAGGAAACATGGTGCCCCGTTTTAACACCTGTACTTTAACGCCCAGTTCAAACATGTCGGCTGCAGGCGCCATGGTGACGTCTGCCTGGTCGGCTTCGGCGAGCATCTGGCGGACCGTGTCGGATGTGCCGGCCTCCACGCAGGATTGATTTACCGAACCGGTAAGTACATAAGCCGCACCCATTGCAAAGGCTGCAGCGGTTGAATCCGGTGTGGCGATCCCGCCGGCAAGCCCGACCCGCGCAGGGTTCCGATAATCGTTGCGGGTTGATATTTCATCGCGCAGAGCGAGCATGGTGGGCAGCAGGGTTAAGGCCGGCCGGTTGTCCGTGTGCCCGCCGGAATCAGCTTCGGCCGTCAAATCATCGGCCATCGGAATTTCAGCGGCCAAGGCAGCCTGGTCCTCAGAAATCAGGTTGTGTTCGATCAGTTGCCTTAAATATTTTTCCGGTGGCGGTTCCAGGAATTTTCGGGCCACCTCAACCCGTGATACTTTGGCAATGATTTTGTTAGGGCAAACCACGTTTCCGTTGCTATCCCGGTGCAGGTTGTTGACCCGGTAATAAACCAGCGGTAGCGTAAGCCCCAGATAAGCCGAGGCGCTGACCAGCTTAACCCCGTGTCTGAGGTAAAGATCGACGGTGGTGGATTCAAGTTTGGGATTCGTAGGGCTGTGAATCAGGTTGAACCCGAAGGGAAGCGCGCCCATCCGTTGTTTCAACGCCTTAATGGCGGCTTCAATTTGATCGGGTAGAAGACCGGCGGCACCGAAGAATCCGATCATTCCGGCGCGACCGATTTCTGCGACCATTTCAACGGAAGTAATACCGTTGGCCATGGCACCGGCAATGTAAGCGTAACGGAGATTGTGAGTTTTTTTAAAGGCCGGATCACCCAGATTCCGAGGATGCAATGCGGGAGCATATCCTATCAGCGGCAACCCACCCGATCCGGACGGCCTGACACTGCCAAGGGTGATGGTGCCGTCCTGGGCGATGGCCGTCCGTCCGTCGAGGTTAACAATGTATATAGGCCGGGTAACCCGGAGAAGGGCCTTCTGAAAGGCGATGTCATCAGATTGCGGCTGTTTTTGTTCCGGTTGCCACCAGCCCTGCAAGTTTCCACCTGAATTTTGTGAGTGCACGATTAATTATTCCTGAATGCTTTAATTGATCGATTTAGGTTGTTATTTCAGAATGATAAATGATCTCATGTAGATGAAAATGTGCTGTCTGTCAAGGTGTTATACAACATTAAAATCTCAAATTCCAAGCACCAAAAACGTTTTATATTCAGTCAATTACACTCATGAAAGACCTGCCACTGATGATGCTGTCTTTGGCGATTCATCCCCTGGGATGAAACTTTTGGTGCAAATCTTTGAGGTGCTTGCGGGTGACATGGGTATATATTTGAGTCGTCGATATATCCACATGACCGAGCATAACCTGCACGGCTCTCAAGTCGGCGCCGCCTTCCAGCAGATGCGTTGCGAAAGAATGCCTCAGACTGTGGGGAGA
>JBATKU010000015.1:0-35124 GCA_049669725.1 Desulfobacterales bacterium
GCGCTCCAAAGGTATGGTCCTTCCGGTCGGGTTTTGAAAAGTCGGCACCAGGTAAATGAATTTTATAGTCCCGGAAGCCAGAACGTTTTCAAGGGATCCGGGAATCAATCCGTCATCATCGGTATCCATTCTGACATAATCCGGCTCATAGGGCGTAAAGGCTTGAAGTGCACCCAGGTAAGTGGGCGCTTCGACAGCCACCCTGTCGCCTTTGGATATCAAGACTTTGCCGATAGCATCCAGGACGCCCTGGGAACCGCTGGCGATCAGGATACCCTCAGCGGCAGCCTTAATTTCCCTTTTCCCGAGATAGTCTGCCAGCGCCTCCCTTAAAGGCCCGAAACCTTCCGTCGGACCATATTGGAAGGCCCCTGAAGCATATTTATCAATCACGATCTCAGTCAACTCGCGAATAATTTCTATGGGAAAGCTTTCCGGGGCCGGGATTCCCCCGGCCAGGGATACCATTCCGGGCTGTGCGATCACCTTTAATATTTCCCTAATAACGTTCACACCCATTTTTCCGGTTCGATCCGCGAGTAAATGATCAAATGCCATCGCCTTCTCCTTCCATATTTTCAATTCACAAAGCTACAGACTTATAATTAACAAAACCGGTCGGTATTTTTATAAACACAAAATTCGACACACCAAAAACTATCTCTTTTTCAGCTGTTTTATATAAAACCGCAGTTGCAAAACCGTTTGATCCAGAATGTTTCTGTCTCTGCTGGATATATACAGCGCCGCCGCACCATTTAATGAAATAATAATAAAATTAGCAACTTCCTTAAGATCGAGATTTTCTTGCAGCATTCCGTTTTGATCGGCTTCTTCCAGCCAGGAGCGCAGCAAACCGGATAATCTGACAAATCCTTGTAGAATTTGCTTGCTCATTAAGGCGGATTGACCGGAGAGTTCCACAAGCATGTTGAGGAAAAAACAACCGCCTTCGAAAACATCGGTCCCCAGATAATCCCGCATGTCGTTTTCGATGAACTTTTCAATCCTTTTCAGTGGGTCCGAGTTATTGCGGATCCCTTTGAAAACAATGCCTTTCCAGATGCTCACAGCCTCCTCGTAAACGGCGTACCAGATATCCTCTTTGCTTGCAAAATGGCCGTATAGACCACCTTTCGTCAGATCGGCGGCCGCCAAAATATCGCTGACAGAGGTGTTGTAATAGCCTTTGACGGAAAAAAGCTGCATGGATTTTTCGATGATTTTTCGACGTGTTCGAGTGCCTTTAGTTGCCATGGCAAACCTCGTTGAATGGCGAATTAGTTAAATAGCCCGGTTAAATCCTCAAGGCGACAATTTCGAATAAAAAATACCGACCGGTCTTTTTTATTTATTGGTTAGCTCATCGATTGTCAACAGTTTTTAAGTTTTATGAGAGTTAAGTGTCGGCGGCATCTTATCAGCCGATCTTAAATTGAAAAAAAACGAATATTTTTCAGATCTTGATAATAATAAATTTGTTGACTAAACTTAGTTTAGTTTAAATTTTGAGGAATCAATATGCGCCAGGTAAATATACACGAGGCAAAAACGCAATTATCCAAGCTTATTGCCGATGGCGAAGAAGTTGTTATCGCCCGATACGACGAACCCGTGGCTCGGCTGGTTCCCATACGACCACCGACTGCCAGGAGAGTTCCCGGTTCTGCGCGCGGAAAATTCAAAGTCCCCCCGGGATTTTTTGAACCTCTGCCCGACGAAATTTTAGACTCTTTTGATAAGGAGACGAAAAAATGAAAGGAAAACCAGTCATCCCCCCGGTATATCTGACCGCTACCTACAAATTTGAAAATTCGGATGAGCTCATCGATGTGGTGCAAAACCACAACGGTTATATCTACTCCCGGTGGGACAACCCATCGGTCGTAAATGTCGAAAATACACTGGCGCAGATTGAAGGCTATGACAAAGCCCTTGGTTTTGGATCGGGCATGGCGGCCATCACCACCGCGATTATGGCCCATATTCAATCCGGCAGCAGAATTATAGCCACCCGGGAAATTTACGGCGCCACCTTTGAATTTTTAAATGATATCCTGCCGCAATTAAATGTCGAATCCGTTTTTGTAAACTGCTGGAAAAAAACACAGCTGCTGGCCGAAATAGACAAAGGCGTTTCAGTCCTTTACCTGGAAACACCCACCAATCCTTTATTGAGGGTGGCTGATATAAAACCGCTGGCCGAAGCTGCCCATCAAAAAGGCGCCGTTGTGATGCTCGATTCGACCTTTGCTTCCCCGGTTAACCAGCACCCGACTGATTTGGGCGTGGATATCGTCATCCATAGCGCAACCAAATATATCGGCGGACATCACGATATTACAGCCGGCTTTGCCTGCTGCAATCAGCAGCATTATGATCGACTCTGGACCTTTCGCAAAATCCTGGGCGGCATCATGGACCCCATGACGGCCTTTTTGTCTTTACGCGGAATTCAAACGCTGGAATTGCGGGTAGATCGACAGAATGAAAGTGCCATGAAAATTGCAACCTATCTTGATCAGCACGAAAAAATAAAAGTTGTCTACTATCCGGGCATGCCCTCCCACCCTGATCATGAAATTGCCCGCAAACAGATGACGGGTTTTGGCGGCATGCTCAGCTTTGAAGTCAACGGCGACTTTGACAAAACCAAACTTTTTATGGACCGTCTGAAGGTAATCAAGCTTGCGACCAGCCTTGGAGGGGTAACCAGTCTGGCAAATCAGCCCATCACCAACACCCATGTGGCATTAAGTCCGGAAAATCGTGCCAAAGCCGGCATCAACGAAAGCCTGGTTCGGCTTTCCGTTGGTGTCGAAAGGGCAGATTTGCTGATTGATGACCTGAAACAGGCGCTGGAGGGGATTTAGTTGATTGGGTTGATTGATTTTTTTCCTGTTTCAAATCCGAAATCCCAAATCTAAAATCTCTTAGTTCTAATCTTCCTTGGACGGAAACAAAAGATACCTCAACCAGTGCAGGAATGAATTTTCTCGCAGAAGTTCTTTATCCATTTGATCGAACCCCTGAAATAGCTTGTCCGGATCAGAAAAGAACTGTGCCCGGGTGGTAAAGGCTTCCTCGCCGTCAAGCTGTTTTACGATCTTGGCCGGATTGCCGGCCGCCACACAGTTGGCAGGGATGCTGTCCACCACCACCGCCCCGGCCCCGATGACACTGTTTTCACCAATGGTAACGCCCTTGCATACAATGGCGCTGTCGCCAATCCAGACGTTGTTTTCGATCTGAACGGGAGCGGTTTTACCCATAGTTATCCGGTTGTAAATATCGTGCCAATCGGAATCGGTGATGTAAACGTTGCTGGCAATCATACAATTATCACCGACAACGATTTCACGGGCGGCACCGATCCTAACGCCGGGACAAATTAAACAGTAGTTACCGATTCGAATGTTCCCCTGGCCCTTTTGTTCAGACCAGATAGCCAATCGCACCTTTTTATCGGATGCGGCCACCACGTTCACGCAATCACCCAGTTCTATGGGGGCACCAAAAAGTTCTACATGCCAGGGACGTATAAAGCTGAAGCCCTGCCCGAGGCTTTCAAGCTGAGGGCTCAAGAAGTGGTTGACATAAAACTCCTGGAATTTCAGGAAGGCTTTTTTGATGAAGTATGGACGGTGATCTCTTCTCACGAATTTAGCACCCTCATTTTGGTGCTTCGCCCCGGCGGATCAGGGTTAGGTCGAGAAATCCATATTTTCCCAGAATTCATGGCTGAAAATATGTCCGGCGGGTGTCAGGTTGTATAGGGCATCGGCGGCTATGAGAGCAACGGCGTTGGTCCAGGTAATTTTATCCTCCGGCCAGACAATGATGTCAGGGCAGGTAAAACCGCACCAGTAAGATCCGTCATCAAATCTACGGTCGGCGAACCAGCTGAATACAATTTTAGCCAATTCAAAATTTCCCATCGCAGCCAATGCAATCGTCAGTTCCGATGACTCTGCAATGGTCACCCAGGGCTCGTCATGGACGCACCGAACACCGCGTTCTTCGATGATGTACTTTTTCCAGTATTTATCAATTCGTGCCCGGGCATCTGCGCCTGTCAGGACTCCGGCGAGAATCGGATAAAACCAGTACATGGAAAACCGGGATTTGGTAACATTAAACAGATGGGGTTTATGGCGAATGGCATCCCCCAGCCTGGTTAAGGCGGATTTCCAGGCAGGTGCTGGATATCCCAGGATTTTGGCCATCGCCAGGGCACATTTCAAGCTCATGTAAATGGAACTGGAGCCGGTTAGAAGTGCCATCGGATCCACCTTACCGCCGGGGCTGATCGCCCAGTGTATCTCTCCGTCCGGGGTCTGGAGACTTAGCGCAAAATCAATGGCCGCCGCTACGGTTGGCCACATGCGCTCTAATATACCAGGATCACCCGTTAACAGATAATGATGAAAAACCCCCACCGCAATATAGGAGGACATGTTGGCATCCCGGGTCCTGTCTTCGGGCACCCCCTGCATATAGGCCGAAAACCAGCTCCCGTCTTCATTCTGATTTCTGACCATCCACTCCAATGCCCGCCGGGCTTCAGGCAGATAACCACCAATGTTTAGCCCCATGGTGGCCTCAACGTGATCCCAGGGATCGGTTCTTTGGCCTTCACACCATGGGATCTCACCGCTCGTTAATTGGGTGTCAACGATCACTTTACAAATGTCATCAATATTTATAGAAAGATCGGGTACCGATCTGCTTATCGAGGTTTCAGAATTCATCCAACGCCACCTTTCTTTGTTTGTAAACGGATATTAATATAAGGGATTCGAATCATTGGCAAGTACTATTTTCAAACTTGACTTTAGCCATTTCATTGTTTAGGTTAACGGGTATGCTCAATTCTTTTCTCAGGTTTTTATAATTCAATTCAACCCGTACGCTCGAACTAACCGGAATTGAGCGTGATATCTTCTTACGATTGACCAGTGTATTTTTTGATTCTCTTTTTCTTGAGGCTTGAATCCATCTGATATTGTTATGTCGGTTGATGCGATGGAAAAAAGCTTGCTAAAAATTCCGGTATGATGATTTGGAATCGATCCGATCCGCAATTGACAAAAGGGAGGCAGAGGAAGGAATCTCCACAACCGACTGCTGCCGAAACTGGAACCTGAATTGCGCTGCTGTAACGCGCAAAATGAAAGGAGGCAAAAAATGTCTGACAGTGTTTACAAAGTTATTGAATTGGTGGGAAGCAGCCCGAATTCCTGGGAAGAGGCTGCCAAAAATGCCGTTGAGAAAGCCGGCCAAACCCTCAGAGATTTGAGAGTTGCTGAGGTTTCCAAGCTGGACATGAAAGTTGAAAACGGTAAAGTGACGGCATTTCGTGCCCGCGTAAATCTCTCCTTTAAATACGGCGGCGGCGAATAAACTGCCGAAAGTGATTGTTTAAAATGGTGTTCGGTGTACTGCGGAACCTGCATACACCCGGCACCATTTTATTTTTATCCCTCAGGATCCGACCCTAAAATTTTTCTCTATGCTAAACCAACCCACGGATCAAGCTTGAACGAAAAGGCATCATGGTCTATAGATTAGTCCACTAAAATTGCACCACAAAAATCAGAGGAGAGGCGACGAGATGGCCGATGTCAAAGCACACTATGACAATCTGCTGGCGCCCTATTATACCTGGATCTTTGGTGGCTTGGAATCGAAATTAGAAGAAAATCGAAACTTCTTCCGTGGCCACGGAATACGACCTGTGCTTTCAGGGGTCGCAATGGATCTGGGGGCCGGATGCGGTTTTCAGTCAATTCCCCTTGCCGAAGCCGGATTCAAGGTCACTGCGATAGACATCAGCCATACCCTCCTGACAGATTTGGAAAAAAACGCCCGAGAGCTGCCGATAAAGAAGATAGAAGATAACCTGCTGAATTTTAGCACCCACCGCCCGGAAGATATTGAACTAATTGTTAGCATGGGTGACACCCTGACCCATATAGAAACCCTGGATGAAGTTCAACTTTTATTCAAAAACATTTATCAGGCATTAGAAGACGCCGGCCTGCTGGTGCTTACATTCAGAGATCTGATCTTTGAGCTGAAAGGACTGGATCGCATTATCCCGGTCAGAAGTGAATCCAATTTAATTTTCACCTGCTTTCTGGAATATGAAAAAAAACATGTAAAGGTTCATGATGTTATTTATGAAAAAACCAACAACCAATGGCAGATCCAGAAAGGCTATTACCGGAAACTGCGCATCCCGCCTGATTGGACCAGACAATGTTTGCTTAAAATCGGTTTTGAGGTTGAAACATTTGATATCCGAAATGGAATGGTAACGATCATCGCCCGCAGGCAATAATGCTCCAGAACCGGTCAAGTCATAAAACCCACTTGCTAAAGTGTTTCTACTAATAAAATACTGGCTATACCCTATTGAGTTTATCCCTGATAATTCATAGATTTTATTGCAAAAGCAGTAGATTAAGAGCAACAGCCCGTCTATTTGAAGCTACCTTGTAAGTTTTTAACATTATTTAAGACTAAGTCGCATAACTATAAAAAGTCTCGGTTCCGTGCAACAACATCAAGCAGTTGACCTATGACGAACAACATTCAATACGTCTGGCTGATAATCTATCTGTTTGCCCTGGTAGCCCTGTTTACCTACGGTATGAACTGCTATTTGCTCATGGTCTTTTATCGCCTCAAATGCCCTAAAGCCTTGAGGCAGCATGCCGAAATCAAAAAAAAGTTTTATCAGAAATATTCCCCCAAAGACTGGCCAAAAGTCACCATTCAGCTGCCGATTTACAATGAGCGCTATGTGGTTCAACGATTGATCCAAGCGGTATGCCGATTTGATTATCCCCGGGGACTGCTTGAAATCCAAATTCTGGACGATTCCACCGATGACACTGTGGATATCGCCAGCGCCATGGCCGGGCAAATGCAGGACCAGGGCTTTGATATTCAATATATCCACCGTGATCATCGCGCCGGCTTCAAGGCGGGTGCCCTGAAAGAAGGCCTCAAAACGGCCAAGGGCGAGCTTGTGGGCATCTTTGATGCTGATTTTATTCCCGGTGAAAATTTTCTAAAGGAAACGGTTCCCTATTTCACCGACCCTGAAATCGGGATGCTGCAAACCCGCTGGGGGCACATCAACAGCGATTATTCCCTGCTCACCAGAGCTCAATCGATGGGAATCGACGGGCATTTCGGCGTTGAACAGGCATCCCGTTCCTGGAGCGGCTTTTTTATGAATTTTAACGGTACCGCCGGCGTCTGGCGCAAAAAAACCATTGAAGATGCCGGCGGCTGGCAGGCCGACACGCTCACTGAAGATCTGGATCTGAGTTACCGAGCCCAGCTTAAGGGCTGGAAACTAAAATTTGTCACCGATGTGGTCTGCCCGGCTGAGGTGCCGGTAACCATTAATGCTTTTAAATCCCAGCAGCATCGCTGGGCCAAAGGATCCATCCAGACCGCCAAAAAAAATCTTGGCCAACTTTTTAAATCCGACATGTCGTTCCTGATTAAAATCCAGGCCTTTTTGCATCTGACCCACTATATGGTCCATCCGATGATGCTCCTGGTGGTGCTGACCTCCATACCGATGCTGTATTCTCAATGGTTCTTTGACAGCCTTGCGTTTCCGATCATGATATTCACCCTGCTGTGTCTGGCCACCTGCGGGCCTTCGACCATGTATGTGTTTTCACAAAAGACTCTTTATCGCGATTGGAAAAGCCGGATCAAGTTTCTGCCGTTTCTCATGTGCCTGGGAACCGGAATTGCAGTCAACAACACCAAGGCCGTCCTGGAGGCATTTTTTAATATCAAAAGCGGTTTTGTTCGCACCCCCAAATACGGGATCAAAAAACAGGCAGACAGCTGGCATGGAAAACGCTATTCGATTCCTCTAAATGCCATATCGATTCTCGAATTTATCCTGGGGGTTTATTCGTTGGCCGGGCTGTTGATGTTTCTTTTTTTCAGTAAATACCTTGTCAGCCCCTTTCTGCTTATTTACACGTTAGGATTTTTCTACGTCTTTTTTCTTTCAGTCAAACACGGATATGGAAAGACCCAGTCATAAACAAACCAACAGCTTGAATCCCCGGGCGGTTTTGGCCGCCATTACCGGATTGGGGGTTTTATCTGCTGCTATCTATTGGGTTAATTTCAGAATCCACGGTCTTATTCCGGGTTTTTCAGAGCTATCGAGTATTCAGTTTTATGTCGTCATCTTCCTGTTTCTAAGCGCCCTGTATCTGGGTAGTGTCGTTCTGGTTTTAAAAGCAATTCCCAATCAGACAACATCCTGGGGCCTGGTGGCAATAATCATATTGCTATCAATTATTTTCAGAATCAGTCTGCTCCCATCGGAGCCGACAGTGCTCTCTAAAGACATGTATCGCTATATCTGGGACGGACGCATTCAGCAAAACGGGATTAATCCCTACCAATACCCGCCGGGTGCCGATGAACTGGAAAACATGCGGGATGATCGCATATTTCCGAATATCAACCGCAAAGACTACCTGACCCTCTATCCGGCCGGCGCCCAGGTATTCTTCAGAATTTTTCATACCCTGGTAGGCGACAGTGTCATCGGCTTTAAGGGCGTCATGGTGTTTTTCGATACACTTACCGTGCTGGTGCTGATGGCCTTGCTTCATAATCACGGATCAAACTTGTCGCGGATCATCATCTATGCCTGGAATCCTCTGGTCATATTTGAAATCGCTTATAGCGGTCATCTTGAAGGTCTGACGATATTTTTGATGGTTGCGGCCCTGTACCTATCCGCCATTCATAAAAAAATTCCGGGGGTTTTCATGTTGGCTCTGGCGGCGGCGGTAAAAATATATCCGGCACTCTTGCTGGCGGCCTTCTTAAACCACGGTGCCAGAATTAAAGGCCTTATAATGTTTTTTTTAACCATCTTGTTACTTTATCTGCCATTCATTGGAGCGGGCAACAAAATTTCAGGTTTTTTACCTGATTATCTCAAAAATCCCTACGAAATCTTCAATTTAGGCCTAAAATACCTCCTGATACGCCTGATTCCGGGGATCGATTACTACCTGTTATCCCTGCTATTTATTGCGGTTCTATCCATTGCCGGGCTGGTTGTTTTCTTGAAATACAAAGAAGATACTGAAGTTCTATGGTATGCTTATTTTTTATCGGGATTGCTGATGATCCTGATGCCGGCATCGCTGCACCCCTGGTATGTTATCCTGATTATTCCTTTTCTGGCAATTTATCCCAGCACGGCCTGGCTGATTTTCACCTGCACGGTAACCCTGTCCTATTTAAAATATGCTTCACCCCAGGGAATTATGCCCACCTGGATTTTACTGGTCGAATATCTGCCCCTGTTTGCACTTCTGGCTGCCGGATTTATATTAAGACAATATGCTAAGCGGCGCAAAATTTCCGGTATCCAATTCAGCCGCCAAAATAAAGAGATGGAGGGGGTGCAACAATGAAAAAACATGCAATCATATTTGCTGCGTTTATCCTATTCGTCACCGGTCTTAGCTGTTCCGGGTATGCTGCTGGTTTTGATCATTCAAAATTTGATCAGGTTCTAAAAACCTATGTCAACAACCAGGGACTGGTTGACTACAACGGCATCGCCGGCGACCCGTCTTTCAAAATGTATGTGGACGCATTGAAATCAGCCCCAACAGATTCCATGTCCCGTGACGGCCTGCTGGCCTTCTGGATAAATGCCTACAACGCGGTCACTATTGATAAAGTCATCAAGTGGAAGCCCAAAAAAAGTGTGCGTGAAACCTTCGTGCCCGGGGTCTGGAACGGCACCAAATTTTTTACTTCCCGGGAGCACACCGTGGCCGGTAAGCAATTGAGCCAGGACGATATCGAGCACGAAATTTTGCGCAAGCAGTTAAAGGAGCCCCGGATTCATTTTGTCATCATTTGTGCATCCTCTGGTTGCCCGCCGCTGCCCCGGTTTGCCTACACCGAAGATAATGTGCAGGCCAAGCTGGAGGAAGAAACCCGTAGATATATAAATTCCGAGCGTGGAACCCAAATCGATTCTGCCAAAAATACGCTTTATCTTTCAAAACTGTTTGACTGGTTTCGCGGTGATTTTGAATATAAATCAGGATCGGTTCTGGATTTTATGAAGCCGTACCTTAATGAGAGAACGCTTGAATTTTGGGACAAAAAACCCAAAATAAAATATATACACTATGATTGGGCGCTAAATGCCCAAGCGCCTCTGAAATGAAAATAACAGTCGTCATACCGACCCTTAATGAAGAGCAGGCCATTGGAGCAGTGGTCAGGGCCGTGCCCGCTGATCGGGTTCACGAAATTATCGTTGTTGACAACGGGTCCACCGATGATACGGCCAGGGTGGCAGCTGCAGCCGGCGCGCGGGTCATCCGGGAACCACGGCCCGGTTACGGATCAGCCTGTCTGGCGGGAGCAAGGGCTGCGGCAGAGGCTGATGTCATCGTATTTCTGGACGGTGACCGCAGCGATGATCCGGAGCAATTGCCCGCTATCGCCGGCCCGGTGCTGAACAAACAGGCTGATCTGGTGATCGGCAGCCGCATCAAAGGCGTCCTGGAAAAGGGTGCTATGCCGCTCCACGCCCGCCTCGGAAACCGTTTGATCGTGTATTTACTAAAGCGCCTATATGGAGCGAATATAACTGACATCGGATCGTTTCGTGCCATTAAAGCGCAAACCTTGGTTGATCTAAACATGGAACAGATGACCTATGGCTGGCCGGTGGAAATGGTGGTTAAAGCCGCCCACAAGGGATTGAGAATTCAAAGTGTGCCGATTAACTATCGCAAACGTATTGGTGAATCGAAAGTAACGGGTACCATTCGAGGCACGATTCTGGCCACATACTATATGTTTTTGGTACCTTTGAAATATTTCTTTATGAAAGTATAGGTAATTGGGGTTAACAAATTTGTTTCTGCCGTTTTGGCAAAAACTCAAAACACAAGCACCAAATTTCAAATAAATTCCAAATTCGAAATATCAATGACCGAAACAAGATAGCCTGCGCATTCAGTAACGCATCCTTTGTTTGAAATTTGGAATTTGGGTCATTGGATATTATTTGTAATTTGAGATTTGCAATTTGTTTTTTCCGGTTTATCTGGGTTGGGAGTTAAAGTATGATCTCATTAGGAATCGGATTGACCAGCAATTGCAACCTGCACTGTGCGCACTGCTACCGTGATCAAAATCATATTTACGATCTGACATTGGCCGATGTTCAGAAAGTATGCGAAAGTCTTGAAATCAGCTCCATCGGTTTTGGTACCGGTGAAAATGGTTTGAATCCTGACTATTTTCAAATATTAGACTACCTTCATAGCCGCAATATTAAAATGACCCTGGCCTCCAACGGCTATACGCTGTTGATCACCCCCGATGAAGAACTCAAGTATTTCGGAGATGTGGAATTTTCAGTGGATTTCCCGGATCAACGCCGACATGACAAGTTCCGCGGCCAAGGCAACTGGCAAACGGTTATGGAGGGCATCAAGCGCTGCCGGCGGCTTGGCATCCGGGTCTCAATTCTGGCGGTTCTGATGAACCTGAACTATACGGAACTGGGAAGTATCGCCCGGCTGGCCGCATCATTCGGCTCCAATTTTCGCGTTAACGCCTACCAGCCCATGTACACCGAAGAATTCATGCCAAACTTCGAGCAGTACTGGGAGGCATACCGAATTCTCTTTGACCAGAGTGAAATCATTTCCGTAACCGAGCCGCTGGTGAATACTTTTCTGGGAGCCAACGGCTTAGAGGGTACCCCCTGCGGAGGCCGGAGCATGCGCCTCACCCCGGACCGAAAGCTGAAAGCCTGTGTTTACTGGCCCGAATCGGATATTACTATCGACGATCTGGTGGATAAAAAAGAAGCTATTTTTGACCACCCCCTGTTTCAACAAACCAATCGGACACCAGAATTTTGTCTGAGCTGTGAACATGTTCAAAATTGCGGGGGAGGATGTGCGGCCCGGCGCAAGCTGCGCAGCCGACTTGAAGATCCGGATGAATACTGCCCGATTTATCAGGGAAAGACGATACGGTTAACGGGTCAATCATCCTCAACGGCCAAACCGCTTCGCACCGGAAGCATTTGCACAACCATCGTTCGGGGCGCGTAATCTATTTAACATGATTACAAAGCGATCATAGTAAATGCAAAAAATGTAATCAGAAGCAAAAGAAAAAATTTTCGGAATTCGGAACTTTAAGAATTAGGGCCTTTCTGTAAATTATGTCTGAAATTGAACAATATTTGAAACTTCCGAAAGTTCTCTACATTGAGACGACGAATCGGTGCAACCTCAGGTGCAAAGGATGTATTTTATACCGCGGCAACTGGGAGCCGGAGCGAGATATTTCGCTGGCAGAATTAATCAGGATCACAGATCAGCTGCCCGAGCTGGAGCGGGTCTACCTGCACGGCATCGGAGAGCCGCTTTTAAACAATGAGCTTGCCGATATTATCAGGCACCTTAAAAGACGCAAAGTGTATGTACTGTTTAATTCCAATGGCATCCTTCTCAACCAGCAGCGACAGCAAGAACTCATCGACACCGAACTGGACGAATTGCGTATATCGCTGGATGCCGCGTCTTCACAGGGATATGAAATAATTCGCAACAGCAATAAGTTTGCGCACATTATCAAAAATCTAAAATCCTTTCGATTACTTCAAAAGCAGCTGCAGATGGCTTCCCCCAAACTGTCCCTGTGGTTTTTAGGAACCCGGGATAATATTTCCGAGCTCCCCGGGTTTATAGCCCTCGCCGCCGAGATCGGAATCGAGGAAGTATATCTCCAGCGTCTGGTTTATTTCCAGGATAACGAGGGATACGGCATCGCCCGGGCCACAAAAACCCTTCAGGATTCAACAGACGGATCATCAAATTTAATTAACGAAAGCCGGGAGATTTCAGCGAAACTGCACATCCAGTTTAATGCCTCCGGCCTGGCAGGACCGCTTGAGAGCCTGCAGGGGAAGGCAGAAACCTCAAAGCCATGGAGCAGGTGCTATCGGCCGTTGACCCTCATGTATGTTACCGCCAACGGCAATGTGCTGCCATGTTGCATTTCCCCGTTCGCGACCGTTGATTTTGATTCCATTATCCTGGGAAACGTATTTGAAAACTCGCTGGAAGAAATCTGGCGGGGAACTCGATACGCAAACTTTCGGCAACAACATCAAACGGCGGCACCGCCCAAAAGCTGCCGGGGATGCGGGGTTCAATGGAGCCTGTAATGGACCAAAAGCAGGAAAAATTGCTTTTAGTAGTGGTTGCCAAAGCGCCGGTGCCGGGTGAGGTCAAAACCCGACTCGTGCCTTATTTTTCACCTGAAGAAGCGGCCGGGTTATTCCGATGCTTCCTGCAGGACAGAATAAGGGAGATGGGCCAACTTAAGGGAATCGATCTAGCAGTTGCATATACACCGGCCGATGCCAGAGATCTATTTGCCCGCATTACCAGCAATGGATTCAAACTCTTTTCCCAAAAAGGTGAGAATTTGGGTCAACGGTTAAACAACGTTTTTATTGAAAAGCTTACCCGGGTTTATGATGCCGTTTCTATAATTGACAGTGACACTCCGGATTTACCGGGATCCATTGTCGAGCAATCCTTTCGAATACTGATGTCAGGCGAGGTCGATGCTGTATATGGACCGTGTGATGACGGCGGCTACTATCTTGTCGGAATGCGGCGACCGCACCCGGAGCTGTTTGAGGATATTCCCTGGAGTACCGAAGCGGTGCTGAATATCACCCTGAAAAGAGCCGCCAGGCTTGGCATCAAAACGAAACTGCTTCCCGGCTGGAACGATTTGGATACCTTCGAGGATTTAATCGATTTTTATGATAAACATAAGAGCCACTTGTCTGAGACTAATTGGGCGGGAAAAGATACATTCAATTATCTGTCACGCATAGAAAGCATTCGGCTTCACTTTGATATCCAGCCTTAGAAAAATCTTATTTCTGGATATCTTTCATCATAGGACCGTCCGAACGCCAGACCCGGCAGGTATTTTTAATTCTCTCCACGGCTCCCGGCAGATATGTCGCCGGATCTCTCGGCTTACGCGTCATTGCAACCCAGGCACCCTGGACCGCAGCAGGCGCCATGGCCGTAATCAATGCCACCAGATGTGCACACCCCTTTACTCCGCCCACAAGGTCCTTTACCCGGTTGGTAAAGCCGGAAACAATCGGCAGCCCCTTCAAGGGCATCAGCGAATCAAGGGTTTCCAGGCATTCCTGCCTTGGAACCGTCAGCATCTCGACATCAATATCCTCGATGATCAGTTTGGGGCCCCGGATTTCCATCCGGATGATCATATGATGAACCGCACCCGGCGGGATGGTTTCACCGGAGGGACGATAAGAAATGGCCAGACGCTCATCTGTCAGAACACCTTCAACAATAATTGAGTCAGAGCTTCCTCCATAGGTGGCAATGTCAATCCGGCGGGTGTGAATCGTCTGCTTTTTAGTTTTATCTATGCTTATCATTCTGTATGGACACAGTTAATATTTTCATGCGAATAAACGCCTAAGTCCATCGATTCGTAAATACGATGACGTATTTACTCACTCAGGACTTAGTGCTGAGTAAGCAATTACGTTGAATGGTTAGTATTTATATGTCGCTGTAATTGCGAATCGAAGCACTAAAGCAACAACACCATATGTCATGAAGTCATCATCTCTTCGATATGCCGGTTTTTTTCTGCCCAGCTATTATTCAACCATCGCTGCAGCCCTACCCGAAAGGGCCCGTCATTAACATAATCACCCAGCAGTTCCGGGCTTACCGGCAGTGACCGCACTCTCACTTTAATCTTTTGGATTTTACCACAGAGAAAAGCCCAAAAGCTTGATACACCGTCAGGATACACAATGGTGACATCCAGAACCTTATGAATTTGTTTTCCCATGGAACCGAGCACGAAAGCAATACCGCCGGCCTTGGGCCTAAGTAGATGAGCATAGGGTGATTGCTGTCTGCGATGCTTTTCATTAGTGAAACGGGTGCCTTCCACAAAATTCATAATAGAGATCGGGATTTTTTTAAACTTCTTACAGGCTTTACGCGTTATTTCTATATCTTTACCTTTTAAGTGAGGCTTTTTTTTGAGATAGCTTTTCGTGTATCTTTTTACAAACGGAAAATCCAGCGCCCACCATGCCTGACCAAGAAACGGAAACCAGATCAGCTCTTTTTTTATAAAGAACTTCAAAAACGGGATTTTCCGATGAAATATCCTCTGAAGCACCAGGATATCCACCCAGGATTGGTGATTGGCCAGAACCAAATACCATTCAGACCGTTGCAAAGTCTCCACACCTTGAACGTCCCATCGGGTGTTGCCGACCACCAGTCTCTGGTTTAGGTTGTTCACCCAAATCCAATTTTCAGCAATCGCATTCAGGATTCGACTGCATCTTCGCCTCCAGGATTCCAAGGGCACCGCGGCCTTGACGATCGCCAACATAAACAAGGGTATGCACCAGAATACCGTGTTCAAAAAATATAAACTAAGTGACAAACTACCCCGAACTGCTCCCGGTAAAACTTGAAACATCATTTTTCCCTTTTCCCTGTCAGATAGGGTAATAATAATTCCGCCTCCCTAAATCTGCGGATTCTGGATCTCATCCTGAGGGCTATCTGGATTCTCTTCGTCGGACTTTAGAATGTCCTTATCCAGTTTGCGTTGTCTTTTTTGCTCTTTCTTTTGCTTCCTTGCTAATTCTTTCTGATGCTTTTTAAATGAATATTTTGCCTTTGCCAATTGGTCACCTCCCTGGCTGCTATTCTTGATGGTGGTGAAAAGAAAAGGGCACACCCTCACTATTGGAAGGTATGCCCTCATTTACTGGAAAATAGGAAGCTAAATCACAGTGACGTTCGCAGCAGCAGGACCTTTTTGTCCTTGCTCGATGTCAAAGGACACCCGGTCGCCTTCATTGAGGGATTTAAAACCGCTTGAGTTGATTGCTGAATGATGAACAAACACATCCGGTCCGTCTTCCTGCTCAATGAAACCGAAGCCTTTGCGGTCATTAAACCACTTAACAGTTCCATTAGTCATAATAACATTCTCCTTTCATAAAAATTTTCAATGTTGCAAACTGGAGGATGCCACTTTGACAAATGGATTTTTCCTTCAGAAAGAAACTGTCCTGATATTGTAGGGCAGGACTTAATTGAATTGAAAAATTATAGCTTTTCTTTAATCCGAAAGCAAGCTAATTATCGATCTTTTTAAAATGCTGGTTTTATTGTTTGGATAATATCGAACGATGGGTTTTGCCTTCCACGGTTTTAAGGTATTCGAGCAACTCTTGTTCCAGTTCGGTGGCTAAAGCCGGATTTTCCTCAAGCAAGTTGGTCTTCTCATCAGGGTTGGTCACCACATTAAATAGTTGTAACAAATCCAGCTCCGCCAAATAGACCAGTTTCCACTCCCAGTTCCGATACAGAAAATAGCGGCGCTTAAATGACGCCCTTCCAACGATATCCCTATTAAGATAGCGCTCCCTCTCATTTCCACGGATCAGGGGCACAAGTGAAATCCCCATGTGGGAATCATCATAAGGCGGATCGATGGAATAACCTGCCAGATCTGCAATGGTCGGAGCCATGTCGGCCGCGAGAACCGGCACATCTTCAAACCTCTTTCGAATACCGTGGAAAACAAGGATTAACGGGATTCGAATTTCTTCTTCGTATACGGTATGCCCGTGGAGGCTGGCACCGTGCTCCCAGAATTGCTCTCCGTGATCGGAGGTGAATAAAATGACGGTACGATCATAAACTTCTTCTTCTCTGAGCCAGGATATGAATCGACTAAAGGCCCTGTCAATATACGATAAATTGTTGTCGTATACATCCCTCGGCCTGTCGCCAAAGTCGATTCCCTTTTCTTTCTTCCACAGATCATTGTGAACGTCCATAAGGGTCAAAAAACATAAAAATCGCTCATCTGGCGGCAGCGCAAGGATTGCCTTACGTGCAGAATCAAACACTTCTTCTGCCGTTGCTGAACGCCGGTCGCTGACCGCACGGGGAATAGTAAGCTCGGTAACGGGAAGATCCGGTGGATAGATATCACGCGGGCCGAATTCCTTCATCACCATATAATGCTGAATTCTCTCAGCCTGCGCAACTTTGAAATATATATTTTGCTGGTATAAACCCGGTCCGTAGAGGTCAAACCGGCTACGGCCTGCCACCAGAAAAGGAAAAGCGGCAAAAGATCCGCCTCCCTGACTGTAGGCGCGGCGAAAAGACACTGCTTCTTCCCTATCCCAGCGGTCCAAAAAAGGCGTCAGGTTACGGTGGTAACCGGCGGAGTAAAAGGCATCACCGCGCAGAGCATCCACCAAAATGATCAATAAATTAAAGTTTTCAGGCAAAGATGACTGATGGGTCTTCTCCAGTCGCCAGGGCTGGGGCCACGGGTGGGGGCTGTTGTTTTGAGATGGGCGTTGCCCGAGATGAATCCATCTACCCAGGCCTATGATATGGGCAAACTCTCGGGCGAAAGTCGTATTCACCCGGGCGACCTCGTTGTATTGCAGAACGGCCACCTTAACTTCGGGATATTTTCCAAGGGCATAAAAGGGGAAAAATCCAAAAATCGCCGTAATTGCCAGAATCACGCCCTGCCGGCGAAAACTGGGTGGCAAATTGGGCATGAATCGAAATAGCCGTTCGATCATCAATACAACGGTTCCGGCCGCCACCACCGAAACTATTATTAATATTGCGCCTTTCAGATAGGAAAAGGCCGTAAACCAGGGATTAAAGATATCACCGAATAAAACTATGTAGCCGATGAATACGCAGACCCCGAGGATAGAGATCAAAAGCAGTACCCAGCATAATTTTGTGCGTCGCCAAGACATCAAGAACCAGGTAACCGGTAAAACAATGGTTGCCCCTATCGTCAGCGCAACGATTCCAATCATACTCCTCTCTTGAGCCTCGGGTATATGAGAGACTATCCTGTAGAAAACGGTTGAAAACAAAATACCACCGGCGGCACTTAAAAAAATCAACAACTGCCAGACAGTGGATTTTAGGTGCAGATTATTTATTTGCCAGGATATCGCATAATATAAAGTCAAAAGCAGAAAAGCAGAAAAAGCCCCAACCAGAGAAAAAAATGTTAGAAAATTAAAAATTCTGTGACCGTCCTGCCTGTCCTTTATTCTATGCTGCATACGGCTAAAGCCAAGTAAAATAACCAGCATAAAGATTCCGAACCAAACACTGGTAACTCCCGATAAAACCGGCGGAAAAAGATGTCTTAAATGGTACTCTAAATCCGAATCCAGAAGAACCTGATCCGACAACCGCCCCCAGGATGGATCAAGAAAAGAAATGGCGGCACCCATGACAAACAATAAAACCAGAAAAATTCCAGTATCGATCGAATACTTCCAGGATAAGATAGATTGTCGATCTTTCTCGATTAGATCTGAGGGCCGGAGACCAAATAAGGCCTGCAGCAGCAGCGATACCAACAATGCGGTTAACACCAATGGCAGGAATTCGGTACCCTGAAAAAAAGGCAAAAGGGTAATGAGGGTAAGGCCGACCACTTCAATACAGACCAGCAACGGCCAAATTCTGGTGGCAAGAGCCGATTGCCGTAAGTTTTTGATCTGCAGCCAACAAACCCATATTAAATATACCAGCGCGAACGCGATACAGGAAACGATATTGGCACGCACCCAGTCAAACCCCGGGCTCTCCCCGGCGGATATTGCCTGCCCCAAAGGGCTGTGAACGGCCGAATAAAGGGCCGTCACACCCACCACAATAGCTGCACCCAGGATGTGAAGACAGGGCAATAGCGAGAAAATTCTGCTTGATTTATTCCTCGGAAATGGCTGTGGCATATTAACTCTCAGTCAGCCTTATCTATTAGTTCTTGGACCGTTCAAAAATTTAATCCGCGCAGTGCTTTTTTCCTGGAAGCTGGAATGCTCGTAAGCTGGGAGGCCTTTGACTACTGAAGCTTCCGGCCCTCCCGGCTTCCCAGCCATTGGGTTTCACTTAAATTCAGTGAATACGAGATCCCCTGTCAAATGAAACGCAATACTGTGACATTGATGGCAGTCGCGAACCTTGGCAGAAGTTATCGAAGGATTGCCATCGGGATTGAACCTGGCATAGGTCCAGTTTACCGGGTAAAAGGCTTTTGCAGGATACTTTTAAAATTTTCTTCAGATACCGTCTTTCCGCTGACCGGAAACTTGTCCAGCTTGAATATCCCCTTTAATCCCGGACCGATTTTATTGGCCGTACTGGCTGTCAGGTGGCAGGCCGAACAGTTCTGTTGAAAGACCATGGCCCCCTCCGCCGCCGGGCCTTCAGCCGCTGCCGCCGCCGGGCCTTTGGTCCCGTATACCAACTCACCGCCAGGATGACACAATGCCGTGCGGTTTGGATCAAATTCGTCCAGCGAAAAATCAGAGCGGCCAGGGCGAATAGAAAGGCTCCGATCACCAATCCAATCGGCACATGGGTCAGGGTTGGGTGAAGTGGATGGGTATAGCCGAATTTTGTCAGGGTCTGATAAATGGACTTTATCATTGCTGCACCCCTTTCTCCCGGAAATATCTGGGGAAATTAGCCCCGTCGCCCAAAATCGCAGTTAGCATGTAAATTGATAAGGCATTTGAATGCGATTTCCAGGATCAGTTGGAAGGAAAGAATAAATGGTTTCGTGTTTATTGATTGCTTTTGATTAACTCAAAAACATCGGCGGAGTCAATTGGAATTTTTGAGGGAGGAAGAAACCTCCCCCCTCATTCATGAATCACTCTATTTAAGATTGGCCGATAGCGCCCCAACTATATTCTTCATGTCTTTGGGGTTTCCTTTATGTGATTTCATGAGTATTCTCCCGATTTTTTGGTTAAATAACAATGGATTTGCTTTGTTACAAAGGGGCTATCTCCTTAATTCAGAATGTCCCTTTTTGATATCTAGAGTCGTTCGCTCACACAAAAGCTTACATCGAAAATCTTTGAGTATGCCGGCCGCCATGTGTCTGAAAAACCGACCAGTGACAGGTGGGTGTAGTAGTACCGATCGCGGGTAACGAGCTCGGTAAGAAAGAACAGGCTGAAATTGCTGATAATCAACATGTTCGTCAACCGCGAAAGGTTATTCCAGTATATTACATAGTTACTTTTAAAATCGCGCTGCAAATGCGCTTCGAGTTTTTGTATTTTTTTCATGCTTAAATACCCCCGGGGTTCACTTGGGTGTCGCGAAAGATTTTGTCGGACAAAATTTCATTCTGACAGATAGTCGTTTCAGGCAGTCAGATATTACAATCCAGGCACAAAAGCAGTTTTTCGTAATTCCATCCGCTTCATGAGTGGAATGATTCCGGTAACCGAGCGACAGATACCCAATGAGCATCTATGAAGAAATAAACCTTCGACAACTGTTTAGCTTTTGATTGATTATCGATCGTTGTTCAACTTTGAATGATTGATGTGCGATAGGTCTATAGCGAGCGGTATAAATTGCAAAGCACAAAATAATTCTTATAGTACCAATCAATACCGCTGAACGAAATGGATTTGTAAACCAAAGGAGGCATTCATGATGGCGTTACAAGAACAACTCAATGCGATAAAAGCCAAGACGGCGGCCATGATCACACCGGAAGTTTCAGCTGCCATGCAAAAGGGATTTAAAGAACTTCAAGGCTCAAATCTTTTGGGAAAATCACTTAAAGTGGGCGACTCGGCTCCGGACTTTGTATTGCCAAATGGTGAAGGCAAACTGATTGACTCAGAAACACTCAGGCATCAGGGACCGCTGGTGATTCTTTTTTATCGCGGCAAATGGTGACCCTACTGCAATGCAGAGCTGGTAGCCCTGCGGCAAAAATATGCTGAAATACAGGCCCTGGGAGCGTCCCTGGTCGCTATTTCACCTCAGCTTGAACACTACAACCAGGAGCTAGTAAAAGAGCGCAAATTACCATTTGAGGTGTTAAGTGACAGCGGCAATCAGGTGGCGCATACATACAAAGTGGCCTTTGCTCTGCCTGACAGTATGCGGTGGGTCTACAGTGAAATATTCAAGCTGGATCTGCCGACATTCAACGGTGATGATTCCTGGACGTTGCCCATGCCCTCTCGTTTTATAGTTGATCAGCAGGCTGTGATTCGTGCCGCTGATGTGAATCTCGATCACACGGTCCGGCCCGAACCAGATACAGCTATTGA
The DNA here is from genome assembly GCA_049669725.1 of Desulfobacterales bacterium. GTDB lineage: Bacteria > Desulfobacterota > Desulfobacteria > Desulfobacterales > JAFDCJ01 > JAFDCJ01. The sequence continues at coordinate 21,305 of JBATKU010000015.1, forward strand.
GGTATTGAAAAATCTTAAGAAATAAAATTGATGCAATGTGCCAGGCAGACATTGTCGGCGCAGGCCGGGATGAGCCCCTGATCGATGCGATGGTGGCAGAGGTTACACTTGTTGGCGATGTTTTGGTCATTGTCAAACGAGATGGCATCATAGGGACATGCGTCGATGCACGCCTGACAGCCGGTGCACAAGTCGTAATCCATGACGACAATGCCGTCATCGCGCCTGCAAATCGCTTCCTCCGGGCAAACGTCGGCACAGGGGGGATCGTCGCAATGCCGGCACAGGTTCACCTGAAAGCTAAATTTCAGTTTATCACCAATCAGTCGGGGGCCATCTTCTTCAACCCAAATCAGTTTGACACCATCAGGCGCGCGATTTTCCTGCTTGCAGGCCACCTCACAAGTTTTGCAGCCCCAGCATAAGTCATGGTCTATTTTTATTTCGAACTTGGACATAATGTCAGCCTATATCTCGTTAATGAACATTGATAGCAAAATCCGAAATTCGAATTTCGAAATACGAAACAAATTCAAATACCAAATGACAAAAATACAAACAAAAAGCGAATCATTTTTACTCCCTTGGCAAAACCTGTTTCAACTCAAAGTTTGGAACATTGGAAAATTAGAATTTTAATATTGTTTCGGATTTCGGGTTTCGTGCTTCGTATTTCCTTTCGATCGCTGCTTAAAATGTAGTCTTTTGGCGCTATTCGGGATATATTTTACACAACAAAGTCCGGACGCTGGTCGCTCCCATGGCCGGATCACAGGTTTCATAGGCGTTATCGGTCAGGATGTTGACATTGGATTCATCCCAGCCGTTGCCGGGATCCTTTTTTTCGGGAAACCACCAGGCATGCTGGGCACCCACAACGTCGGGGTGGATGCCGGCAAAAATCCTGGCGCGCTGCCGAATTTTGCCCCGGACCGATTCGATAATGACCCACTCGCCTTCTTTAATGCCCTCCCTGACGGCAGTAAGAGGATGGATCTCCACCACCGGGTCCCTATGAAGTTCCCGCAGCCAGGGCACCTGGCGGTTTTCGGTGTGAAAAAACCCTGGCAACCGCGCACCGGTGATCAGGATATAGGGGTACTGTCTATGTAAATCAGGCGTGCTGACAGGGCTCTCCGGTGGTTCCCGGTATTGGGGCAGAGGGTCGTAGCCCCAGTTTTCAAGCAAGGTTGAATAAAGCTCAAACTTCTTCGTCGGGGTGGAAAATCCTCTTTCTTTATATTTTTGATAGCTGACTTCCCCGCGGATATATTCCCTTTTCTTAAAATCCTGCCAGGTGATCCCCATGGGTTCCAGGATATGGTCCAAGCCGCCTTCAAAATTATCCCACCAGTGCTCCCCCTGCCCGACCCGGTGGGCCAGATCGTTGAGCATTTCATGGTCGGATCGGCATTCGCCGACCTGGATGACTTTGCGGCGGGGCAGCAGGTAGCCGTGGCGCTTCCAGAAATCGCCGATGTAGTCCATTTCCAGCCAGGTGGCGGCCGGCAGCACGATGTCGGCCATTTCGGCGGTCGGGGTGATGAAAAAGTCGGCCACAGCCATAAACTCCACTTTTTCAAGGGCGCGGTAAACCTCCCTGGCATTGGCCCGGGTCATCAAAGGGTTGGAGCTGATAAAAAAGAGCATCTTGACCGCATAGGGCTTTTCTTCAATAATCGCATCCCAGACGCATTTGGGATTGATAATGGCAAAATTGCCCGCCAGGCGAAAGCGTTCACCTCCCAGTCGTTTTTCCGCCTGTTCATGGGACAGCATCCTGTGGGCGCCAAACTGCCCGACATTTCTGATCTTGGGGGGATTGAATAAAACCTGCCCACCGGCCGTATCGATGTTGCCGGTAATGCCCATCAGGGCCATCAGGGCCCGATTATTGTCGGCACAGGTTGTCTGTTGCTCAATGGCAACTCCCCACTGGATGGCCGCCGGTTTGGTTGTGGCAAACAGGCGGGCGGCCTCTCTGATTTTATCCCGGGGGACCCGGGTGATTTCCTCCACCTTCTCAAGTGGATATTCATTAACCCGCTTTACAAAGGGCTCCCACCCGTAGACATGCTCGGCAACAAATTCTTTGTCGTAAAGGTTTTCATTCACAATCACATTGAGCATACCGAAGGCCAGAGCGGTATCGGTACCCGGCCGCAGCTGAAGCCAGATGTCGGCCCGTGCGGCTATGCGGGTAAGCCGGGGATCGACGGCGATAAGTTTGGCACCCTTGTTGAGACTCACGGAAAAGGGCTCGCCTTTGTAACAGTCCGGGTTGCTGATCACCAGATTGTTGCCCCACACCATAATACATTTGGGGTGGTTTTCGTAATCCACAATGGGATTTGATCCGCAGGTGATGATGCTGGTAGCGATCCGGGGTCCATAACAGAAATGACCGGCCGTCAGCACGTTGGGGGTGCCCAGCAGATTGGCAAAGCGGTAAATCACGGCCTCATTTTCCCGACCGGTGCCGTAGCCCAGCACGATGGATTCCGCACCCAGCCGCGCCTTGTCATCCAGCATACGCCCGGCGATGGTATCCAGGGCGTCATCCCAGGAAATACGCTCCCATTGGCCGCTGCCCTTGGGGCCGATCCTGCGTACCGGATGGGTCAGCCGGTCAGGGTGGTAGGCGAGCTGGGCGGAGGCCAAACCCTTGCTGCACACAGTGCCGTGGTTGATCGGACAGTCAGGATCACCGGCAATTTTCGCCACTTTGCCGTTTTTGGTGTAAACCAAAACCCCGCATCCCCCATGGCACATCCTGCAGTGGCTTTTGACAACGGCATCGTAACCGTAAACTTCCATTTCCCGTTCGACATTGGAAAATTTAAATTCAGCCATTTGAGGTTTCCTTTCGAAGAATGCAAGTGGTCAAAATAGTGGGATGGACACCTAAGAGAGGTTTTTAGTAACAAATTATTTAATAATTTGCCAGCCAAATCAAACAAAATTGATAGACGCAGTCTCAGTTTTGAAATTCAGCGCTTGATTATTAAATAATAGACATCTTCATTATACAAAATCATACTATTCTCCTTTATTGTTTTGCTGCTTTGTAACGTACAATCCTTGCACAATCTCTTGAAAATAAACGCTTTTCACCTAAACCTATTCAAATGGCACAATTGTTGAATTGATAGTGAAGAAATTAAGCGATTATCTTTTCCTCCCTAAGGAATTTATCTTCTAGTTTAATTATTTTCCTCCCTAAGGAATTTATCTTCTAGGTTAATTATTTTCCCGCCTAAGGAATTTATCTTCTATGTTATTTCTTTCTAAGGGGAGGAACCGTATGAAAAAAGTCATTATTCTCAGTCTAAATGATACTGATCCAGCGAATCCCAGTTTTCAAAACTATACGGAACTTCCAAAAAATGATCTATTGGCGCTTGATCTAATCGTCGGGAACGTAGTGCCAAAATCCGGCTCCTTTACTAGCCGAACGGGCACTATATCTTTGCTAAACGCTCGACATCTCTTGATGTAAATTTATTTGGGTGACAATTGCATTAGGAGATGTCATGGAAGAATTTTTCTTCTATAAGAAGTTAATTGCATTAATTGCTTTAACTGCGGCTGTTTGTTGTCTTCCGGCTTTTTTTCTGTGGCGCAGACCATGTGTTCTGCCGCTGAAAAAATCCAAGTCAAAACTGCGGGTTGAATGGATCGGTGCGGTCTTTGGCGCTCTTTTCCTGTTGCTGGCCGCAGAAGCGGTGTCGGCTGCGCCTTGTGACATAACACCCGGCGCACCGTTAATCAGGCATGATCTGACCGCCAGTCCTAGTACCAGCAACAGTTATTGCGAGTTGTGCGGCACCGGTTATATCACCGTCATCATCTCCAATCCGTACGATTTAAACACCAACATGACCAACATGACGGTTGAGGAAGACCTGCTCTCATCCGGGCTCACCTATGTTGCAGGATCCACCCAGGCCTGGGTCAACAGTTCCCCGGTGGCAGTGGTATCAAACCCTGGTATCACAGGCTCCACGCTGACATGGACCTCAACAAATATCCCTTCCTTGGCCAGCTTGGCCGCCATCGCCACTCCGCCATCCACCCTGACCATTCGGTTTGCTGTTGCCCCTGTGGACGAGGCCCTACACATCGCCGACCCCAGCCGCGACATTGCGGCAAGTCTTACCTATACCCCCGTTGATGTTAGCGGTACACCCGCAGTCGAGTGTCTGCCAGGATCCGCTACAGAAGTCGACGACGACACCCTGCCTCTGCGCGAGCCTGACCCGTCGGTTACCAAGGGCGTGCGCAATGTGGATGCCAATCAGGCCGGGTACGCCGGCACGGCATACGGCAACGATGACGATGACATTATCTGGCAGGTGCGGATCGCCAATAGCGGTGAGGCCGATTTACAGGATTTGGGATTCGACGATGTCATGGCATCCGGCAATTTGAACGTCAGCTACATCTGCCCCTCTGAAGCGGCGGCGGAGCAGATTGCCGTTACCCTCAATGGCACCGGCCCGGGCACCATGGGCTGCCTGGCGGTAGGGGGCAACAGTGTAAATGATTTCGATGTGGACCCTCCCTTCGGGCAACTTCCTGACGACACGGTGGATGCGCTCCAGGGTGGCGCCGCTGAGATCTATCTGATCGGTAAAGTTCCGGCCTTGGGCTCTTGTTCAGCCCCCAGAACCAACACCGTGTCCAACATCCGCTGGGGTTGTGAGGCGGACGGTGCGGACAATCCCGGTGGCATTAACGCCACCTCCACCGGTAGCCCTTTGGCCGATGTCGACGCCACTTTGAGCACCCGCTCCGACCTTGACCTCGATATCAGCGTCGATTACGACGGCGTGACTGCAGGCGACCCCGATCCCGGCACCAAGGGCAGGGTGGTGATCACCATCGACAACAACAGCGGCGGCACGGTGCGCAATCTGGTCTTGAACAATGCCCTGCCGGATGAATATGTGGTGGATGCCACCTATACGCCCACCGTTATGGCCACAGGCGCATACGGCTACTATGACGGACTGACCAACTTCATCACCTGGGACAACCCTCAGGGCGATCCGCTGGACAACACCGACCCGCAATTTACCCTGACCAGTGGGCCGCCCGCTAGTCCAGTTACCACCAACGACGGTCACGGCAATTTGCTGCGCAACGGCGACACCGTGGTCATCACCTTCGGCGTCGTCCTGGTGCACCAGCCCTTTTATGATCTGGAGGCCGATCTCGACGTGATTGAAGAGACTCCAGGTAGTTCCACAGACCCTGATCCGACGCTGCCGGCACATAACCCCTCCGTATTCGATCAACGCAACATCCTGAGTGTCGCATTCGAAAATTTCTGTACCCCTGGAACCACCACCGATACAGTGACGACCTTCCCTGTGCCCGACCCCGAAGATTTGGACATCCAGACATACGGCCCCAGCGGCCCGTTGCTCGATTACATTCTCACCAATAACGACAACACGCCCCTCACCGTCCGTCTGACCAACAACGGCGGTCATAGGGCCGCGGACTACTACGTGTATGTCGCCTTTGGCCGGACCATGGAGGTGGACCTGGCCAGTTTACCATCCGGATGCACAGCTAGCCCTGCAGACATGCCGCCATTGACCGAGTGGCAGAATCCCTTGGACTTTCCGGCCGGGGCCACCATCATTGAGTGTAAAGAGTATGATCCCAGTGGTCCGGATTTGTCGGCAATTGCTCGCAATGGGGGATACCTTGACCTTGATTTTATTGTCAGCAAAAGCACCGATCCAGCGGATATCGCTGCCGATGACCTCACCTTCCGCGCCGACGTGATCGGCGAGATCACCCTTTCCGATCGCACGCGGTTGACCTTTCCACCGATTGTGACTCGGGGGGATGGCATCACCGACCGCGCCAACAACTACAGCATTGACGCCATCCGTGCCCGGGTCATGGGATTTAACTTAAATAAGGCGCAGGTGGGCAATTGCTCGGAAAACAACCCGCCGCCTGGCGCACCGGACGACGAGGTGCAGATAGGTGAAGAGTGCTCCTACCATATCCGAGCCGGCGGCTGGTTCGGCTTTCTGACACCGGGCTATATCCCCATCGAAGTGCGCAATGTTCGGGTGGACGATGTGCTGCCCGATGGGCAGGGGTATGTTTCCAGCACCGATCCCGAGGACCCGCCTACTACCGGACAGATCGACAATACTGCCTTTGCCCGTGTAGGGGGGCCTGCTCCGCCGAACTGGGATTTGCTGGGCGATTTGGCGGAAGGGACACTCTTCTGGACCTTCAATGATAATGGCATCTACATCACCCAGAAGGATGAGTGGTTTGAACTGGACCTGCGAACGCGACTGCTGAACGACCCCCTCAATGCCAGTGGTGTACCCAACCGGCACGCCAACCTCAGCACCAACACCCTGACATCGAACTTTAATGTCGTATTTCGGGCTAACACTGGTAATGAGTTTACCGTTCCCTATGGGCCCGGCATGATCGTCTATCCGCCTGTGGCCGATCGCCAGGTCATACTCACCGTCACCGAGCCGTATATTACCGTGGTCAAAGAGGTTTGTAATGAATCGCTTTACGGCGTCGGGCCGACCTGTACCACTTGGGTCACAGCAGCCAACGATGGCGATGCCCTGAATACCTATATCTACCGCCTGACGGTCACCAACGAGGCCGCCAGCGGTGGTGTGAACCGCGCCCCAGCCTATGACGTCACCGTCACCGACACCCTCGACGGCAGCGATCTGGCCTATGTGATACCTTTCGGCAGCGACGGTCTGAACAACGATGGCGATGCCACCACCGACGGGGCCGATGGGGACGGCGAGGGGGCCATTAGCGACAATACCGTCAACAACGCCATCCCGGCTGAACTCACCTTCACCTATACCCACAGCAGCGCGTTGGCGCGCATCAATGCGGGTGATTCGGTACAATTGTATTACCGCGTCGATTTTGACGACGATGCCGCACCCCTGCAGACCTTTACCAATTCAGCTGTTGCTACCTACGACTCCCTGGAAGGGGCAAGCGGCAGTCAAACTGTTGGGCTGGAAGGGGCCAACGGCACCGCCGAGGGCGCAAGGACATACACCTCCGATACGGCTGAGGCCGATGTGCAGATCATTCCCATAGAGACCCAGCCCAAACGGATCGTGGCCCTGTCCAACACGCCCCTGGGCGGATCGCCCCAAGATGTCTCCATCGGCGAAGAGATCGAGTACCGGCTCAATACCAAGCTGCCGGTGGCCCTGCTGCGTGAACTTGTGATTCGTGACGAATTGCCCCTGGGCATCACCTGCGAAGAGGCCCCGACCTTGGACCTGGGGCCCACCGGACCTTATGCAGCGGCTGGATTTGTTCCGAACACTGATGTCATACCCACGTGCACGGACACCGAGGTAGAATGGAATTTCGGTGACCGGCGCATTACCGCCGGCACGGCCGGCTTGAACAACCGCTTCGATTTCGAAATCGGCTTCATTGCCCGGGTGGAAAATATTGCCGGCAACAACGACACCGATATCATCACCAACGGCTATCCGGCCACCAATGCCTTTGCGCGGTACGTGAACGAAGTGGGCGCCACCATCACCCAGAACTTCCCTGAGGTGGCAGTCGAAGTTCGCGAGCCCCTCATCGCCTTGACCAAGTCCTTTGCCGTGGCCAATGCCGATGCCGCCGATGTGCTTACCATAACGGTCACAGCTACCAATAACGGCACAGCCACCGCCTACAACCTGCGGGTGCTGGACGATTTGACCGGCAGCAATCTGATCTATATCGGGAATGAGGGCGGTAGCGACCCGCCCGACAATATCGACACCTCTATAGCCAACCGGCCCATCTTCAGCTGGAGCGCCCCCAACGGCATCGACCCCACAAGTAACATTAGCTTTACCTTTGAGGTGCGCGTGGACAATGGGGTAGAGCCTCAGGAGATTCTGGACAACACCATCCAGGCCGCTTGGACCTCACTGCCGTCACAGAACACTGCCTTGATCAATGGCGGTGCCGGACCCATCGGTCCTGACGGTGAGATTGACGGCATGCGCATCGGCGCCTTGCCCAATGCGGGCGATCCCATCAACGACTATGAAGCCACGGCGACTGATGACATGCTCGTTCCCGGGGTGGCGCTGACCAAGACCGACCTCAATCCGGCTGTGATCCCCACCATTGGTGTGCACAAATCGTTTCAGATCGATATCACGCTACCCGAAGGGGTCACCAACAACCTGGCCGTTGCGGATACCCTCAACAGCACCGGGCTGAGCTATGTGCTGGAAAATGAGGCCGCCTTCGATATCACCTACACCTTCCAGGGCATCGCCACCATCAACGGGGTGGCGCCCGGCGAAGCGGCCCTGACGGCTTTCCCGTCGGATGAGACCAGCAACAGCGCCGTCTGGAATATCGGCACCGTGGTCACCCAGACCGAGAACGACACCAGCACCAATGCCATCAATCCGCTCATTCGCATCAATTACTTCGCCCGCATCAACAACGATGCGGATACCGACGCCGGAGATACCTTGCAAAACTCGGTGGATGTCACCTACACCCACGGTGAGACCGGCGCCATGGTCACGTTAACCGAGACCACGGCGCTCCAGACGGTGGTGGAGCCCTCCCTGGGGTTGGCCAAGTCCGTGGCCAATATCACCGCTCCGGGTGCGCCCCAAGCCGGTGACATCCTGCGCTATACCCTGACCTTCACCGCCGCCGGCGGCGCACCAGGGGACAACTTCTCCGACGCCTTTGACCTGCGTATCGACGACACCCTGAGCCTGGGCCTGATCTACAACGGCAACCCCACGGTGAATGGTGCTGGCAACACCATTGCTGCACCGGTGCTGGCCGGCAACGGCGTCACCACACCCCAGACCTTACGCTGGTCCCTGGAAGACGCCAACGCCGACATCGTCATCACCGAAGGCACCGTGGTCACCATCACCTACGATGTGCTGGTGGACAATAGCGTGCTCATCGGCCAGAGCTTGACCAACAGTGTCACCGCCCAGTGGACCAGCCTGGACGGCCCCAGCGTATATGAACGCAACGGCACGGGTGCGCCATGGAATGAGCCGACAGGGGCCGCCTACAATGATTACTTCATCGGTCCGATCTCCGCCACAGTGGTGGTAGGGGACAATACCGCCACCGTCAAGACCCGTCTGCTGGACACCTTTGGCACTGGCGATGACGTGGTGCGCATTGGAGATATTCTGGAATACGAACTGCGCCTGTCGCTCCAGGAGGGCACCTACAATAATGTTACCGTGACCGACACCTTGCCCCAGGGGCTGCTCTTTGAAGAGATCGCCAGCATCAACGGCGACAGCACAGCGCCTTACGCGGCGGTGGCGCCCTTTGCACACACGGATATACCGGCCGCGAGCATTATTGTGGCGGGCAATGCTGCCACAGGCCCTACTACCGCGACCATGACCCTGGGCAACATTGTCAACCAGGCCGATGGCAACGCCGCCAACGATGTCTTCATCATCATCTACCGGGCCCGGGTGCTCAATCTGGTCCACGCGCAACTCAACAACATCGCGCTGACCAACACCGCGGCCATGGGCTACAACACCGTCAGCGGGCCCGCCACCACGGTTACTGACACTGAAACGATAGACGTGCGCCAGCCAAACCTCAGCGTGGCCAAATTGTCCGCTCCCGTTGATGGCTCTGTTGTGGCCGCCAACCAATTGATTACCTATACCATTGACGTCACCAACAACGGTACAGCCCCAGCCTATGATACAGTCCTGCGAGATATTCTCCCCGTGGGCATGCGTAACGCTGGCGTCAGCGTGACGAGCGTTGAAATGCCTCCGGGAAATGCCATGGCAAACCTGGCCCCGACCTACGATGCGACCACCGGCGTGGCCACCTGGGATTTTGATACCGGCACCGCCGATCAATACACCATTCCGGCTGGCGTAACCCTGCGCGTGGTCTACCAGGCCCAGACCGACGCCGGGCTGGCGCCGGTTATGACCCTCACCAATCAGGCTCAGGTTCAGCTCTACTATTCCTTTGACGACGATGCCGTGCCCACTTTGGGGGCGGCCGTTGGGGTACGAGAGATTTACGGTTCCAGCAATATGGCCAGCGTTACCTTTACCACCGCTGGCGCCGCCGCATTGGATAAGGGCACAACCTTTGCTGAAGCGCCCATTGGTCAACCTTTCACCTACCGCATCACCGTGCCTGCCACGGCCCAGCCTACCGCGTTGCACGATGTGCGTATCCTGGATGATTTGAGCGCTTCGGCTGCGTCCCTGACCTTTATCAGCGTGGCCAAGGTCTCTGGTTCCGAGCCATGGACCCCAGTCAATACCGGCAGTGCCACCAATTTGGTGATCGAAGATACCACCGTCGGTATCGATATTCCGGCCGGCGGGCAGATTGAAATCGATATCACCGTGCGTCTGGTGGATACCCAACCTACCGTCGATCCGCCGCCGGCCCCCAACAACACCGGCGCACTCTTTGGCAACACGGCAACCTACACCTACAACCAAATCAACGGCGATGCCGGGACCCAACAGGCCGGCGGACCGGACACCTCTCCGGATATCGACATTGTGGGTCCCGACATACTGGTGATGGACAAAAGTGGTCCCGCCGACATGAGCGTGGGCACTCCGGCCGGTTTTGTTCTGGACATTGAAAACACCTGGTCTGGTGCAGCCTGGAACCTTACCATTGTGGATCGCCTGCCCGATGACCCGGTCAACGGCGGCACCTGTGGCGCCGGCCCCAGCAATATCACCGCTCAATTCTTTGATGGCGGAGGGACGCCCACATCAGGCGTGCTGGTGGCGGGCACCGACTATACGGTGAATTTTGATGCATCCACCTGCGAGTGGACCCTGCAACTGCTGTCTGCCGCTGGTCCCTTGCAGCCTAGCGAGCATCTCATCATCAATTACGAGTCCGAGTTGGACCCGGATACTGTCAATGCCGTCCCGCTCATCAATGTGGCCGGCGTCACCAGTTGGTATGGCTATGACCCCAATGCGGCCGACGCCGATCCCCATCAATACACCTATGCGCTCACCGACGGCACCCCGGACGACCCCAATGATCAAGAGGATGACCACACCATCAACACACTTGCGCCGGACCTGGATTTTTTCAAGCACGTGCGCAATGTCACCACCGGCCAGGATCCGGGTCTCAATGCCAGCCCCGGCGATACCCTGCACTACACCCTCGAAATTATCAACAACGGCCTGGGAGGACTGAGCAACTTCTCCATCGTGGATGAAGTCGATGCCCTCAATAGCCCGCCGTTGTTTGTTGCCGGCAGCCTGATTTTAACCAGTGTGCCCGGTGGAGCGGTCACCACCGGCACCGATCCCCTGGGCGGGACCAATGGCACCGGCCTGATCGATGTGACCAACCTCAATATTGATGCCGCAGGGGGCGCTAATGACCGTTTGGTGGTCGAGTTTGAAGTCACCCTTGTGCCGGTGATCACCAACGGTAGCGTGGTGCTCAACCAGGCCGGACTGACATCTATCGTACCCGCCACCATTTTAAGCGACGATCCCAATGTGGTTGGCGATACCAACCCCACCGAAACCCTGATCGGTTCAGCGCCTGAATTTCAGGTACAGAAGATCTCCACGGACATGACCGGTGATCCCGCCGTGCTCATGGCTGGCGACACCCTGCGTTACACCATCACCATTAAAAACATCGGCGATGAGGATGCGGTCAATGTTACCCTGAGCGACTTCACACCGGCCAATACCACCTATGCGGCCAACAGTACGACCCTCAATGGAGCGAGCGTTGCTGACCCGAGCCCCGGCGTCAACCCGCTGCACGCCGGCATACCGATCCACGCGCCCGAAAACGTCACCCCTGGATACATGCGGGCGGATAACGCGCCGGGGGCAACGAACGTCGCCACGGTGGTCTTCGATGTTGTGGTCAATCCTGCTGCCATGAACGGCCTGGTTTTAGAAAACCAGGGTTTTGTGAGCAGCGACGGGGCGGGCAGCGGCCCCCAGCCCGATCAGCCTTCCGATGATCCCGATACGCCGGTGCCCGACGATCCCACCCGCGATGTGGTCGGCAATCTGCCATTGCTCTACGCCCACAAAACCGTGGTGATTTCCCAGGACTTCGGTACACCGGGCATTGTCGATCCTGGAGACGTGCTGCTTTACACCATCGATATTAGCAACTCCGGCGCCATTCCGGCCACGGGCGTGGTGCTTACTGACAACGTGCCCGCCAGCACCGCCTATGTGGCCGACTCCTTGCGCCTGAACGGTGTATTCCTGGGATCTGACGGCGGCGTGTCGCCCCTCATCGCCGGCCTGACGGTGCAGTCCGGCGACAACCCGGGGGCTGGCATCGTTTCTGCCGGGCAAAACGCCGTGATCACCTTTGAAGCAGCGGTCAACCTCGGCGTACCCAGCGGCACCATCATCAGCAACCAGGGCGATCTGACCTCAAACGAATTACCTCCGGGATTGACCGATGCCGACGGATTGCCCTCCAATGGTTATCAGCCCACCATCATCGTGGTGGGCGATGTCCAGTTGCTCGCGATTACCAAAGGGGTGACGGTGGTCGGCGGCGGGCCCGCTTTGGCCGGCGGTCAACTGGAATATGTGGTCCGGGTGACCAATTTCAGCAGCGTGCCGGCCACCAGCGTGGTCATTAGTGACGATTTAAGCCCCCCTTTGGGCACCCTGGTATCTTACGTGGCCGGTTCGGGCACCCTGAACGGGGCATTCGCGGGGGTCACCTTTGCCGGTGAGATGCTCACAGCGGATTACGGCGCAACCTATGGGGATCTGCCGATGGGCGCCACCGCCGTGGTGCGCTTCAGGGTCCAGATCAATGCCGCCGTCGCCATTGGCACCGCCATCACCAACACCGGTGGGGTGAGCTGGAACAGCCCGGCCCAGACCGATGCGGCCAGCGTATCCATCGATGTGGGCGGCACGCCGGGCAGCGCCACCCTCAACGGTAACGTCTGGCACGACGCCAGCCTGGACAGGATCTATGACAGCTCCGAGCAACGGCTCCAAGGCTGGTCGGTGGCGCTCTATCGCAACAGTCAGTTGGTTACGACGGTGACAACCGATGTCAACGGAGTCTATCGACTGAGCGGCCTGCTGCCCAACCAGGGAACGGCCGACCTGTTTGAACTGCGCTTCAGCGCACGGGGCGCGCGCACCAGTGCGGCGGCCTTGGGCTACGCCGACTCGGTGTTCACCGATGGTCCCCATCGCATCAGTGATATTGTCGTTGCTTCGGGGGGCAATCTGCAGGATTTGAACCTGCCCATCCAGCCCAATGGCACGGTGTACGACTCGGTTGTACGCATACCCATTCGCGGTGCCAGGCTGTCAATGCTCAACGCGGCCTCCGGAACACCCGTGTCGGATCTGTGCTTCGATGACCCCAACCAGCAAAATCAGGTTTCAGCCGATGAGGGCTTTTACAAATTCGACCTGAACTTCAGCGATGGGTCTTGCCCAGTTGGTGGTGCCTATCTCATCGAGGTTACACCGCCGGCCTCCGGCTATCAAGCCACGCCGTCGCTAATCATACCACCGGACAGCGACGCCGCCACGGCGCCGTTCTCTGTTCCGGCCTGCCCCGGCGGCCCTGACGATGCGGTGCCGGCTACACCGGGATACTGCGAGGTCCTGGCCTCTCCTGCGGTGCCGCCGGTATCGGTTCCGCCTCGCACCGCCGGCACCATTTACCATCTGCATTTGCAGTTCAGTGACGGCAGCGTTCCCGGTCAGAGCCAGATCTTCAACAACCACATCCCCATCGATCCTGAAATG
>JBATKU010000016.1:0-2668 GCA_049669725.1 Desulfobacterales bacterium
AATCGCGGCTGGAAAGCCGCTCCCACGAAAGAAGGCATAAAACTGACGCTTCTTCAGTTTAAATTTTTCTTGCGAAAATAAAATCGTTCTGGACGTCACTGCCAACAGTGAATTTTGCGAGGCTGACAACTTCAAATTCCCATTTTTTGTAAAAGGCATTGGCCCGGTGGTTTAATTCCCACGAACTTAGCCAGACAGCTTGAAACCCCCTTGAACGGGCCATTTCTAAGCAGGCTTTCATCAGGGAATTTCCGATATTGCGACCATAATAATCTTTGCGTAAATAAAGACGGACCAACTGTATTGGATTGGGATCCCTTAGGCAGTCCGGCGGTGCATCAGGATTCAGATAGGCATAACCGGCAGCAAAAGAGTTAACTTCAGCAATAAGAAATAATGTTTGATCATTGTCTATCTGTCTTCTGATCTCATCAACTTCAAACGCCTTTTGCAGGTGGTCCTCCATGTCTTGCGGATTCGTCTGTTCCGAGAAGGCTTCGTAAAAGGATGACCGGCCGAGCTCGGCTAATAAATCCGCATCCATCGGGCCTGCAAGTCTAATGCTAACTGCAGGTAATTCAGTAGATTTTTTTTCCATTGTTAAACCGCCGGGACATGAGTCGTCGTCACTTCGGCCAGGAGTCGGCCTTTGTCACCGGTGACCCGGGTTCTAACTACGGTCACCCGCTTGCCTTTCCTGACGAAACGGGCCTCGGCAAAGATTTCCCCGCCACGCTGGTTGCCGAGAAGGTTGGCGTTGACATTAATCGCCAGGGGAAAACCCTGGCCGTCTTTTCCGAGGTCTGTCGAACCGATGGCCAGCACGGTGGCAGTCACATCGGCCATCCAGAGCATAGCGCCGGCCTGGACAGTGCCGAATGGATTAAGCGACCCGGGAACCACCGGCATTCTGCTAACGACGCAATCTTGCCTTCGTTCTTCGATAAAAAATTCCAATTCCCCCCTACGCCTGGCCGTATTGAGATGCTCCTGGATGTCCATAGTTCGGATTATTCCTTTTTTACTGCCGAAGGCTGACGGTGTGTCTGATTTTTCCTTCTCAAAAAATCAGACAGATGAAACTCAATCTCTGCGGTCTCTGCGCCTGCGGTGAAAAAATATTAATAGAATCTTCATTAATTGTTAGCTACTCTCTACCATTTTTCTGTGTCCTTGAAAAAATCACTGATAAATACGATCTTCCCATTTTTCATCTCCAGGATGGTGACGCCCTCGTTTTGGTAGGGTTCTTTACGTCGGCTCATCCCGCGGTTGGTCCAATGCACAGCCGCCTGATCTCCCTGGCGAATCACTCTTTCCACCGTAAAGATTAACTCGGGGTATTGGCGGAAAAAGACCTTTAGAAACTTCAATATGCGATCTTTGCCAACCATTGGCTGAGTTTTCGGGAAGAAAAGTTCTGCCTGGGGGGCAAGTAAATTGTCCGCTTCAACCAGGTCACGCTCGTTTAAAACCTGGAAAAATTTTAAAAATGTTTGATCCTCAGGCATCGGATAGAGCTTCCATTTTATTTCCGGTCTCCAGATAATAGTTCATAGACGCTTCCCAGAATTTCATTGCTTCCTCAAAATTATTCTGCGTGAATGCTTCAAGAAATGTATTGCCCTCTTCGCAAAGAGCAGTGATAACGTAGGTTATTTTTACCTTCGATACATTTATCGTTTTTTCATCCACCGTAATGGTGAGCCGGGCGATTCGGGATTCCGGAGTTGCGCGCACAAACTCGATCTCCCGCTTTGTAACATCTCTTCTGGTAATCATCCAGATCGTGTCTTTTTCACCCTCCTGCCGGGACAGAAAAACACATCCTTCTTCAGCCAGCCCGGTTTCCGAATGAAGCAAAGAGTAATCCCAGCCGTCCAGCCATTCGGCTTCTTTGACCGGACAGAGAAGATCAAATAACCTGGCCGGGTCAGCCTTAATGGTTTGCTCATAATTCCTGATGACATGTTTGGCTTTGAATGATGGGTCGATCGTCCGGGGCATTGAAAGTCTCCTGTACTATATTCAAAGTTAGTTCGCTTCGCTCACAATTGAAATAATGGAATGATGGAATTCTGGAATGATGGGTTTAAAAAAATCAAAGCGCATATTTTTGCATTGATATTTTAGTTTTGATGGAATCCTGTGCTGGATAAAAGCAGCAAATCGATGTCGGACAGGATTCATCAAATGATTTAGATTCACCATTGTTCATAAAAGATTTTGTTTTCCGCTTCTTATACCCAGTATTCCAACATTCCACTATTCCATCATTCCATGTGGCCTATAGCAAAAATATCCACAAAAAACCAATAATTTTAAAAAGTTACAGAGGCTCCGACACAGTAGATTAGATGAGGTTCGGAAGCTACTCCTACTCGGATTTAAGAGCTCCGAATTCTACCCACATGCCTTCATTTTGGTTTAACAATTTTTGATAGATATGATGAGCCGATGCAACATCCTCGGCTGCTAACCCCAGGGATTTAAAGAGAGTGATTTCCTCCGGCGATGCGCGCCCGCCAATTTTGTCCAGAAGAATGTCTCCGATTTCTCCCCGGATATGGCTGTCATCTATGGCCCCCTCTTTTTTGGGGTAAAGAAAATCCCCCGCCTCGTTGAGGGTTGACTCCTTGCGGTCCACAAACAATTTCGAGTTTACCAC
>JBATKU010000017.1:0-40726 GCA_049669725.1 Desulfobacterales bacterium
TTTAGACCAATGAAAAATGGGACACAGATGAACACAGATCTCCTCGGATTTAAGATCAGAGGGATTCAAGAATTCAAATCAGAAGTCCCTGGCCCAGACCTGAATTAAGAGGATCGTCCCTGAAGGCTATAACTTTTCAGGCGTTCCACTCTGATGCCATTTAATCGAAGCCTTCGCGCTCTCCGAGGCGAAGGATTCACGAGCCGGAGGCCACCCAAATCAACTTAATCCGTGTCCATTATGGCATTTTACAGGGAGGGAAAAATGCGTTTTGACAAATTTACCATAAAATCCCAGGAGCTGATTCAAGAGGCCCAGAGCCTGGCATCCCGTTATGGCCACCAGCAAATTGAATCCGAGCACCTGCTGGCGGGGATGCTCCAGGAAGCCGATGGAATCGCCGGCGCCATGCTGCGCAAACTAGGTGTTTCGCCCGGAGCAGTTGCCCGCGATGTTACGGCCGCGTTTGAAAAATTACCCAGTATCAGCGGTGGCGGGATGGGCGATGTGTATTTATCGGGCAGAGCAAAAGCCGTTTTGGAGGCCGCTTTTGCCGAAGCTACCAAAATGAAAGACGAGTATGTCAGCATCGAGCATATTTTTCTGGCCATTGCTGATGAAAAAAAAGGTGAGGCCGCCGCCATCTTATCCCGCAACGGCGTCACCCGAGATTCGATATTAAAAGTGCTCCTGGAAATTCGGGGCAACCAGCGCATCACCGATCCGAATCCGGAGGAAAAATATCAGGCCCTGGAAAAGTTTTGCCGGGACATGACGGATCTGGCCCGCCTGGGCAAGGTGGATCCGGTAATC
The DNA here is from genome assembly GCA_049669725.1 of Desulfobacterales bacterium. GTDB lineage: Bacteria > Desulfobacterota > Desulfobacteria > Desulfobacterales > JAFDCJ01 > JAFDCJ01. The sequence goes on from JBATKU010000017.1 coordinate 814, forward strand.
GGTCGGGATGAGGAAATCCGGCGCATCGTCCAGGTGCTTTCCAGGCGGACCAAGAACAATCCGGTGCTGATCGGGGAGCCGGGGGTCGGGAAAACCGCCATCATCGAAGGTCTGGCCCAGCGGATCGTGGCCGGAGACGTATCCGAGTCCTTGAAAAATAGACGCCTGATGGCGCTGGACATGGGTGCCCTGATCGCAGGTGCCAAATACCGGGGAGAGTTTGAAGACCGCCTCAAGGCCGTTTTAAAGGAAGTGGAAAGTGCCGAAGGCGAAATCATCCTTTTTATCGATGAACTGCACACGGTGGTGGGAGCCGGGGCCGCCGAAGGGGCCGTGGACGCCTCCAATATGCTCAAGCCGCCCCTGGCCAGGGGCACCCTGCGATGCGTGGGTGCTACAACCTTAAACGAGTATCGCAAATACATTGAAAAAGATGCGGCTCTTGAAAGACGCTTTCAACCGGTCCTGGTCAAAGAACCCACGGTGGAGGACACCATATCCATACTGAGGGGTTTAAAAGAAAAATACGAAGTGCACCATGGGGTCAGGATCAAAGATTCGGCCATTGTGGCAGCCGCAACCCTTTCCGAGCGATATATTTCCGATCGTTTTCTGCCGGATAAGGCCATTGACCTGATTGACGAATGCGCTTCCAAGCTTCGCATCGAAATCGACAGCATGCCGGCGGAAATCGACGAAGTTCAACGCAGAATCACCCAGATGGAAATTGAGCGCGAGGCCTTGAAAAAAGAATCCGATCCGGGGTCCAAAGAACGTCTGAAGAAACTGGATGCCGCGCTGGCCGATATGAATGGCGTCCTGATGGGGATGAAACGCCACTGGCAAAATGAAAAGAATATAATCCAGAGTATTCGTACGATCAAGGAAGAACAGGAACAGTTGAACACCGAAGCCCAGCTGGCCGAGCGGGAAGGTGATTTGGCCCGGGTGGCGGAGATCCGCTACGGCAAAACCGCCGAACTTGAAAACCGCCTGGAGGAAGCCAATCGGAAACTATCCGAGCTTCAGACCACCAGCAAGATGCTCAAAGAGGAGGTCGACGATGAGGATGTGGCGGAAGTTATATCCCGCTGGACGGGAATTCCGGTGAGCAAAATGCTCGAGGGTGAAATGGAAAAACTGGTGCACATGGAAGACCGGCTCCATCAGCGGGTGATCGGACAAAACGAAGCCGTGGAAGCCGTCTCCAATGCCGTGCGCCGGGCGCGCTCCGGGCTGCAGGATCCCAACCGTCCCATCGGCTCCTTTATTTTCATGGGTCCGACCGGGGTCGGCAAAACCGAGTTGGCCAAGGCTCTGGCAGCCTTTATTTTCGACAGTGAGCAGGCCATGGTGCGCATCGATATGTCCGAATTTATGGAAAAACATGCCGTGGCCCGCCTCATCGGCGCGCCGCCGGGCTATGTCGGATACGAAGAAGGCGGTTATCTTACGGAAGCCGTGCGCAGGCGTCCCTATTCGGTGGTGCTGTTTGATGAAATTGAAAAAGCTCATCCGGAGGTTTTCAACGTCCTGCTGCAAATTCTGGATGACGGGCGTATGACCGACGGCCAGGGACGCACGGTGGATTTCAAAAATGCCATTGTGATCATGACATCGAATATCGGCAGCCAGTGGATTCAGGAGCTGGCCGTCAGCAATCGGGAAGAAATGGAAAAAAGGGTGACCGAAGCCCTGCGCGCCCATTTCAAACCTGAATTTTTAAACCGGATCGACGAAATCATCATTTTTAAAAATCTGACACGGGAGCAAATTATTGAAATTGTTGAAATTCAAGTCAAAAAACTCAGTGATCGGTTGGCGGATAGAAATATCGATCTTATGTTATCGGACCAGGCCATGTCGTTTATTGCCGAAAAGGGCTACGATCCGGTTTACGGTGCCCGGCCGCTGAAGCGTGTGATCCAGCAATACATCGAAAACCCGCTGTCCATGGAAATTTTAAAAGGCAACATTGTGGAAGGCGCCCGGATAAGGGCCGATGTCGACGGCGACCAGATTGCTTTCAAAAGCGTGTAAATAAATAAAAATATTTTTCACAAAGCCCGGCTTAATGAATCCGGGCTTTGCTTTCAGATAAAAATATTTGTTATTTCAGCGTGTTGAGGAGCTATGGCCTGATAAGCTTTTTTATATTGTAATATCAGGTAACTCGTCGTAAGATTCCTTCGCAGAAGCTCGGGTGCCCATTTTCTTATGACCATTTCAACTTCTGAAAAACTGCGACGTTTTTATGATCAATTTTCAAGAAATGATCATGTCCTCACCGTGATCAACGCCGATCCGGACGCCATTGCCAGTGCCATGGCGGTCAGCCGGCTCCTGTGGCATAAGGTATCCAGTGTCGTTATTTCCAATGTAAATACCATCAACCGCCCGGATAACCTGGCGATGGTGCGGCTCCTGAAAGTAGCCATGATTCCGTTTACCGGGATTGATATCGGTCAGTACAACAAAATAGTCATCGTGGACTCCCAGCCCGACCACAATGAATTCATGGAACAACTCCAGGCGGATGTCATCATCGACCACCATCCGGAAACCAATGCCAAAGCACCATTTTTAGATATTCGACCGAACTACGGTGCCACCGCCACCATCCTGACTGAATATCTGCGGACCGCCCGAATAAAGCCCTCGGTAAAACTAGCCACCGGTCTGTTTCAAGCCATTAAAATTGATACCAACTCGTTTAAAGGCCAGACGCTGATTGAGGATGTCCGTGCATTCCAGTATCTTTTTCGCTTCGCCAATATGCACCTGTCTCGCAGAATCGAACAGGCTGACTTGAGGCTGAATTTTTTAAAGTATTTTAAAATAGCGCTAAATACCATGAGGCTGAGAAAGAAACGGGTATTTGTGCACCTGGGAGCAGTGGTCAATCCGGATGTCTGTGTCATTATCGCTGATTTTTTTATGAGGGTAATTTCTGTCAGCTGGAGTATTGTCTCCGGCACCTGTGATAATAAGCTGATTGTTATCTTTAGGAATGACGGCATCCGCAAAGACGCCGGCAAAGTGGCCAAAAAAAGCTTCGGTCAATTCGGCTCGGCAGGCGGCCACCGGAATATGGCCCGTGCTGAAGTAGCGCTGTCTGAATTGAGTGAGCATGTCGACCGCCATGACCATAAAAAGTTTTTAGACTGGTTGATTTCCCGGGTGGAAAGGCGGGCAGGTAAAAATTAGAGGCGGTTTCAAAATCCCATCTAATCCGCCTCAGGCGTGGTTTTGAAACCACTTCTTCGAACACCCCCGTCAAATTAAAAATCACTTGAGACAGGCTCAAATAACTTACAGCATTGTTCTATCTCCCTTAGTTAATAAAAATTGCAGATATGTCTGTTGCAAAACCGGAAATAACCGTAACTATCCTTGGATCCGGCACCTGCGTTCCTTCCATTGAGCGAAGTTCGTGTGCAGTCATGCTGGAAGTAAGTAACGCCAGATTGCTGTTTGATACAGGCCCGGGTACCATGCGACGGCTTCTGAGAACCAACACCACCATTTTTGATCTAGACTATATTTTTTACAGTCACCTTCATCCCGATCACACCGCCGAGTTAGTGCCTTTATTATTTGCAACCAAATACCCGGATATGAGTCAACGCCAAACGGTTTTAACCATCATCGCCGGTGTGGGCTTTGAAGATTTTTTTGCCGGACTTAAAACCGTATACGGCCAATGGATTGAACTGGATCCGGGATTGGTGGAAATCCTTCAAATGAGCAGCCGCTCTGCCGATTTGCGCCGGCTGAAGGATTTTACAGTCCAGTCCACTCCCGTAGAACACAACCCGGAAAGCATTGCCTTTCGGATTACAGGCGCCGGAGGATGTTCGGTTGTTTACAGCGGAGATACGGACTACAGTGAAAATCTTATTGAGCTTTCAAAGGACGCTGATTTGTTAATCTGCGAATCAGCGCTGCCGGATGATTATCGAATTAAAGGCCATCTGACACCCTCATTAGCCGGTGATATCGCTACCCGGTCAGGCGTCAAAAAGCTGGTTTTGACCCATTTTTACCCTGAATGCGACCAAACAGATATCGAGCAGGAATGCCGCAAAACCTATGACGGACCGCTGGTGCTGGCAGAGGATCTAATGAGAATTGCAATATGAAATATTATCCAGTACATCTAAACATCCAAAACCGCAACTGCCTGGTGGTCGGCGGCGGTGGGGTGGGAACCCGCAAGGTCAGGACGCTGCTGGACTGTGGTGCCCGGGTGACCGTTGTCAGCCTGGAAGTATCCCCTCAGCTTCGGGATCTGGCTGCATCTGGTGATATCATACTGGCAGAACGATCATACCAATCCGACGACCTCTGTGGCATGTTTTTGGTCGTTGGAGCCACCAACGACGAGAAGTTAAACAAACAAATCAGCAGCGAAGCAGATCGGCTCAACACGCTTTGCAACATCGCCGATCGTCCGGAAGTCTGTAATTTTATTCTCCCTTCAATTGTTCACCGGGATGATTTGGTCATTACTATTTCAACTTCCGGTCAAAGCCCGGCCCTGGCAAAAAAACTGCGTAAAGCCCTTGAAAATCAGTTTGGTGAAGAATACGGCAAATTATTACGGCTCATGGGCGCCATACGCATAAAGCTTTTACAGCAGGCTCATGAGCCCGAAGCCCATAAACCTCTTTTTGAACGGCTGATAAACAGCAATCTGGTTGGGATGATTCAAGAGGGTGAGGTTGAAAAAATAGATTCACTGCTGCTTGAAGTATTGGGCGACGGCTACAAATTTGAGGAGTTAATGAAAAGATAGAGGTTCAGCGTTCTGGGTTCAAAGGTTAAAAAAAATAAAGCTAACACGACAATGAAATCGTAATTAGCCTGAATTTATGATGACGGGCAGTAATTAAGCGGTTTTTTGAATTGCGACACAGTCGGTTTATCCGGAATGACGTTTTGAAATAATTTCAGGCATTTTAAGAAATCATCAACCCTGAACGCTGACCCTGAACCTTTGAACCTCTGAACCCAATTAAGGCAGGCTAATGGAAATTTTGATCATCATTACGATTCTGTTCTACATGCTCAGTACCGTGGCCTATTTTGCTTTTTTATTTCTTCAAAAAAACTATGCCCAACGAATCGGATATTTTCTCATTATGGCCGGTTTCTTATGTCACACGGCGACCATTGTCTATGGTTTTTCCAAAAGCGGCCATTTGCCGGTCGGTAACTTGCGGGAAACGCTTTCACTGGCGAGTTGGGCAGTTGCGGGTGGGTTTCTGATATTTCAATACAAGTTTAATTTAAAGGTACTAGGAATATTTGCCGCTCCGATGGTTACACTGATCGTGGTCTTGGCCACTCTGGTCTCCAGCGAGCCCTATCAGACAACTATAATATTTAAAAACTTCTGGTTGATCTCCCACGTAATGGCCATCTTTTTCGGCGAAGCTTTTTTTACACTGGCTGCCGGGCTGGGAGTGCTATATCTCATCCAGGAAAATGCCATTAAAGCCAAAAAGCATCAATTCTTTTTTAAGCGTTTACCGTCGCTGGACCTGTTGGACTCAACCGGATATGCCTGCATTGTGGTGGGATTTTCCATGCTCACCCTGGGACTGATTACCGGCCTAGTGTATGCCAAAACATACTGGGGTCGATTCTGGAGCTGGGATCCCAAAGAAGTCTGGTCCGCCATCACCTGGATCTTTTATGCCGTCCTGCTGCATGAAAGACTGACGGTGGGCTGGCGGGGTCGCAGATCGGCCATAATGGCAATCATAGGATTCGGCGTCCTTCTTTTTACCTTCCTTGGTGTCAACCTGCTTCTGGAAGGGCATCATGGAGAATTCACCAAGTAAAATAATGCAAGATATCGTTCTCATAGGCATAAACCATAAAACGGCTCCGGTGGAGCTAAGGGAGTGTATTGCCTTCACAGAAGAGGAGTCGGAATCTGCCCTCCGGCAACTTTCCCGTCAACCCCACATCAAGGAGGTACTTCTTTTTTCCACCTGCAACCGGGTTGAGGTGCTGGTGGTTACAGCCGATAAAGCCGAGGCCATTGATGCGACCAAGGACTATATTGCTGAGGCCAACAAAATTCCGCGCAAAGCATTTGAGGATTCCCTTTACATCCATGAAGGTGACGAAGCAGTCCGTCATATTTTCAGAGTCGCTTCCAGTCTGGACTCCATGGTGGTCGGAGAGCCCCAGATTCTCGGTCAGGTAAAAGATGCCTACCGCATAGCCACGGAGGCCAAGGCATCCGGTGTTATTTTAAATCGTCTATTGCACCGAACATTTTTCGTGGCCAAACGAATCCGCACCGAAACCGGCATTGGCGACCATGCGGTATCCATCAGTTATGCAGCCGTTGAACTCGGACGAAAAATATTCGGATCCCTTGAAGGCAAAAACGTTCTGCTGGTAGGTGCCGGCGAGATGGCTGAACTGGCTGTGGAGCATCTTATCCGCAATAAAGCAGAAAAAATTTATGTGGCCAACCGCACCTTTGAAACTGGGGTAGCGCTAGCAGGGCGATTTAAGGGTCAGGCCCTCCGGTTTGAAGAGATTGCAGATTCTCTGAAACTGGCAGACATCATCATCAGTTCAACGGGTTCACCGGACTATGTCATCACCCGGGATCAGGTTAAGGGCGTCATCCGAAGCCGGCGCAATCGGCCTATCTTCTTTATCGACATCGCCGTGCCACGGGATATAGACCCCCGGGTGAACCGGCTGACCAACTCATATGTGTACGATATTGACGATCTGCAGGGTGTTATCGAAGAAAACATTGAAGATCGCCAACATGAAGCTATCAAAGGCGAACGAATTGTTGATGAGGCGGTCATTCGCTTCCGGGAATGGCATGCCAGTCTAAAAGTAGTCCCCACCATTGTGGCCTTGAGAAGTAAACTGGAATCCATTGCCGAAACCGAAATCAAGAAAACGCTACAATCCAACAAGATTCCGGAATCAAGCATCGGGGCGATTCAAAAAATGGCCGGCACACTTATCAATAAAATCATGCATGATCCAACGGTGTTCTTAAAAAAAGACAGTATGCCCGGTGACAAGTCCAAGCATATCGACACCGTCAGAAAACTTTTTAAATTGGATGAATAATCTGGAGGTAAACGTGAAAAAAACAGCCTTTTTGTTTCCCGGTCAGGGTTCCCAGGGTGTCGGAATGGGGGAAGAGTTTTACCGGGAATATGATGCCGTCCGGGAAATTTTTGATATGGCGGAGGAAATTTCCCGCATCAATCTATCTAAACTATGTTTTAAAGGCCCGATGGAAGATTTGACCATGACGGTTAACCTTCAACCGGCCGTAACGGCGGTAAACCTGGCCTGCCTGGCGGTAATCGAGAAAGAAAATGTTGGATTTCACTATTGCGCCGGCCACAGTCTGGGTGAATACAGTGCACTTTCAGCAGCGGGTGTCCACTCAAAAGAAGATACGGTGCGGCTGGTTTTTAAAAGGGGCGAGCTGATGCACCGCGAGGCGACCCGCAACCAAGGGGCGATGCACGCAATCGTGGGGCTTCCCATCGAGAGTGTTGCCGATTTGGTGGCTGAAGTTCAAAAAGATGGGCTCGTATCGGTGGCCAATCACAACACCGAGCTGCAAATCGTAATCACCGGAGCTCCGGATTCAGTGGAGAAGGTGTCTTCTCTGGCAGTTGCCAAAGGCGCCAAGTCTGTTCCTTTAAAAGTGAGCGGTGCCTGGCACAGTGAATTGATAAAAGGAGCAGAAGAGGAGTTCAACGCATTTATTGACGACACCTCCTTTAATATGCCTGAAAAATCAATATTATTTAATGTCACTGCCGATACTTCGAATGATCCCGAAGAAATCAAAGAAATCATGGGCCGCCAGCTGTGCAGTCCCGTACGCTGGTATGACACCATTAATAAAATGATGGATGAAAAGGTGGAGATCTTTGTGGAGGTCGGTCCCGGCAGGGTCCTTGCGGGACTGTTAAAAAAAATCCTGCCCGGGGAATATCCGGCCAAGATTTACAATCTCGCCAACATGAAACAGCTTGAAAAATTTCTTAAGGAAAGTTAGTTTTCAGACTTTTTAGAAGATCACAAATTTACTCTTTACAAGGATTTTGGGTTGTGCTAAATATTTCCATTTTTAGAGATGAAAAATAACGGGGTTTTCATGAGGTATAATCATGAAGCAGAAAGACAAAGAGTTTTTTAAAAAATATCTCACCGAACGGCTGGAGGAGCTTATAAATCAGGCGGGTAATACGGTCTCCGGTATGACCGAGACCAAGGAGAATTTTCCGGACCCGACGGATCGCGCCGCCCTTGAAGCGGACCGCAATTTTATGCTTCGAATCCGTGACCGGGAAGCCAAATTGATCAAAAAGATCAAGGCCGCCCTGAATCGGATTGAAAATGATACCTACGGCATTTGCGATTCCTGTGGCGAAGATATCACGCTTAAACGGCTGAAAGCTAGACCTGTAACCACCCAGTGCATTGACTGTAAATCCAAAGAGGAGGCTTTAGAGAAAGCCCTTGGATTATAGCCCGCATGTGGGGATCGACCTTCACATTCATACAACGGCGTCTGACGGCACATTTACGCCATCAGAAATCGTTGCCCATGCCATAAAGCTCAAGCTAAAAGCAATCGCAATTACGGACCACGATACCCTGGCCGGTTCAAGTGAGGCGTTAAACAGCGGCATACCTGCCAGTCTTGAATTCTTGACCGGCGTCGAAATCAGTGCGGCCCCCCCTCCGTTTTATCACCAAGCCGGAAGTTTCCATTTACTGGGTTATTCGATTAATCTCGATAATTCGGAATTAAATCAAACCCTTGGAAAACTCCAGCTGGCCAGAAAAAACCGCAACCCGGCAATTATAAATCGTTTGAATGAATTGGGAATCTCCATCAGCCTGAACGAAGTTCGTGAAGAAGCAGGAGATGTCCAGCTGGGAAGACCGCACATCGCGCAAATGATGATCAGAAAGGGTGTGGTTTCATCGATAGATGAAGCCTTTGATCAGTTCCTGGGCACAGATAAACCGGCTTATGTGGATAAATATCGTGTCCAATGTTCGAAAGCGATTAACGCCATACTGGGGGCCGGCGGCATCCCGGTATTGGCCCATCCGAGTTTGCTGGAATATGAAAGTGAAAACCAGCTTGATGACTTAATCGGCCAATTAAAGCAGATGGGAATCCAGGGTGTTGAAGTATATTACCCGCGGCAGACTGTCGATCAAACCCGCCTTTTTGCCGAGATGGCCCGGCGCCATGATTTGCTGATGACCGGTGGAACCGATTTTCACGGCAGCATTCATCCTGACATTGAAATGGGATCGGGAAAAGGCAACCTGTCCGTTTCCTATGAATTGTATCGGAAGCTGATCCATTATAAAAAATGAACACCCGCCTGCCATGCATAGAGGTTGTCTTGGTGTAAACATGGGTATATAAATCAAATGTTTAAATTGGCGTCACACAGGTTTCAAGGCATTGCGGGCAGGTCGAACATCGAGCGTTCAACTTCCAAACCAACTTTCTAGGATATGAATACATCAATGGAAGCCAAGGATCCTTCGGGAGTAGAACAGCATTTACAATATGAATTCATCAATAAAGATTTACTGCAAAAAGCTTTACGACACAGTTCTTACGTCAATGAACTGGCGGATCCGAATTTGCAGGATAATGAAAGATTCGAATTTCTCGGAGATGCCGTCTTAAACCTGATTGTCGGCCACATTCTCATGCACCGCTATCCGGACGTAAAAGAAGGTGAGCTCTCCAGAATGCGTGCCAATCTGGTCAATGAATCCCAACTGGCAAAAATGGCGTGTTCATTTGAACTGGGTGCCTATATTCAGCTGGGAAAAGGAGAAATCCAAACCCATGGCCGCCAAAAAAATTCTATCCTGGCGGATACCTATGAAGCCCTGGTTGCCGCCGTCTACCTAGATGGCGGATTCGATGCCGCCTTCAGGTTCATCGAGACAAACTTCTTGCCACTGATGGATCGTTTGCATTCAACTGCCAACAATTATGACTATAAAAGCCAGCTGCAGGAAATGGTTCAAGTTGGTCACGGGGCAATGCCGAATTACAAAATCATCCGGGAAGACGGCCCGGATCACGATAAAACCTTTCGGGTAGAATTGAAAGTGCTCGATATCGAAACCCAGGGAACCGGTAAAAACAAAAAGGCCGCCGAACAGGAGGCCGCTCGAAAAGCGCTTGAAATTCTCAAGGAAACCGATTGAGGCAGGATACTGGCTAATGGTTCCGGGTCGCGAGTATCTGTTGCGCGTTACGAGTTGCGGGTTGCGTGGCGAAAAACAGACCAATCCGAAAGCCTCCGTCCTCTGTCTGCTGCGGCGAAGACGGATCTTTTGTCCTCTGTCCATAACCTTATACCTTACACCTTAAAGCTTATTCCTATATTTACTTGCAGTAGGCCGCGTCCACCCTTATAATTATCGCTAAGCTCTTACCGGCAATCAGCAACTCGCACCCCGTAACACGCAACGCGTAACTCGTATAGGAACCAGTGACCAGTGACCAGCAGCCAGAAACCAGGATCGAGCATCGAGCATCGCGCATCCAGTATCCAGTATCCAGCATCGCGCCGTCCCTTTATCATTCCCATTTTCCTCCCCCACGCCGGCTGTCCCCACCAGTGTATTTTCTGTAATCAGGTTTCGATTACAGGTGCAAAATATGAGGCCGTGGAGCCGGACAAAATCCGTATTCAAATCCGTGAATTCTTAAACTATAAAAAAGATAATAGAAAACCCGTCCAAATAGCTTTTTTCGGTGGTAACTTTCTGGGATTAAAGCGGGAAGAAATTAAATCCTGCCTCGGCCTGGCCGGTGAGTTTGTCAGTCAGGGGCTGGTGGACGGTATCCGGTTTTCCACGCGTCCCGACACCATCGATAAAGGGCGTCTGGATATTCTTGAAAATTATCCGGTCGCAACGGTTGAACTCGGGGTTCAGTCCATGGATGATCAGGTGCTGGCGCTGGCCGGGCGGGGGCACAGCGCCTCAGATACCGTCCGGGCGGTGGAAGCTCTTAAAGAGCGGCAGCTTGACATCGGATTGCAAATGATGGTGGGACTGCCGGGAGATAATGGAGCCCTATCATTGATCACCGCCGAAAAAATAGCTGCCTTGCGACCGGATTTTGTCCGCATATATCCGACGATCGTTATGAAGAACAGCCAACTTGCAAGATGGTATCAAAATGGAACCTATGCTCCGCTTTCCCTTGAAGAAGCGGTAACCCGGGTTAAAAATCTCTACCAGTTTTTTAGCCGGCACAACATTAAAATTATCCGCATGGGTCTGCAGGCTTCGGAGGATTTTGAAGACGGCCAAGCGGTTTTAGCGGGTCCTTATCATCCCGCCTTCGGCCATTTAGTATACTCCGAGGTTTTTCTAGATAAGGTTGTGAAAGAAATTGAAACAGCAACACTTATTACAGATTCAATTTCAATTGGCGTCAATCCAAAGAATATCTCTAAGTTAAGAGGCATACAAAATCTAAACATCAAAATTTTGAAGAAAAAATTTGGCTTTGAATCCATTGAGGTAAGAGCAGATTATACGTTAAAGGAAGACCAGCTAACCGTTAGCAGCCACCTCTGAGTTTGTCGTACGAAAAAATAAATCGATTGCATTGATCGGTATAGCAACTCGTATTATATTTCTCTGTTACTCGATTTGGCATTAGACGTTTTATATCTATCATATAAGATGTGAACAATACCATCGGCTAAACCGATTTGGGGGACATAGATTTTACGGATACCGGCCCATTTCATAATCTTAAGATAGATATCCAATGCCGGAATGATGACGTCGGCTCGATCCGGCCGTAAAGATAATTCCCTGATGCGCTGCTCAACTGTAAAATGCTTTAAAAACCGACGCACTTTCAAGATTTTGTTATCCGAAAGCGGTTTGCCATTTTTACAGTTAGCCAGACGGAATGCCTTATTAATATTACCGCCGCTTCCAATCGCCACCATGGAAGTGAAGGGGGCGGAGCAGTCTTTCAGCCACTGTCTCATTTTTTTCCAGTATGTCTTTGATACCAGACCTTCAAGCAATCGTATGGTTCCGATGTTAAACGAGCCGGACGTAATGATGCGGCCCTGTGAAAACAGGGTGATTTCCGTACTGCCCCCCCCGATGTCCACGTACAGGTAAGCATCGCTGCCGCCGAACATATCGGCACTTTTGTTCTCAAAAATTAATTGCGCCTCTCTTTTGCCGTCAATAATATCTACTTTTAGGTCTGCTTCTTCGAGAATTCGTTTGCAAATCTGCGGTCCGTTTTCAGCCTCACGCATAGCCGATGTGGCACAGGCCATAAAATCCAGCGGCTGAAATGCATCCATCAGGTGTTTGAATCCTATCATGGTCTTCACAAGTTGTGAAACCTTGCTCTCTGAAATGCATTTTTGAGTAAAGGCATCATCGCCCAGGCGAATGGGCATTCTGATAAGCGACATTTTTCTGAAAGTCGCTGAATACTCTTTTTCGAATACACCGGACAATAAAAGTCTGATGGCATTTGAACCGATATCAATGGCGGCAAATTTTAATTGTGAATCCATGAAAAAAATTAGCTCTTAAATGAAATTGCTAAGGCTCCAAATAAATGACCGGCCTGGTTTCGAGGCATTAAGTTAAAGGCGGCAAAAAGCACCCAGGGAAACGAAATCATAGGTTTGTATTAGAAGCTATCTCAAAAAACGGATTTTGGTTCAATATCAAGGCGGACGCGAGGTTCCCCGCATTGCGGGATGACCCATCTGATTCCAACCTCTTTGTGGGCCTCAAACCGCAGGCATACTCCAGTATTTCGAGGATTTGAACCGAGCACCCAACAAAGAGATTGGGCCAAAAGACTTTTTTGAGATGGCTTCTATAGATATTGTGAAACAGGTCCGCGAGAAAGTCAAATATTGAGTGGCTTTCTCTTTTGAATAAAAGCTTGGCTGCATTATTATATAGCGGTTGTCAAAAAAACGTTCCGTTTTTCGAACGTTTTTTTCTACAACCAATTATACCAGCCTTCCCTATTTCGGAACTTATTTTTGAAAAGCGGTATAAATTTCCGGTTAATTGTCTGCAGGCACAAATCTTCATGCTAAAAATTGATTGAAAATTAGTGGGTTATATGCATTTACCTAAAAAATTGGCGTTGACATCACATACGACTGTCATCTATAAAATAAGGGATAAAGAATTTATGAAGCCACCGGAGCGGCAGCGCAAAGAACCGGTTCTTAGCAAGGGAAGCCCTGTAAACGGCGCTTCTACTTAGAGAGACGTGTCCATGGAAAGGAAAACAGATAGGGCGCAGAAGCCGGAAAAAATCGATATTCATTCGCCAAGTGCGCTCATCAATCGTGAGTTAAGTTGGCTCAGCTTTGCACGCCGCGTCCTTGCGCTGGCGGAGAATCCTGATTTACCCTTGCTTGAGCGCGTTAAATTTGCCGGTATCATGGGCATGTTGTATGACGAATTTGCGATGAAACGCATGGGGGGGCTCAAACGCAAGATCGAGAAACGGAAACGGAAACGGAAAAAGAAACTATCCCCCGACGGGCTCAGCCCGGAAGCGGAATTGCAAGCCTGCCGGGCTGAATTGCATAAACAGGCCCGACGTGTTTCCAGGCTGATAAGTCAAAAGCTTCGCCCTGCTCTGCTTAAGGCCGGAATCCCCATCCTGGAATACAGTGAGTTAAATGACCGGCAGCAAGCCCATTTGCAGCGCTATTTCCTCGAATCGGTGGAACCCATTCTGACACCGCTTGCCGTAGATGTTTCGCATCCGTTTCCCTTCATCAGTAACCTTGGGTTAAACCTGGCGGTGGAGGTCAAGGAAACCAAAAAGAAACGCAATCGCTTCGTCCGGATCAAAGTGCCGGCAAACCGCCCGCGCTGGGTGCCTCTGCCCGGTGGCGCCGGTTATGTGCCGTTGGAGCAGGTAATTGCGGCTAACCTTATACTGCTGTTTCCCAAGGCGGCTGGCCTGAAGTGTTATTTTTTTCGGGTAACTCGCGTCGCCAAAGATGACCCGTGGGAACGGACATACCTTGAAGATCCAGGAGCCGTCCATATTCCAGGTCGCCTGATCGGCATGGTCACCGAAGAACTGACGGCCCGAAAGTTTGCCGGCGTGACCCGACTTCAGGTGAGTTCCAAAATGCCCAAAAAACGACAACGCTGGATCGCCGAACAACTAAAGGCTGATCTAAAAGATCTGGAACCCACGAAGGGCCTGCTGAGTATAGCAGACTTAATGAAGTTCCAGGTGGGGGGTTACCCGGAACTGCATGACCCCCTCCATGAGCCCGTAACTCATCTGCGATTGCGCCACCTCGACCCCCTCGATTCTGCCGGTATTTTCGACGAGATCCGCCGGGGTGACATCCTGTTACATCACCCCTACCACAGCTTCGACAGCTCAATATTACATTTCCTGCAATGTTCAGCGGTTGACCCCCGGGTGCTGGCCATCAAACTGACCATTTACCGCACCAGCACCGAGTCGCCAATCATTCAAGCGTTGATAAATGCAGCGCGCCAGGGCAAGCAGGTAGCAGTGCTGGTGGAGATCACCGCGCGCTTCGACGAGGCCCCCAACATCGCCTGGGGCAGGCAGCTGGAGCAAGTGGGGGCACACGTTGCCTACGGCGTGGAGCGACTCAAAACCCACGTCAAATTGGCTCTGGTCGTCCGTGAAGAGAAGAACGGCATTCGCCGCTACGTCCACGTAGGCACCGGAAACTATCACGAAGGCACTGCCCGGATTTATGAGGACATGGGCATTCTCAGCTGCGACAGGGAACTGGGCGCTAATGTTGCGACCGTGTTCAACGAACTAACGGGCGCTACGCCGGCGCCAAACTATGGTAAATTATTGGTCGCCCCCCACAATATGCGCGAGCACTTTACCGAATTGATCCGGCGCGAGGCCCGGCACAGTGAAGCCGGCCGTCCTTCAGGCATTCGCGCCAAAATGAATCAGCTTCAGGACACGCTCATGATTCGCGAACTTTACCGCGCCAGCCAGGCGGGTGTGCCCATCAGTCTGAACGTCCGCGGCTTATGCTGTCTGCGCGCGGGGATCGCCGGATTATCCGATACCATTCGGGTTTTCAGCACACTGGGGCGCTTTCTAGAACATTCACGCATCTATCGCTTCGAAAACGGGGGGGACCCTGAATTTTTTATCGGCTCGGCCGACTGGATGCGGCGTAATCTCGACCGCCGTGTGGAAACCATCATGCCCGTTACCGACCCGACACTAAAACAGGAGTTAGAGCAGACCTTACAGATTTACGAAAACGACAACTGCTCGGCCTGGGATCTGCGGCCTGACGGCCGTTATATCCGGCGGCGTCCGCGCAAAGGCCAAAAACGCCGCGCTGCTCAAGATGTATTCATCGAGCTTTTCGGCCAACAATCAAAGCCGGCGGGCAAGGTCTGAAAGCGGTTTCATAACCCCATCGCATGTCCTAAGGGGCCATCATTTATCGTTTCCAAGATTTGTCTCCAGAATTTGTGATAAAATACAACATGTTAGAGAAATAGTGCATGCAGCATAATTTGAAATTCACATTGCCGGACGGCCACAATGCAAAGCAATTCTTTGGCAAATTGGCCGATCGATATGCAATCATCAGAGAGCCGACTGTCACCGAGAGGTTCACTATCTGCGATACGTTTGATTGGCGCATATTTAATAAATCGCTGGTCTTTTTTGCGTCTGGAAATCGGCTATTTTTGCGCAAACTGGCTGAAGACGAAATTCGGTACAGCGCTGAAAGCCCCTCTTTCCCTGTTTTTATCCGGGATTTGCCGGATGGTGAATTAAGACGACAGTTGGCTCCGATCATAAAAATGCGTGCTCTCTTGAAACTGGTGGACGTCCAATCCAGATCAGTGCCTTATCGGATTTTGAACCCGGACGAAAAAACAGTGGCGCGGATGGCTTATGAAGAATTCCGCCCGTGGCGTCGTAAAAATAAGTCGGCGCTGGTTACGCATTTATGGTTAAGGCCCGTCAAGGGATATTCCAAATATTTGCGTTCCCTGGCCAGTTTATTCCAGGAAGCCGGACTGAAAATAAGTCAGGAGGAAGAGGTATTTTTCAAGGCGCTGGAGGTTGTTGATAAAAAGCCGGGCGATTATTCTGCCAAGTTAAATATTCAACTCGATCCGAAGATGTGCTCTGACCAGGCAACGAAAATCATTTTGTGTTTTTTGTTGCAGGTTATGCGGATCAACGAAGCCAATATTGAAAAAGACCTGGATACGGAATTCTTACATGATTTCCGGGTGGCGATTCGCAGAACGCGCTCCGCATTAGGCCAAATCAAATATGTGTTCCCGGTCGAAACAACCGATCGATTTAAAAAAGATTTTGCTTTTGTGGGAAAACTCTCCAACGAGCTGCGGGACCTGGATGTCTATCTGTTAAATGAAGATAAATACAAAGCAATGCTTCCCCCGATTTTGCGCAATGACATTGATCCCTTGTTTGACCACTTGCGGAAAAAGCGATCGAAGGCCTTGCAGAATGTCATCCGCGGTTTGAAGGCCAAAAAATATGCAAAGATCCTGAAGGATTGGGAGGCTTTTTTAAATAAACCACAGAGAGATTCGGAGACGGCATCAAATGCGAAGCGCCCTGTAATTAATCTGTCACGCAACAGAATCTATAAGAAATACCGCAATGTTGTGAAAGTTGGCAGCCAAATTATGGAAAATACTGAAGATGAGATGCTGCATGTTCTCAGAATTGATTGTAAGAAACTGCGATACTTGATGGAGTTCTTCTCTAGTTTATTTCCCCGTAAAAAAAATAATGTCCTGATTAAACAACTGAAGAAATTACAGGACAACTTGGGCGACTTCAACGATCTTAGGGTTCAGGAAGAATATCTTCTGAACATCATCAAGGAACTGCCGGCAACCCAGCGACAGTTAAAAACAACACTTGTGGCAATTGGCAGCCTGGTTGGAGCACTGGGCCGGGAAAGATGGATGGTTAAAGAGGCGTTTGCCGAAACCTTCACAGATTTTGCATCAACGGGGAATAAAGAATTATTCCAAGAACTTTTCGCTTCAAAGGCCAAAGAGGATGTTTCATGACGACCCTGGCAATTTACAGTAATAAAGGCGGGGTGGGCAAGACCGCCGCCGCGGTAAACCTGTCTTATCTGGCAGCGCAAACAGGCGCGAAAACGCTCATTTGCGATCTGGATCCGCAAGGCTCCGCAACTTACTATCTTCGCGTCAAACCCAAACTGAAATCCGGGGCTAAAGGGTTTATTCGAGGCGGGAAAGAGGTTTACAGAAGTATAAAAGGCACGGATTATGATAATCTGGACCTGCTTCCGGCAGATTTCTCGCTGCGCAATTTAGAGGTTAGTTTTGATAATTTGAAAGGTTCCAAAAAACGGCTCAGAAAAATTTTAAGACCGTTTAAAACCGAATATGACTTCATTTTTCTGGACTGTCCGGTTACCATCAGCCTTCTGGCCGAGAACATATTGAACGCCGTTGACTACGCCCTTGTGCCACTGATTCCAACGACGCTGTCTGTGCGAACGTATGGACAACTGCTGTCTTTCTGCAATCGGAACAACTATGACACCGGCAAGATTTACACTTTTTTTTCGATGGTAGATCGACGCAAAAATATGCACCGCGACATCATCGCCGCGGTGTCAAAAACGTATAGCGGTGTTTTGCAAAGCTTTATCCCTTATTTAGCCCTGATCGAAAAAATGGGAATCTACCGCGCACCGGTTGCCGAGTTTTCACCAGAGTCTGTGGCATCGAGATCGTACCAGAACCTATGGGATAAAGTTCAAAAAACCGTTCTGTCTCAGTCTAAGCATCATTAACGGGAGACCCTGTGCCATGAATCATAAATTTCGTGATCAATTGCAGAGGGTCTTCCAAACGATCAACTCGGTATCAACACCTTCTTTTTTGGAGATACGATGGGCACGGAAATCGAAAGAAAGTTTAGGGTCAAAAAAGGTGTTTGGCGTGACGAAAAAGCAACAAATTACCGCCAGGGTTATTTAAGCACCGTCAAAGAAAGAACTGTGCGGGTGCGCACCATCGAGGATAAAGGCTATCTTACGATTAAAGGAATTTCAATTGGGGCGTCCCGCCTGGAATTCGAATATGAAATTCCCCGTCAGGATGCCGATGCATTGCTCGACATCTGTGAGAAACCACTCATCGAGAAAAACCGCTATAAGGTGGAGAATGGCGGTTTTGTTTGGGAAGTTGATGAATTTTTTGGGGAAAACCAGGGGTTGATTGTCGCTGAATTGGAACTGGAGAACGAAGATCAATTTTTCCCCAGGCCGGATTGGATTGGCGAAGAAGTGACCGGCGATCCGCGCTATTTCAATTCTAACCTGGTCAAAAATCCATATACAAAATGGTAAATACCGGTCGTTGCATTTTATTTTCCTCCAGGGAAAAGAAATAGCGAGATTTTACGTTTACAACCATATTTTTCGTAATTAACGTAATTAGCAAACAGAAAAATATTTAATTTAATTCACCTGGAAGCACGATTGCAATAAAGGAGAAAAATATGGCAAAAAAGACAAAAGAGCTTTGTAAATGGAAAAAAGAAGATATAACCACAAAACTTGATAAATTCAGTGATATTGTCAGAAATCCCAAATTCGTTTGCACCAAGTGCGGCAGAGTGGCTGACAAAAAAAAGTGGTTGCATAAACCGGTCGCTTTAACGTAATAATCTAATTGCACCTTTCTCAATTCGGTGTCCTCTGCTGGGCGCTATCGTTTGTCAGCTTGACAACAATCGGTTTGAGACTGATATCCCTGTATTTAACCCATGACAAATAACCCCAAGTGGTGGATTTTCGTTTATCTTCTGTTGGTGGTAAAAAATGAAAAGCCTCTATCTGGTCCGGCATGCCAAATCAAGTTGGAAAAATCCCAACCTGGATGATTTTGAAAGACCCCTGAACAAACGCGGGCGTAAAAACGCTCCTTTTATGGGCAACGTTCTAAAAAAATTAAAAGTGGCGCCGGATCTCGTCATATCCAGCCCTGCGAACAGAGCGGCCACGACCGCACGGATTATTGCCGCTGCGATCAATTACCCTTTAGAAGATATTCGATACAGCCAGACCCTTTATGAATTCCGTGAAAATGCCTTAATTCATGTTGTTCAAGAAATGGATGATGCCGTGAATAAGGCCATGATCGTCGGTCATAACCCGGCTATCAATGGGTTGGCCAATTACATCGGCGATCAGCCCATCGGCAATATCCCAACCTGCGGCGTATATGGCGTGAAGTTAGATATTTCATCCTGGACCAAAATTAGTGAACATTGCGGCATATTAGAATTCTTTGAGTTTCCCAAGAAGCATGCTTCATGATTTTCAATGCACCGGTTCAATGACTGCACCGGCAACCTTAGAATAAAAGGAGGGCACCATGGCAGAAAAAAAAGAGGCGGAAAAGAAAGCTGAGGAAACCGAAGTAAAGTTAGCAACCGAAAAGAAGAAGGCCAAGAAAGAAGAGAAGAAAGACAAAAAGGGGAAAAAAGAAAAAGCCAAGAAAAAAGACAAGGCCAAGAAAAAAGAGAAGGCTAAGAAAAAAGAGAAGGCTAAGAAAAAAGAAAAAGCCAAGAAAAAAGGGAAAGCCAAGAAAAAAGGGGGGAAAAAGAAATAGAGGAATCAGTCGCCGTTAAAGACACAGCCGCCGGATAAAACATAAAGCCACGCCTGAAGCAATTCAGTTCTGAAACACCGCTCGTGGCAAAGTCATCGGCCTTTCCCCCATGACCTGTTAGCGGTTGTTTCCCGCGGACATAAAATTCAAGGGCAATTCGGCCCATTCGGCTGGATTGCCTTTTTCTCCGGCAGATTGAGCGCAAAGTATTTCATCAATGACTCACGATCTCAAAAATTTCGTAAAAGGTTCTTTCTCCGATCAGAGAATCCACCCGGCCCTGAAGGTCCCTTCTTTCTTTACTTTGCAACCATTTGTTCCAGTCGTCAGCTGTCTCCCAGTGACTTACGACCATGTAGTCTTCGGGATCATCCAGGCTTCTCAATGTTTCGCCGGAAATATAGCCGGGTTGTTTTTTGGCAAGAGAACGAAGTTTAGTTAGAAGCGGGAAAAGCGCCTCGGGATTATCAGTTTGCCATTTGCGTTTAATGATAACTTGTATCGGCATATGCTCCTCCTTATTTCTACTCACATTCGAGTAATTTTAATTTGCATGGCCCAAACCGTGCGGATTGACACAAGGTAGGGGCTTCGTCCCAAGTGGAATAGTGGAGTGATGGAAATTTGGAACGATGGGTTTGAAGGAATTCTGTCTATTAAAAATGGTCTGTTCAACTTTATTACCCAATATTCCATATTTCCATCATTCCATTCTTCGAGATGGCTGGGATTTCGATATAGCCCCTGATAATCATATAATCTCAATATGTTGTAGAAATTCCGAGACGTTTAGACTATCCCGGTAATTCCACATCCCTCATTATATTATCTTCCAAGTATCTGATTTCATCAATGCCCGATACCAAGATCTCAGGATCGATCTCGAGCTCCTCTAAGGGAATTTTGCCTTTATACTCGACTTTGGACAGAATATGTTTGATGCAGTTGAGTCTTGCCTTTTTTTTGTTGTCGGAACGGATTATTGTCCATGGAGAAATGGTTCGGTTCGTTTCATTGAGCATCTGGAATTTTCTGACGGTATAATCATCCCACCTTTCTTGTGCCTCTCTGTCAACCGGAGAGATTTTATATTGTTTCAATGGATCCGTCTCTCTCGCATTAAACCGGCGAAGCTGTTCCTCTTTTGAAACAGAGAAAAAAAACTTAAACAGAACAATTCCGGTTTTTATCAGCATAGATTCAAGCATGGGTACGTCTTTCAAAAAGCGCTTATTTTCCTCATCGGTGCAGAAACCCATCGTCGGTTCAACCATGGCACGATTGTACCAGCTGCGGTCAAAGAGTACGATCTCCCCTCCAGAGGGGAGGTGTTGAACATATCGTTGAAAATACCACTGGGTTCGTTCCCTGTCGCTGGGCTTTAAAAGAGCCACAACCCGGGCACCGCGTGGATTCATATGTTCAATTATCCTTTTGATCGTCCCGCCCTTGCCGGCGGCATCCCTGCCTTCAAATAACATCAATACGCGCTGATCGTTGGCGATGACATGTTTTTGCCATTTCAAAAGCTCTATTTGCAGCTGATGCAACTCCTGTTCGTATGCGAGGGTGAATTTTTTTACCCAAACGGCCCGGCGTTTTTTTGTTTTTTTCTTATCTAAATTTTTAAGACTGGTGTGTTCGGATAATTTCCGCTTCGGTTTTTTGTCTTTTTTCTGTGACTTCTTTTCTTTTTTGACTGCTTTTTCATCTTTAATCGCAACTTTTTCATTTTTTATCGCATTTGGTTTGGTTTTTTTCGCTTCTAACTCCTTCGATTTCTTTTTACTTTTTTTATTCTGCGGATTTTTTTTCGCCATCTTTCCCCCTCCGGTTTATCGATTAACAGAGAAGACACAATCAATGAAATCTGAAATATTTTTCCCGGCCCAAAAAATCTCAGCAATCACACCAGGGATTTGCCATATTTTTTGAGTTGTTTTTTCATTATTTTTAGTTCCCGGTCGCCGGGGATAACAATATCCGGATCCAGTTTAAAATCCAGTTTGCGGTTTCTTCCTTTATAGCGCACCAAACTCAGGATGAGCTTCATGGTTTCTCGCCGGGCCAGATGCTTGTCATCCGACCGAATGACCCACCAGGGCGATTTTTTCGTATGGGTTTTTTTTAACAAATTGAATTTTTTTACGGTAAATTCATCCCACAATTCCTGGGCCTGCAGATCCACTTCGGATAATTTCCACTGCCGCAAGGGATCGTTCTTGCGTCTCTCAAAGCGTTGGGCCTGTTCCTTTTTGCTGACCGAAAAATAAAGTTTAAGCAATATGGTCCTACCGGCATCTTCGAGAAAATTTTGTTCGTAGGTGTTCACTTTTTTCATAAAGCGGTTATATTGATCCCGGGTACAAAATCCCATCACCGGCTCCACCAGGGCGCGATTGTACCAGCTTCTGTCAAACAGGACGATCTCTCCGGCACGCGGAAAGTGTTCGATATAACGTTTGATATGAAGTTCTGTTTTCTGGAGTTCACTGGGTTTGCCCAGGGCCACCACGCGATATCTTTTTTCATTCATATAGCGGGTCAGCCGGCGAATCGTTCCGCCTTTTCCAGAAGCATCCCGGCCATCGAACAGAATGACCGCCTTTTTCCCGGTCCGTTCCAGATGGCGCTGCATTTTGATCAGCTCCGCCTGGTAGGGTTTCAATTCCTCTGCATTGTAAAATTTCTCTAATACCGCCTGGACAATTTCTTTCTTATCTTTTTTTTTCAGAACCTTCATTACCTTACGAAAACGTTTGTCCGGCGCAATACATGTGAGGTCGGATTCGACTTTTTTAATCACCTCTCTGATCTGCGCCGTTGAACCGGGCATTCGATCTTCTGAATCTTTAGACTTCGCTTTTTTTTTGGCCCCTGGGGTTTTCATAATAACTCTAAATTTTTTGCATATATTTTTTCCGAAAATATTCTGTGACCGTCGCTGGTTTAATTCAGTTTCTTTCCGATTCGAAACATTTTGGCATAAATATCCGGCAGTCGCTGATCTCTGAGACCTTCGACTACTTTTTTCACCGGATAGGGGATTCGAAAATGTTCCACGGCTATATTTCCAGAGGCAATATTAAGAATGGCAAACGATGCCCGTGGGTCTCCATCGAACATACGTCCCACACTGCCGGGATTGATGAAATGAACCCCATCGACGATTTTATAATATGGCACATGGGAATGGCCCATTATTTGAACCTGATAAGAGGAGCATTTGGCGAGTTGTTGGAAACGGCTTGCTGGGGCAGAAGGAAACAGCTCCTCATCCGGGTCATCGAAGGTGCCATGGAATAATCCAATACGGATTTTGCCTACCGTAAAATCCGCCTGTTTGGGTAAGGATTTCAGATAGGTGCTATTTTTAGAAAGCAAGTTTTCAGATGTCCAAAAGTACATGACCCGCTTTTCTTCTTTTTTGGGTCTCTTTAATTTCTTACCCTTTAAGATTCTTAAAATACGCAGATCGGTATTGCCTAGTATGCAAACGGCTTTTTTTCTCTTACGAAACCATTGGATTGTTTGGTTGGGAAAGGTACTGTAAACTGTAAAATCACCGGTATTGATAATTCGGTCGAATCGCTCCGGCTGGACATACTTTTCGATGGCAGTTAAGGCCGGAAAATTAGCATGAATATCGCCTAATAAAAGTAATTTCTTCATGAACGCAATGATTCGTCGCGGTTCGTTTAATCCGCCTGCGACGGACGAGGGTTTAATTCCCCGCCCCTTGGGGCGTCTAAAATTTTCCGTTTGATACCCCGTTGCTTGCGGCGGGGTTGTTCATCCCCGTTTTGCCCTGATGCGAGATGCTTCCATAAAGCCGGATCGCAGCAGCAATTGTACCCGAGAGAGACGGATTTCGATGAGTCGAAACCAGTCGGCAACGGACGTTGCCTACTTCGAAAAGCCAGTATCCCGGAGCATTTTAGAAAACGACTGAATTTTTTGAGATAAAGCTGTGTAAATTTTCTTTTTTGGCTTTTTGCCGACATTTTTCATCGTGGTAGTCAGCGCATCGGCTTTTTTAATGATTTTTTTCCTGACTTTTGGGGGAAGGTTTGTTTCCAGGTTGTCCAGTTGATTGAGATGCCGCCTAAGCTTTTTGGATCTTTTTTTAAGATCGACATATAATTCCAGATACTTCTTCTTCCCCAGCGGTTTTAATTTTTCATTTGCCTGCTTTAACCGTTTGTTTAGAATTTTTATCTGTTTTGGTAAATCCTGATCGCTCTGCGCTTTTTTCTTCGTTTTGGTGGGCTCGGTCTTGGCAGATATCTTTCCAGGCGAGGGTTCATAAACTTCCGTCACGGCTTCCTTGATCAGCTTTGCATAATGTTCACCGATGGTTTCAATCCGGGCCAGTTTTTCCAGCGGTATTTCATAGAGCTTCTTGAGGGTAGTGATGCCGGAATCGTTGAGCACTTTCATACGCGCAGCACCGATATGTTTTACCTGTGTGAGATTGTCCGTTTTCATGATCATCTCCTTTTTGATGGGCTATGCTCGCCTGAGAAATAGCAGTATTTGCATATTGAGCTGTTTTTTATACCGCTAGCCGCCGGCGGGACTTCGGCTTAAATCGGCTCGCGCTCGATGCTAAGCGGCACCGCCTTGCAGAATTACCCTTCAGCCTGAATACGTCTAATCTTCTTCCGGCAACCTCACCACCAAAACCGGTTTTTTAGAGCGCCTCAGCACCCGCCGGGCCGTGCTCCCCATCATGGCATCCACCAGGGTTCCGTGTCCGTGGGTTCCCATCACGATCAGATCGCAGTTTTTTTCTGCGGAATACTTTATAATCTCCTCCACCGGATTGCCCCGGACGACAATGATGTCATCGGTGACAAAACCCTCGCCTTCCCGGCTTTCCTTCACATTCTCGCTGAATTGATGCAGGGCATCACGGATGGCCACATGGTCGCGTCTTTTGCCGATAATTGCTTCCTTGGCTTCCTGAACATTCTGCGCTTTAATTTCATCCCAGCGCTCGGCACTGATATATCCGAGGACGTTCTTGTCTAGAAGGTCCGGAATTTCGGACAGTACATGGATAAAGGCGATGGATGCGCCATAAAGATCGGCCAGGCTGACCGCGTAGGCAAACGCAAAGCGTGCATTTTCGGACAGATCGGTTGCATATAAAATTTTTTTAACGTCTACTTTTGGAAGATCCATTTTTCAGCCTCCGGCACATTAACCGAATTGATCGCAAACGATCAATTCGAGGTTAATCGTGAATCCGCCGCGGCGGATTTGTTTTTAGAATCGGATGAGAGTCTCATTTTATCATTCATGGAATGGTGAAAGATTAGAACAGCTTTAGGTCTGCTTTATCTATTAACCAATAACGAATACCTAATACCTAATAACTCACATCTAGCTTGCCGGCGCTTTTTTGAAATCACCTCTTAACTGCTTGATCCAGATGCCGCTCAGCAAATAAGAATACGCGTAGGTACCAAATAAGATCAGCACAAATGCTTTGATGATGTCCCAACCGCTGCCGTTCAGGGAAAAGCCCGGAACATAACCGAACAAAAAAGGCCCCAGATACAGGAACTTGGCAAATTTAAAAGAGGCAAAGGCGGTGCGCCACATGTTGGCCTTGGCAATGGTGGCGCCGGCAAAGGCGGCAATACACACCGGCGGTGTAATATTGGAATCCTGAGACAACCAGTAGACGATCATATGGGCGGCGATCTCGTTGACCCCCAGGTGAATCAGAGCCGGCACGGCAACGACCGCCGTGATCAGGTAGGCGGCGGTCACCGGCACCCCCATTCCCAGGACCAGGGACGCCAGGGCAATCAGAAAGATGGTGGCCACCAGCTTGAAGTCGATACCGAAAAACACCGCACCGCTGGCAAGCTCGATAACAATATCGGCAAAGGTCAATACCAGTCCGCTGTAAGTCAGCACGCCGATAATAATACCGATGACGCCCACGGTGGCGCCTATTTTTAGACTGTTTTCAGTGCCGGCCCTCGAAGCTTCTATGAATCTTTTGGGGGTAATCCGTGTATCCGTTCTGAACCAGCTGATGATAATGCAGGTGACGGTTCCGATAATCGCCGAATAGCCGGGGGAATAACCGTAAAGCATGAGGATCGTGATGACAATCAGCGGCAGGGTGTAGTACCACTGGGTCTTTAGGATATGCATGGCGCTGTGTTCACTTTTCTCGCCTTTGATGTTGTGAATCTTGGCCTCATAGTGCACCATGATAAAAACGCTGAATACATACATGATAGCGGGAAATATGGCCACCAGCATGATCCTTGAATAGGGAACGCCGGTGAGCTCGGCCATGATAAAGCCGCCCGCACCCATGATGGGGGGCATGAACATCCCTGAAATCGAGGCCGCCGGCTCGATGCCACCGGCAATATGGGGCCTGAACCCTGCTTTTTTCATCATGGGAATTGTAAAGGTACCGGTGGAAACCACATTGGCAATGGCGCTGCCCGAAATGGAGCCGAAAAGGCCGCTGGCAATAACCGCAACTTTGGCCGGCCCGCCCATTCTGTGCCCCACCGCTGCCAGGGGAAAATCGATGAAAAATTTCTGGGCGCCCGATTTTTCCAGAAAGGCCCCGAAAAGCACAAACAGGATGACATAAGTCGCCAGGACATTGGCCATGATGCCGAAAACGCCGTCACTCTTGTAGAAAATGCTGGTGCACAGCCCCGGAAACGTGTCCCCCGCATGGGCAATCAGGTCCGGCGCATAAGCCCCGTAAACCCCAAAAAGCAACAATACGACACCCAGGACAACAAAAACACTACCCACCACCCGTCTGGCCAACTCGATGCCGATGAGAACACCTATGACGGCAACGAACATGTCAAAAGGCGTTTCGGCGCCCGTCCGGTAATTGATGACTTCAAAATTGAGGATCCAGTAGCCGATGCTGAAGATGGACAAAAATATCAGCAGATAGTCAACAACCCGCATGATGCGGGACTTGGATTTGTATAATAAAAACGCCAGGACATAGGTGATAATGACATATATGCCCCGGTGATACTGGGTGGATGCGGGCTGTAACACTGCAGAATAGGAGTAAAAAAGAACCAGGATGACGGACAATACGTCAAATACTATTTTCTCAAAACGATTTAATTTGTCGTACACTTTTTTACCCCCCTATTTAAAATTTCCAATTTTAAATAACTTATCAATTTTCTTATAGGCAAAATAGGAGAGGCAAGATATGGGCTGGGGCAAGTGAGCACGCCTCGCAATGCCCATATCTCACATCTTCATTTCAAGCGGTAAAACCGTTTTTTATATAAAATCGCCCAGCGATTTTATTTTAGCATCCCTTTTTCTTTCCAAAACTTTTCAGCGCCGGGATGAAACGGGGTAACGATGTTGGTGGCTCCGGTTGCCAGGCTCATGTTTTTAAAAGTCTTTTTTTGCTCGACCATATGCTTGAGGCCCTCGTCGGAATAGACCAGGGTAAGCAGCTTGTAAACGATATCGGCGGGAACCCTGGAATTGGCAACCCACAGAGCGCTGTCCTGGAAGGAAGGTGCGTCATAATCCACACCTTTATAAGTGCCGGCCGGAACCGCAAGTTTTGCAAAATAAGGATACTTTTTGTAGAATCCCGAGGCCTCGGCATCGGCATCCAGGTCGAGCAGGGCAATGTCGTTGGTCTGGGCCGCCATAATCACCGCACCGCTCGGAAAAGCGGTGAACAGCCAGAAGGCATCCAGCTGGTTGTTGCCGAAGGCTGCCGCGGCATCGTTATAACCCATGGCATTGCGCTCGATCTTGTCCCAGACACCCATGTGGGTGAAGAACAGTTCGCAGTTGGCAAAGGCACCCGAGCCGGCGTTGCCGACCCCGACCTTTTTGCCGGCCAGGTCTTTAACGCTCTTAATCCCGGAACCGGCCCGCACCACCATCTGACCCGGCGCGCCGTACAACCAGGCGACCGCCAGCACATTTTCATATTTTTTGGTATCATTTTTCATCTGGCCGTTGCGGCCCAACCAGACATGACCGGAATAGACCACGCTCATCTGCTGCTTGCCGGCGTCGGTTTTTCTCAAATTTTCCACCGAACCCGCAGATGTTTGGGCTTTAACGGAAAAATCCGGACTGGCTTTAACCGGCTTGTAAACCTGAATAGCGTTGGCAACGACCTGGAAGGTTCCTCCGGCCGGTCCCCCGCCGAATATAACTCTTTCCTTGGCATACAGGCTTCCTGAAAATGCCAGGGCGATTATACAAATTGCGATTAGAATGGTAAAAATTTTGTTTCTCATGGTAAGTCTCCTCAAGTTTCAGTAAATTCATATTTTTGCATCATGCCATCGGACAGGCCAAAGCGCATGATGCACCACTTTTGTATTTGTAGTCCTTCGATGAGTCAAGCGTTTCTTTGAAAACCACCTCCTTTCAATTTTCCGACTTTGTAATCTATAGCAGGCAACCCCAAAGCTTCACCGCACCGGGGGGCCTAATCATTGACTTTCCATTCAGGGGGCGCCGTAAAATCGGCCGTTGCATGTTCCTGCGGCCAGACGCACTCGAATTTGCCGTTTATGATCTGCAGGACCTGGGTCGGGAGGCTGTTTTGCCTTTCAAATTTCTCATAGGATGCAAACTTCACCGGACCGAAAGGCGTCATCATGTCGGTTTGGTCCAGAGCGACACGGATACTTTCAGGACTGTACGAAGCGGCCCGTTTCAGTACATCCGCTGCCACCATTAAGGCCGAATAGGCTTCGGCGCCATGATAGTCAGGGGCTGAAGCATACTTTTTAGTATATTGATCGTAATATTCTTTTACCCCCGGATACTGCAATTGGGGGGTCCACAGCGTTGCGGTCAAAATAAGATCGGCGTTAACTCCGGCTTGGGTGATAAATTTTTGGCTTGTAAAACCACCGGCACCGCCGCACAGCAGGGAATCGATCTTTGCATCGCGGATATTTTTTACCAGCAACGCGGCATCCTTAAGGTAAGAAACCATGTAGATCACGTCGGGAGGGTCTTCTTTCAAGCGCGCTACAACGCGCTTAAAATAATCTGCGCTGAGCCTCTCTTTGTGATAGGGCTCGATGGCTCGCAAATCAATTCCATTTCCCCGACAAAACCACATCATCCGCATAGCGCCACTGGTGCCGTAAGGACTGTTTTCATATACAATCGCCATGGATTTCGGCCTGATTTTATTCAGAAAAAAATCTTCCAGCCCGCTGGTATATCCTTTGGCAGGAGGATTCAACCGATAGACATTTTTCCATTTTCGTTGGGTGATGCGGTCATCAGCAGCGGTGCAAACCAGCAAAGGCCGGTCCAACTTATCGGCTATTCGGGCCATGAATATGGTATTGCTGCTTTGATAGGCACCCACAAGCATAACGGCCCTGTTTTTTTCGACCAGATCAACAACCGCTTTTTCGCCGGTTTTTTGTTTGCCCTCGTCGTTGGCATACACCAGTTTTAATGGTCGGCCCTTGATTCCGCCCTGGTTGTTGATCGTCTCCAGGGCCATTTCAAATGAATTTTTCATCATGTTCGCGTAGGTATACGCCTCTGAATGCGGGACGCCGACAATTATCGGCTCAGATGCTTCGATGCTGGCAGTTACAAAAAAATTGAAAGCAATGAAAGCTGTGGTAATCAGGCAAGCCAAACTTTTTGATCTGTTTTTCATCATCCACCCCCATCAAAGTTAATGGACCGACAACGGTTTAAAATCAAGAGCGCATTTTTATAAACCGCAGTGCACGATGGTAGGATTCCGAACAACGCAGCACCAGACGAATATTCAGATGCAAAACAGAAGTGCGCGCGACATGAATCGCTGGTATTTCAAAGAATAGCAGTATTAAGTATCGATTCAGACCAGAAGAGAAAGGACCATCCGGTTTCAGGTACGATCTACCTTATTCGGCAACCGCAAGCATGTCAACCGGATAATTTCTGATTTTGTTGTCAGAATTTTTCTTACACTGCGGGTTGCGGGTTACGCGTTGCGCGTTGCGGGGTGCGTGTTAGGAGTTGCGGGGTACGAGGTGCGAGGTAAAATTTACGGGGCGCGGACCTCTCGATTTCGGATTGAATAAATTGAACCGATGACATGCGGTAAGCGCGTTGCGCATTGCGCCTTATGTGTTTTGTATCATAGGGGGCAAGTTCATGACCTATTTGTGAATAAAGATTGGTGGGAGCGGCTTTTAGCCGCGATAAATGCTGCTAACCGGATTCGCATGGAACTTTCTCGAATCTAAAGCTCTTATGAACTCAATCTGCAGCACTAGACTCGGAACACGCAACCACAAACGCACACCTCGTAACGCGCAACTCGCAACGCGATCAAGGTTCTATCAGCCTGTTTTGGATGGCAAAACGCGACAGATCGGCATTGTTTCTCAAGGCCAGTTTTTTTAACAGGCGGGAGCGGTAGGTATCCACGGTTTTGATGCTGATATGGTAGGCATTTGCGATTTCACGATTGGTATGCCCCATGGCCAGGCGCCTGAGCACCTGGAGCTCGCGCATGGACAGGGAATCCAGCGGGGACTGGTCGCCTCCGCCTTTGGCAATGCGCAGCGCCAGGGCCTCTGTAGCTTCATCCGTCAGATAGCGGTGACCGGAGTGAACCTTGCGGATGGCCCTTACCAGTTGTTCGGGTGCCGACTGCTTGGTGATGTACCCCATGGCACCCGCCTCGATGGCACGCACCACGTATTGCCCCTCCTCATGCATGGTCAGGATCAGCACCGGCAGTTTGGGGTCAAACGCTTGCAACTGACTGAGCACTTCCAGTCCGTCCAGGCCGGGCATGGAAATATCAATGACCGCTACATCGGGCGGGGCCTTGCGTACCAGTTGAATGGCTTCTTTGCCATCGGAGGCTTCCGCCACGACTTCCATTTCGCCACTTTCTTCAACGATACGGCGTAAACCGGCACGCACAATGCTGTGGTCGTCTGCCAGAAGAACCTTTATCAATATTTTTCTCCCAATATAGATATATCTATCCACCCCGGTTGTTCAAACTGAAATTGACCTAAACATTCGAAGCACGAAACCCGAAATTCGAAACAAATACAAAATACCCAATGTTCGAAACGGGGGGGACCGAACTCAGAATTATTTATAAAATTGGCCTTAATCCTTACTGTTTTGACTTTTAGAATTTTGGTAATTCGGATTTGTTTCGGATTTTGATATTCGAATTTCGAATTTATGCATCAACTTTTCCATCAACAGGTACTTTGAAGAATACCCGCGTCCCTTCACCCGGCCGGGAATGCACCTCCAGGGTGCCTCCAACTAGACTGGCCCGTTCGCGCATCCCTGCCACTCCCAGGCCTTCAGAGTCCGATAGCTCAAGCGGATCAAACCCGCGGCCGTCATCAACAACCGCCAGGGTCAACGTGCTGTTGCGGGCTTTGAGTGCCACCTGAACCCGGCTGGCAAATGCATGACGGGTCACATTGGTGATCGCTTCCTGGGTGATGCGATAGGCAGCGGTAGCCACGGTTTCGCTTAAAGGTGGAACATTATCGTATTCGAACACACAGGTAATTTCGGTGCGCCTTTCGAAATCCGTCGTATACCAGTCCAGGGCATCCACAAGTCCCAGGTCATCCAGAA
Organism: Desulfobacterales bacterium; assembly: GCA_049669725.1. Lineage (GTDB taxonomy): Bacteria > Desulfobacterota > Desulfobacteria > Desulfobacterales > JAFDCJ01 > JAFDCJ01. The sequence goes on from JBATKU010000017.1 coordinate 32,206, forward strand.
CCCCGGGGCGCAGGCGAAAGGCCATGCCGCGTACATCTTCGATGTTCTTATCGATCAGCTGGCACATTGTCAATGCCCGCTGCGATGCCTTGGCGTCTGATCCCTTCAGTCGCTCCTGCAGCCAGACCGAATCCATCCGCAGGGCGGTCAGCACCTGACCGAGTTCATCATGCAGCTCCCTTGCAATGGCGGAACGCTCTTTTTCCTGGCCGGCCATGATGCCGGCCGAAAGGCGTCGAAGCTGATCCTGGGCTTTTTTCAGAGCGGTAATATTGCTGTGGATCTCCCGGGTTCTGCTTTGCACCTGGCGCTCGAGATCCTTGGAATACCGGCTGAGCTCCTCTTTGGCAAGCTTCAAGGCCTCCTCGGCCCGTTTGCGTTCGGTCACATCGATGGATACCGCCAGGGTTCGCATAATTATACCTTGCTCGTCACGATCGGCAATGGCTGACAGAAGTACATCAATGGTCCGGCCGTCTTTTTTGACAAACTGGTAGGGAACATCTTTGATAAATCCGGTTTTAAAAAATTCGGGAAACACTTTTTCTTCTGCAAAGCGTCGCGATTCCTCTGAAAAAAACGCTGTCAGTCGGCGCCCGATGACGTCTTCGCGCCGGTAGCCCATCACTTCGCTCCAATAATCACTGACGCTGACAATGCGGCCGTTAATGTCAATCGAATGCAGCATGGCCGGGGTGTGATGATACAGCCTGCGGTAACGCACTTCGCTTTCACGCAGCGCCTTTTCCGCCGTCTGTCTCATGCGAATCTCAACACTGGCCTTGCGGTATAAAAAGAACACCGACAATCCGATCAAGACACACAAGGTTAGAATCAAGGGTCCGGCAATTCTGAACAACGGATCGGAAACGGTTTTGGAAATCGCTTTGAGGCTGCGCAGGTGAATGATTTTCCACCCTGAATAGTTATCCAACGCCAGGCGGTGCATGAGGTATTCATTGCCGGAACTGTCAACGGCATATTTTTCGCCTTTGATCGTGAGGCCGGTCCAAACCCACGGTCCATGACCAAATTGAATGGAATCTTCTATCCGGGATTTCTGGTCCGGGGTAAGCTCGCGCAAAGAATGGTATAGCCAATTTTTGCGATTGGATATAAAAACAATCCCCTGGGGATCGGTGACCAGAACGATTTCATCCGGTGCGGCCACCAGCTCTTTCTCGACCTGCTCGATGGCGGCCTTGATAACAACGACTCCGGCAAATGTGCCGGGCGCTTCACCGGGAACCGGATGACTGTAATATGAGCCTCTTCTGCCCGAGGTCGTACCCAGAGCGAGGTAGGTGGCCGGCTTACCCTGGATGGCCTGCTGGAAATAGGGACGAAAATCAAAATTCTTGCCCACAAAACTATCCGGGGCATTGCGGTTGGAAGAAGCAATGGTGTCACCTTCGCGAGTCATCAGATAGCAGACCTCGGTATCCAGGGTCTTGTTAAAATGGTCGAGAACGGCGTTGGCATTCACCATTGCATTCAGATTCGTTGGTTGAAGCAGGACCCGCTTGAGTTCTCTCATCCCGGCCAGCGCTCTGACCGGTTTGCGATTTTCCGACAGATAGGAAGAAAGATTTTTCTTTATGGTCTGGACCCGCGCCACCGCCTGTCGTTCGGCCTCCTTGAGAGCAGATTCTTTGATGGAAGTATAATAAAGATACCCGCCGGTAGACGCGGATAGAAAGGCCAGCAGTGATAACACCAATAATATGAGGCGAAGCTTCATCGTAAATACTCCCGATTTTTGTTACTTAAGTAAGAACCGCTCAAGACAGGGAGTTAATAGCTATTCGTCAGATAGTTGTTAATTGAAAGGTCGATGAACAACCCCGCCGCAAGCAACGGGGTATCAAACGGAAAATTTTAAACGCCCCAAGGGGCGGGGAATTAAACCCTCGTCCGCCGCAGGCGGATTAAACGCTGTTATTATAGCGAAATTCCCTTTCAAAGCAAGATACTTATGATTTCGACTTGCGGGGGTGGGTCGGAAATATAAAAACGGTTTGGGCGAGATACTCGATAGGCAATTGCGGCCTGGTCAGAATGTCGACGAGTATCGAGAATCAAGTATCGAGTATCGAGTATCTGGTCGCAATAGCTAACCAAACCTCCGGTGACAGGATACCAGTGAATAGAAACCAACCCCCAGTGACCAGCAACCAGCTAGAGGTCTTTCTTGAAAAAGTCTGATTTTTCGCTGATTACGCCCGGAGCTTTGGTAAACTCGGTGGGAACCGTGCCTTCTTTAAAGCATTCAAAAATAACGTTTTCCGATTCGGGAATCGGCAGCAGGCCGGTTTCGGCATCGATTTTTGCAAACTCAACGCCCTCGGGCGGCTGAAAAACTTCCACGGGTTTACCTTCCAGCGCCCGTTGCATGAATCCGAGCCATATCGGGCTGGCCGCCCGGGAGCCGGTCTCGCCTTTACCCATGGGAGCTTCTTCATCCAGGCCGACCCACACACCCGTGACATACTGGGGGGTATAGCCGACAAACCAGGCATCGTATAAATTGTTGGTGGTACCGGTTTTCCCGGCTACCGGTCGCTTCAGCTCCTTTGCCCGCCAGCCGGTTCCGTTCTTGACCACGCCTTCCAGCAGGCTGGTCATAATGAAGGCAGTGCTTTTTTCCATCACCTTGCGTCTCTCAGGTGCCATTTCCTCCAGAACATTACCATTTCGGTCTTCGACTTTCAGGATAAAAACAGGGTCGACCAGATAGCCATGGTTGGTGAATACCGAATAGGCTTTAACCAATTCGAGCAGGGATATGCCGGAGGAGCCGAGGGCGATGGAAAGGTCCCGGCTCAAAGTGGATTCAATCCCGAGTTTGGTGGCGTATTCTATGGCATAGTCCACACCGATATCCTGCAAAATCTTTATGGTTACCAGGTTGCGCGATTTGGCCAGGGCTTTTCGCAAAAGAGTGGGGCCGAAAAAAGTCTCTTTATAGTTTCTGGGCTTCCAGGTAAAATCCCGTTCCTCATCCTTGAAAACGATCGCCGAATCAACAATGACCGTCGCCGGCGTATAGAATTTTTCCGGATCCTCAAACTCCTTGTCCAAGGCTGCGGCATAAATCACCGGTTTAAACGCGGAGCCCGGTTGCCGCCGCGATTGAATGGCGCGGTTAAACTGGGTCTCTTTAAAATCGCGCCCGCCAATCATGGCCTTTACCAGTCCTGTTTCGGCCTCAATGCACATCAGGGCTGACTGGGCCACGGGTACCTGTTCCAGAGCCAGCGCCCACAAATCTTGACCCTCTTCTTTACCTTTAACCTTGACCAGAATCAGATCCCCAACAGCAAGTGCTTCCGAGGGATTTTTAATCTTAGCCTGGTGATAGGCTACCAGTGGATCGGGCTTGCGGGCCCATTTCATATCTTCAAAGGCAATGGCACCCTGGGAATTCCCCAGGCGAACCGTCACGGTCTTATTAGGGTCATCGACTGCAATCACAACGCCCTTGACGACAGCCCCTTCAACCAGGGGGCTTTTTTCGAGCTCCGCCTGAAGGGTCTGCGAAAAAGACTCGACCTCCTCTGCTTTAATGCGCTGCAAAGGTCCGCGAAATCCTTCGCGTTTGTCCAGGTCGCCCAACCCTTTTTGAATTTCTTCCCTGGCAATTAGCTGCATGTCAACGTTAACGGCCGTATAGACTTTAAGGCCCTGGGTATATAAAGCATCCTTCCCGTATTTTTTCTCGAGGTGACGTCGCACATGCTCGGTATAAACCGGCACTTTTTCAATATACAGATTGCGCCGGGGTTTGATATCAAGCTGGGTGTTAATGGCTTCCGTAGCCTGGATATTGGTAATATAACCCTCTTCCACCATTCGGTTTAAAACATAGATCTGGCGCTGTTTGGCCCGTTCCGGGTTTCTGAAAGGTGAATATTTGCTGGGAGCCTGGGGTAATCCTGCCAGCATGGCACATTCTGCAAGATTAAGCTCTTTGATGGATTTGGCGAAATAGTTTTCAGAAGCGGCCTCAACCCCGTAGGCACCGTGACCCAGATAGATTTGGTTCAGATACAGGTAAAGTACATCTTTTTTGGAAAAGGCTCTGTCGATGCGATAGGCCAGGATGGCTTCTCTGAATTTTCGTTTATAACTTCTCTCCGGGGTCAACAGAAATGATTTGGTAACCTGCTGGGTAATGGTGCTGCCACCCTGTACGATGGTTCCGGCTTCGAGATTTTTAAAAAACGCCCTGATAATACTTATAAAATCAATACCCCTATGTTTATAAAAACGCGAGTCTTCCGCAGCCACAAAAGCATCGATCAACATCGGCGGCATTTCCGACAGGGGGAGGACGATACGACGCTCTTTGAAAAATTCGGCGATATTACGACCGTCATCGGCGTAAACCGTCGTAATAACCGAAGGGTGATAATCCGACAGTGAGGATATTTTGGGTAGATCCTTGCTGATCGAATAATAAACGACAAGGCTGGCCACGCCGCCGCAAAGGATTAAAACCAGTACCAGCATGAAGGACCACAGGATAAGTGTTTTAAAAAATCCTCTTTTTTCACGGTGGCCGTGCTTTTTGCGAATGTCAGATTTGCTTTGGCTCTTGGGCATTTTCCACTATCCCCGCGGAAACAGGTTTCCTTTTATTCGGCGATGACGAATTCATAGAAAACCATGTTCAACAATAAATTTTCTATAGTACGGCAAGTGATTGCAAGGGGCCCGGATTGAGCCTTGGATGAGCCGAAACGTCATCAGTTTAACACGAAATGTTATCGATGCAGAAAAATCCACTCTTAACAAATACCGAGTGGGTAACAAGACCTCCTTTAGTAGCCAAAAAAAGAATTTGACTTTAACGCCCGCAACGGTTATTGAAGAAAGTTTAAATTTCTCGGCAGGGCTCTTCGAATCATATTTACGCTCACTTGAGATAACAATATATGATAGCCCTTTCTAACGACAAATTCAACATCATATTTCACCATGCTTAATTTAGATTTTAACAAAACGGACGGGCTTATTCCTGCAATTGTGCAGGACAATGAGACCGGCGAAATATTAATGCTGGCCTATATGAACCAGGACGCCTTTAATGCCACTCTGTCAACCGGCAAGGCCACCTATTATAGCCGCAGCCGGCAAACCCTCTGGGTTAAAGGAGAAACTTCCGGAAACGTGCAGCTGGTTAAAGAAATTCGCGTTGACTGTGATGATGACACGGTGCTCATAAAAGTCGAGCAGCTTGGAGGCGCAGCCTGCCACACGGGACATCGAAGCTGTTTTCACAAAAAAGTCGAAAATGGGACCATCCGGATAGTTGGAGAGCCGGTATTTGACCCCAAGGAGGTATACGACAAGTGAACCCAAGATTGAAGCTGGGCATCCCCAAAGGAAGCCTTCAAAATGCAACCATCGCATTATTCAAGCGGTCGGGATGGCATATTAACGTGAACGGAAGAAGCTATTTTCCTGAAATTGATGACGATTCTATTGAGTGCGCCATCTGCCGGGCCCAGGAGATGTCTCGCTATGTCGAAAGCGGAACCCTGGATGCGGGTCTTACCGGAAAGGACTGGATTGCAGAAAACAGCTCGGATGTTCATGTGGTAACCGATTTGGTCTACTCCAAGGTGAGTTCTCGGCCGGCACGCTGGGTAGTTGCAGTGCCCTATGACTCGCCGATCAAGAAGCTTGAGGATCTGAACGGCAAAAAGATTGCGACGGAACTTACAGAATTTGCACGCCGCTATTTCGCCGAACGAAATATAAAGGTAGATGTTGAATTTTCCTGGGGGGCCACAGAGGGCAAGGTGGTCTCCGGGCTGGCCGATGCCATCGTGGAGGTAACCGAAACCGAAAGCACCATAAAAGCCCACGGTCTGCGCATTATCCATGAGCTCATGCAAACCAACACCCAGCTGATCGTCAATCACGAATCCTGGAAAAATCCTCAAAAAAAGAAAAAAATCGAGCGTATGGCCCTATTGCTCAAGGGCGCCCTGCTGGGCGAAAAGATGGTGGGACTTAAAATGAATGTCCCCGAGGAAAAAATGGATATGGTGATTGCCCTGCTGCCAAGCCTGAATGCCCCCACCGTTGCTTCCCTGTATCAGTCAAAATGGTTTTCGGTGGAAATCGTCGTCAGCTCGGACACCGTCAGAGAACTGATTCCGCAACTTCTGGAAAACGGAGCGGAAGGGATTATCGAGTATCCATTAAATAAAGTTGTTTAATTTACACGTTAATGAGTGTTTCGTCGTTAAGTATCCAATTTTCATATATTTAAATCCGAAGCACAAATATCGAAATACGAAACAAATTCGAAATTCTAAATTATAATGTTCGAAACCTGTTTCGGATTTTGGACATTCGAATTTTGATATTGTTTCGGATTTCGGATTTCGATATTCGAATTTAATTAGTCCGTTATTAATCTGTAATTTAAGCAGGGCTATCCATATGATTTCCAAACGCACCGAAGAAATGACATCGTTTATAGTTATGGATGTCCTCGAGCGGGCCAATGAAATGGAACGTAAAGGGGTCCACATCATTCACCTAGAGGTGGGCGAACCCGATTTCGATACCCCTGACTGTGTCAAAGACGCGGCGTGCAGGGCATTGGAGGACGGTCATACCCATTACACCCACAGCCTGGGCCTTTTTGAGCTGCGGGAGGCTATTTGTGAATATTATTTATCAGCCTACGGCGTCTCCATCGACCCGGATCAGGTGATCGTCACCTCCGGTTCCTCGCCGGCCATCTTTCTGGTCTTTTCAGCATTACTGGAACCAGGGGATGAGGTCATCATTTCCGATCCCCACTATGCGTGCTATCCCAATTTTATAAAATTTGTCCAGGGTCAGCCGGTCACCATTCCCGTTTATGAAGAGGACGGGTTCCAGTACCGGCCCGAATCCATCAAAGAAAAGCTGACCGCTAAAACCAAGGCCATCTTTATAAACTCCCCGTCCAATCCCACTGGCAATCTGCTGTCGGAAAGACGGATGCAGGAAATTGCAGCCCTGGCGGAAAACCGGCCGACCCCGTATATCGTCTCCGATGAAATCTATCACGGTCTGGTGTATGAGGGAAAGGAGCATTCGATTTTAGAATTCACCGATCATGCCTTTGTGTTAAACGGGTTTTCCAAACTATTTGCCATGACCGGACTGCGGCTGGGTTATGTTATATCCCCCAAAGCGTTTGTCCGTCCCATGCAAAAGCTACAGCAAAACTTTTTTATTTCCGCCAATTCTATGGTCCAGAAGGCCGGGATTGCCGCATTAAAAGAGGCCGACCAGGATGTTGCCAAAATGAAGGCAATCTATGACGAGCGCCGACGGTTCATGATATCCCGCTTGAAGGAAATCGGGTTTGGTATCACGGTAGAGCCTACCGGCGCATTTTATGTGTTTGCCAACGCCAGACATATTTCTGAAGACTCCTACAAACTGGCCTTTGACATTCTGGAAAAAGCCCATGTCGGTGTGGCCCCCGGAATCGATTTCGGCATAAACGGTGAAGGCTATCTCCGATTTTCCTATGCCAATTCCCTGGATAATATAAAAGAAGGTATGAATCGGCTGGAGAAGTACCTGAACGGGTGAACCGGGAAATCCTGCAACACAGGGAATAGGCGTTTAGGGACCCTCATAAGTTTATAAGTTTTTTTATACTTTTTGCGAATAGCTATTACAGCCGGCCAATTGCTCTCTGCACCTTACAGCCATGCTGACCGCAGGCTGCTAAATCTTCAGCTTTTGCCCCATAACTTAATCCCTGCGTCAACTTATGATCTTATGCCCCTGATTGTGCAAAAGCACCGGCTGGGTAACCAAGATTTAAGTATTTTTTAAAATTACCGATATTTAGTATATGAATTATTCATCCAATAAAGAATGTGTGAGGTACTTCCAATGATGATACCCTGTGTATCTTGTAATTCAATGTTTAGGTTAGACAACATTCATATTAAAACAAGCGGATCAAAGGTAAGGTGTTCAAAATGCCATGATATTTTTATGGTCTATCCACCAGAAAATTATACGGAATCTGATTCAAAAATCAGTAATCCAAAAGACGATGTGGCCGTTGTTATACCTTATGTCCAGGAATCACTTTTAGATGATCTTTTTCAGGTACAAAATAATTCGAACGATATAACGGTTGCTACGGGATCAATCGAGGAATCAGACAATTATTTAATTGATAGTTTTGAGTCCGTTGAAGACTTTGAGGAAGTGGAGGAAGATGAAGATATTGAGTGCGCAAATTTACCGGATCTTTCTGAATTTGAATCAATGATCGATTGGGATGAAGGAAAGGATTCCGAGAATATTTCTCAAAATGATAATTCGAAACCTAACAGCATTTGAATCCGTCAAAACTGATCACGTCAAAAACACCCTTCGGCGAATCATGCCTCGATATACCCCTCTGAGAATCTGGAGTTTAACAAATATTGAAGACATTTTGCACCATAGTAACCAAGAAAGGCTAAACAAGGATGTCTAAATTAGG
>JBATKU010000018.1:0-2011 GCA_049669725.1 Desulfobacterales bacterium
TGACTGGCCTGGTGCTGGCGGGGACGACTGGACATACCGTAAATGGCTATCCAGGCTGATGATGGAAGGAGAACAAATTTAGAATTGCAGCATGTTTTAGTAACAGGCGCCAATGGGTTCATCGGCAGAACATTATGTCGGAGAATGCTGGCTGAGGGTTGGCATGTGCGTGGAGCAATTCGTTCTCTGTCCCAAAAAGCTGCATTACCTCCCGGAATTGATACCGTCGAGATTGGAAGCATCGGTCCATCCACTGAGTGGGACATAGCCTTGGAAGGCATCGATACCGTTGTTCATCTGGCTGCCAGAGCTCACGTTATGGGTGAGAACAGCGTTGACCCAAATTTTGATTATCGTAAAATAAATGTTGACGGCACCAAGCATCTCGCGCAAATTGCCCAATCCAAAAGAGTTCGGCGGTTTGTATTTGTGAGCTCGATAAAGGTCAATGGAGAAGGAAGCGCTGATCCTTACACAGAGGCAGACCAGCCGGCTCCGCTTGATCCCTACAGTATTAGCAAATTTGAAGCCGAAAATGAATTACAGAGCATGGCGGACAAAACAGATTTAGAGGTTGTTATACTCCGACCTCCTTTGGTTTATGGGCCGGAGGTCAAAGCCAATTTTCTTCGATTGATCAAATTGATCAACCGGGGTATTCCTTTGCCTTTGGCCGGGGTTAAAAACCACCGCAGTATGATTTTTATCGAAAACCTTGTTGATGCGCTCTTTATTTGTGCAACTCATCCCAGAGCTGTCGGGAATATTTTTTTAGTTAGTGACGGAATAGATATCTCCACGCCGGAGCTCATTCAAAAGATTTCATCTGCATTGGGAAAGCCTTCGCGCGTATTCGCGTTACCTCCCGGATTTTTGCGTCTTTTGGGGAGAGCAACAGGGAAATCTGGGGTTGTGAGCAGACTTTGTGATTCCCTCATAGTGGACAGCACCAAAATTCGTACCGAATTGGACTGGAAGCCGCCATTTTCAATGCAAGAGGGTCTAAGGGAAACTGTCAGGTGGTATCAGCAGGCGTTCCGTCAGGGCAGGCTAGGCAGGCAATCGGACCGGTAAATTTATTCTCATGTAAGGCATATGAACGGAGCTACTTATTTTCTCTATTTGTTATGTATTGGCTTAAGTGCTGTAGGCGCCTGGATTTTCAGCAAACATGGACACCGCCTCAATCTGCTTGACCAACCCAACGATCGAAGTTCTCATAGAAATTCCACTCCTAAGGGAGGCGGCATTGGAATTTTGGCAGGGTTTATCGCCAGTGCGCTTATATCGAAGTTGCCTGGATTCTTTTGGATTCCGGCAGTCATGCTGTCAATGGTAAGCTTTGTCGGTGACCGATATCATCTTTTACCAATAATTCGCCTCCTATTTCAATTTACAGCGAGTGTTATCTTTCTATTCGGGGTTTGGAATACTCATCCATATTCGTCTGTCGGATACATCCTTATAATTCCGCTGGCGCTATACATCGTTGGTACTACCAATTACTATAATTTTATGGATGGCATCAACGGTCTCGCAGCCGTTACCGGTATCGTCGGATTCGGTCTGTTGGCCTTTTATGGCGCTTATTCCGCAGCTTCGCCTGGGCTAATCCCTTTGAATATTTGCATGGCACTCTGCTGTATGGGATTTCTCCCGTTTAACATGCCAAACGCAAAAGTTTTCATGGGAGATGTCGGAAGCATTCTGCTTGGTTTTGTGTTTGCTGTTATGGTTGTCTGGTATTCAACCTCGCTAATTGATTTTTTATGCCTGGCATCATTTTTGTTTCCCTTTTACGCGGATGAAATTACTACAGAATTAATAAGGTTGAAAAATGGAGAGAAATTATGGTTGCCCCATCGTAAGCATCTCTATCAGCTTCTAGCGAACGAATATAGCATATCTCACTGGAAGGTTTCAATGGGATATGGCATTGCGCAACTAATTATTGGAGCCAGTATCTTATTTATGTTTGAACGGGGTGTTTTTGCTATCATATCCACCCTTT
>JBATKU010000019.1:0-31718 GCA_049669725.1 Desulfobacterales bacterium
TTGGATGTGGCTCTGGTCAAATAGATCTTGAATTTAAATTTTGCATGTTGTAGGTTTTATTATCTTTTTTAACACTTCGAGAAGGGAAGGTATCACGTGAACGTCAAAGAACTGGTCGAACAATTTAATTTGAATGTGGCTGCGGGTCAAAATGGCCTCAACCGCCAAATTCAGGGTGGTTATTGCGGAGATCTTTTAAGCGATGTGATGGGCAACGCTCCTATCGGCTGTATCTGGCTGACCGTTCAAACCCACCAGAATATCGTCGCTGTAGCTGTTTTGCGAGAAATGGCGGCCATCGTGCTAAGTGGCGGCCAGGAACCCGACCCGGAAACGGTCGCAAAAGCCAATGAAGAGGAAATCCCCATCCTGATGTGGCCGAACACGGCTTTTGATCTTGCCGGGCAAGTTTACCAGGCCGGTGTGGTCAACACTTAATAGTATTTTTAGGCACTTTAGGCATTTTAGTGCAATTTAGGCATTTGTTTAGGCATTTGATGGTTTCTGCAATTGGAGCATAATTAGCCGCGCACTAATTAATCAAACACGATACGTTGATAAATCCCATGCTGACGAAACTCGAAAAAAAAATCATCGCCTCCATTCAGGAAGATATTGCGGTAACCGCAAGGCCCTATTTGGAAATTGCCAACCAACTGGGGGTTTCCGAAAAAGCCTTGCTTCAAGCCCTTCAAAGTCTTTGTGACCGGGGAATTATCAGGCGTTATGGCGCTACCCTACGCCACCAGAAGACCGGCTTTACTGCCAATGCTATGGCAGCCTGGCAGGTTGATGAAGATCGCATCGATGAAGTCGGCAGCAAAATGGCGTCTTTTCGGGAGGTTTCCCACTGCTACCGGCGAAATCCGACAGACCGATGGCCTTATAATCTTTACACCATGATTCATGCCAATGATGAAGAGGCTTGCCGGCAAACCGCTCAATATATGTCTGAAGCAACCTCTGTAAAAAACTACACCCTGCTTTTCAGTCGCAAAGAGTTGAAAAAAACATCGATGGTATATTTTCCTTCGTCCTGACACATCCCGTTTTACTTTTAAAGGGGTGCATGACCATAAGATGCATCGCCCCAATTGGAATGGTGGAATACTGGAATGTTGGAAAAATTGGTCCTGGCCTGTGGCTCTGAGAGGTTACAGAAATATTGGGTAAACCGCAAAATTAAGTTTGACGCTAAAGTATAGAATAGATAATATCCTTTGAACACCCAATATTCCATCATTCCACTATTCCATTATTCCATGATGGAGGTGAAACCCATGTCTCATAAAACACCCTGCATTGTATTCAAATGTAGATATTTTGAAAGGGAATGACAATGGACAAAAGAGATCTTGTCAGCGTGTTCGACTATGAGACTGCTGCGCAAGCGAAATTACCCAAGACAGCCTATGATTACTACCGCAGCGGGGCCAATGACGAGTTAACCCTGCACGAAAATCACGCCGCCTATGAGCGCATTAAGCTCAAACCAAAAGTATTAATTGACACCAGCAAACGAGATTTAACCACCACCGTACTGGGGCAAACCGCGTCAATGCCCATACTGGTTGCCCCCACAGCTTTCCATTGTATGGCCCATCCCGAGGGTGAAGTAGCAACCGCCCGGGCAGCGGGACAGGCCGGCACCATTATGATACTGAGCACATTGTCCACCAGCTCAATCGAAGAAGTCCTGCCTGCGGCGACCGGGCCGGTCTGGTTTCAACTTTACGTCTACAAGGATCGCGAAGCCACCCTTTCACTGGTCGAGCGTGCGGTCTCCTCCGGCTGCACCGCCATCGCTTTGACCGTTGACGCCCAGGTGTGGGGACGCCGTGAACGTGACATCAAAAACCGTTTCCGCCTGCCCAAAGGCCTGTCCATCAAGAACCTTATGTCTGCCGGCAGAGAGCAGTTCCCGGACGAAAAGGCTGATTCGGGTCTCGCAGCCTATGTAACGTGGCAATTCGATCAAACCCTGGCCTGGAAGGACGTCGAATGGCTTTGCGCCAAGGCCAATGTCCCGGTGCTTCTCAAGGGGGTACTGCATCCGGACGATGCGCGTCTGGCCATAGACCATGGCGCCGCCGGCATCATCGTGTCAAACCACGGGGCACGCCAGCTCGATACGGTACCGGCCACTATCGAATCATTGCCGGAGCTGATGGAAGCCGTGGACGGCAAAATAGAGGTGTTGATTGACGGTGGTATCCGTCGCGGCACCGATGTTTTTAAAGCCCTTGCCCTGGGTGCCAAAGCGGTTGGCGTCGGACGGCCGATTATCTGGGGGCTGGCCGTGGATGGCGAGCAGGGTGCCAAGCGGGTCCTCGATATCCTGCGCAAAGATTTTGAATTGACCATGCGGCTCTGTGGCTGCCCCACTATAGCGGATATTAATAAAGACTTACTTTTTTAAAGGAATCCCCAGAAAATTTAATCCGGACAGATGCTCAACCATCGTCTGACTCGCACGCGGCGGTCTCTTCGCTCGGCCTGTTGCCGGCGATCGTTATTTTTTCTTCTTTCCTGTCCTTGGTTTTGTCAATGTCTTGCGACCGCCCCCATATTCTTTTGATCAATCCCTGGATTCACGATTTTGCGGCCTATGATTTCTGGGCCAAACCCATGGGGCTGCTTTTGATCGCTTCTCTTCTGCGGCACCATGGAATTTCGGTATCATATATTGATTGCCTGGACCGTTTTCATCCCAACGCTCCCAAAAGCAACCCGGGAGCAAGGCACGGCCGCGGGCCCTATTTAAAAACCCGACTTCCAAAGCCGGTCGGCTTGGAAGATGTGCCGCGCTATTTTTCCCGCTACGGTCTTAAGCCGCAGTGGTTTAAAACAGATCTTCGCAATCAACGACCACCGGACCTGGTGCTCGTTACTTCACTGATGACCTACTGGTATCCTGGTATCCAGGAAACTATAAAAACCATTCGTTCGGTTTGGCCGCAAGCACCGATCGTGTTGGGTGGCATTTATGCACGGCTGTGCCCGGATCACGCCCGACGCCATTCAGGAGCAGATCATATAGCCATCGATCCGGCGGAAAAAAGTTTGTTATCCATTGTTCGACAGTTTACCGGCTGTTCGTTTACGCCGGCCTTTGATCCCGACAATCTGGATTCTTACCCCTACCCTGCCCTGGATCTTCAAAGCCAAATTGGCTATGTTCCACTTTTGACCTCAAGGGGCTGTCCATTTAACTGTGCTTACTGTGCTTCCCGATTTTTGGAACCCCGGCGCATGCTGCGCAGCCCGGCGAGTGTGGTTGAAGAAATAAAATTTTGGCATGCGAAATACTGTCAGAAAGAATTTGTTTTATACGATGATGCTTTTCTGGTGAATGCCGAACGGCACAGCATTCCTATTCTGGAAAAAATTATCAAAACCGATTTAAAGGTTCGCTTTCACACACCAAACGCCATCCACATACGGGGCATAACCGAACAAACCGCATTGCTCATGCGCAAGGCCGGTTTTGCCACCATGCGACTCGGCCTGGAAACAGTTGAATTTGATCACCGCCAGGCGTTCGATAAAAAAGTTTCTGAAGATGAGTTTAAGCGGGCCATCAGCTATCTCAAAAAAGCCGGCTTTGAAAAAAAACAGGTCGGAGCGTATTTACTGGCGGGATTGCCAGGTCAAGAATTAGCTTCCATCGAACATTCAATTCATACGGTAAAACAACTCGGGATCACACCTGTTATAGCCCATTACACCCCGATTCCCCAAACCGCTCTTTGGCCCCGGGCGGTAGCAGCTTCGCGCTATGATCTCGAATCTGATCCTGTTTTCACCAACAACGCCATCATCCCGTGCCGGAAGGAGCCCTTTGCCTGGGATGCCATCACCCGCTTAAAAGAATTGGCGACGGCATAAAGGGACATTTATTTATTGGAGTTTGACCTCTCAGCCTAACAGTGCTAACCAGCTTTAATTGCTAACTGGTTCGAAAGGAGATAGGGACCGATGCTTGCCGTGAAATCTGCTGATCTGAAGAAAACCAAAATTGATACGCTGGCCGTACCCGTGTGCGAAGATAAAAATATTTATGATGACGCCGGCTTAAAAACCGTTATAAAAAAAGCATTCAGCCTCAAAGAATTTAATGGGAAAAAGGATGAAACCGTAACACTGTACGATTTACCGGAAATCAAAGCCCGGCGGATAATTTTTTGGGGGCTTGGAAAACTTGAAAAAATCGATCGGGAAGCCCTTAGAACCATGGCCGGTAAAACGGTGAAAAGTTGCATCCAAAAAGAGCCGGCCACTCTCTGGTTCGCGGTGCCTGAAGCAAAGATCAATGGCCTGGAAACATCAGCGGTTTTGAAGGCAATGCAGGAAGGCGCTTATCTCGGAAACCATCTGTTCGACAAATACAAGAGCAATCAAAAGCAAAAACCGCTCAAAAAAATCTATTTCCGGGTCGCAGCCAGGGCTGTTAAAAAATTACGCCCCATTTCAGCTAGAGTGGCCGCGGTCTGCGGGGGAACCACCCTGGCCCGGGAGTGGATCAACATCCCATCCAACGACAAGACACCGGAGAAATTGACCCGTTCCATTGTCAACCGGGCCCAAAAACAGGGCCTGAAGGTTCGGGTGCTGAATGAAACGCAATTGAAACAAAAAAAAATGGGTGCCCTGTTGGCCGTGGCAGCCGGCAGCCAGAGTAAACCCAGTCTCGTGGTCCTGGAGCATAAGGTTCCGGGAGCAAAAAAATCCATCGCCCTGGTGGGAAAAGGGGTAACCTATGACTCCGGCGGCCTCAACATCAAAACCGGCAGTTCGATGGCCGCCATGAAATCGGATATGTCCGGTGCGGCTGCAGTGGCCGCCACCTTGATCTGTGCCGCTAAGATCAGGCCCAAATTTAACCTTATCGGCGCCATTCCCATCGTTGAAAACATGCCTTCCGGCAAGGCAACCCGGCCCGGTGACATCATCCGCAGCTATGCCGGAAAAACCATCGAAATCGGAAACACGGATGCTGAAGGACGCTTGATTTTAATAGACGCCATTTCCTATGTTGTCAAAACTTACAAACCGCAATTTCTGATCGATGTGGCTACCCTGACGGGGGCCTGTGTTGTCGCTCTGGGTGAAAAAATTGCCGGCGTGTTCTCCAATGATGAGGATCTGGCGGCCACCATCATTGCAGCGGGTGCAAAAACCTTCGAACGCTGCTGGCAGATGCCCCTGCCTGAAGATTACAAAGAGCTGCTTAAAAGTGAATTCGCGGACATGAACAATATCGGCAGCACCCGCTGGGGCGGGGCCATAGCGGCAGCCTTGTTTCTTTCTGAGTTTACCGCCGACACGACCTGGGCTCACATAGATATTGCCGGTCCGGCCTACAGCAGCAAGGAAAGTGCCTATTGCGGGCCCGGGGGTACGGGTTTCGGAGTGAGATTGCTGGCAGAATTATTTGACAGGTTAGGCGCTTAGCGCCTGACACCTAAAATATCTGCTTTGAGGCCGCCCTGAGCCTTTTTCGAAACAAGGTCGTTGAAGAAGATTAGTGTCTTAGTCGTGATTTTAAAAAAACTGTGTTTTTTTGCTTTGGATTCTGCTATAACCTTTTATCAGATCAGATTTCTGAGTCTCCGCAATACCCTTTACCCCTTCCTATAAATTGAAAGGCGCCATTATGAAGGCACTACTTATCTACCCTTCCTTTCCAGATACCTTTTGGAGTTTTCGACACTCGCTAAAATTTATACACAAAAAATCGGCTTTCCCTCCGCTGGGTTTGCTCACCGTGGCTTCCATGATGCCGGATGATTGGTCCAAGCGCCTGGTGGATCTAAATGTAACCCAGCTCACCGAGAAGGATCTGGCCTGGGCCGATTACGCATTTATCAGTGCCATGGTCGTCCAGAGAAAATCGGCCCGTCAAACCCTAAAGCGCTGCAAAGAAGCCGGTCTGAAGATCGTTGCGGGCGGCCCGCTTTTTACGGCCGAATATGAGCTTTTTGATGAGGTCGATCACTTTGTGCTGAATGAGGCCGAACTGACCCTTTTCCCTTTTCTGACCGATTTGCAAACTGATTGCGCCCAAAGAATATATACAACCGATGGGTTTGCTGATATCCAACAAACCCCCGCCCCCATGTGGCAATTGATCAATCAGAAGCGTTATGCCACCATGAGCATCCAGTTTTCCCGCGGATGCCCTTTTAATTGCGATTTTTGCAATGTCACGGCTCTGTTTGGACACCGGCCGCGCATCAAAACCACTGCCCAGATCATGGCCGAACTGGACAGCCTGTACAACCGGGGCTGGCGCGGTCAGGTCTTTTTTGTCGACGACAATTTCATCGGCAATAAAAAATTCCTCATGAATCAGCTCCTGCCGGCGCTAATTGACTGGCAAAAGGGTAAAAAAAGGTTTTTATTCAACACCGAAGCATCCATCAATCTGGCGGACAACGAAGATTTGATGGAACTGATGGTAGAGGCCGGATTTGATACTGTTTTTATCGGTATCGAAACCCCCGATGAAGAAGGTCTGGCCGAATGCAATAAAAAACAAAACAAAAACCGCAACCTGATCGAAAGCGTTAAACACATCCAGCGCACAGGGCTGCAGGTTCAGGGAGGGTTTATTGTCGGCTTTGACTCCGACGGACCGTCAATTTTTCAAAGGCAGATTGATTTTATCCAGAAAAGCGGTATTGTCACCGCCATGGTCGGACTGCTTCAGGCGCCACCGGGCACCAAGTTGTATGAACGACTAAAAGAAGAGGGCCGTCTGCGCGGCCTGGTCTCCGGGGACAACGTCGATGGCACGACCAACATTATACCCAAGATGGACATGAAGCAGCTGCTCAAAGGATATCAGAATATACTAAATAATATCTATCACCCAAGACCTTACTACAAGCGCATAAAAACTTTTTTACGTGAATATAAAACGCCCAGAATTGCAATTCCGGTGGACTTCCAGCGGTTTCTGGCCTTTTTTCGAACCTCTATCCGGATCGGAATATTCGGTAAGGAACGCCTACAATACTGGAATCTGATGCTTTGGACCCTTTTTCGCTGTCCGAAACTTCTGCCCCTGGCAGTTACGCTAGCCATCCACGGCCACCATTTCCGCAAGGTCTGTAAACTGTAAGCAGGCTTGATTATTTTCAAGACTATGTTATTATTAAACTTATCATTTAGAAAGGAGGATGTCACGATGGCTGATGGTGTTGTAAAATGGTTCAACAGCCGAAAAGGCTATGGTTTCATAGAGCAGGAAGATGGACCGGATGTTTTTGTTCATCATTCTGGTATTAATGCGACCGGTTTCAAATCGCTTAATGAAGGCGACCGGGTCACCTTTGAAATCGAGGACGGTCAAAAAGGTCCTTCGGCAGTAAATGTTACCGTAACTTAAAAAAAACTTCGATAAAAATTAAAAGGGCATCCACGGCAGTAAAACGGGGTGCCTTTTTTTTGGTCATATGAAAGAACTGCTTTTCATCAAGAAAACACGAAATATGGAAAGCACGAAATTTTTCTCATTTCCTTTTCGTGTTTTCGTCCTTTCGTGCTTTCGTGATTAATATTTTCTTGCTTCCGGAGTGTCAGGTTAGGGCTTTAGCCTTATTTTTATGGATTTCACATGGGCATCAAGGCCCTCAAGTTCAGCCAGACGCATCACGTCGGTAGCCTCTTTTTTAAAAGCTTGCTTTGAATAGTGGATAATACTGGTCTTTTTAATGAAATGATCCACGGAGAGGGCCGAAGCAAACCGTGCGGTACCGGAGGTGGGCAGCACATGATTGGGGCCGGCAATATAATCGCCAATCGGTTCAGGCGTGTAGTGCCCCAGAAATACGGCGCCGGCATTGCGAATCTGCCCTACGGATTCAAAAGGCTCGCTGATTTGAAGCTCAAGGTGCTCCGGTGCAATCCGGTTCGCCAGTTCGATGGCAGCATTAAGATCGTCAACCACCAATACGGCGCCATACCGTTTTAAAGATTCCCGGGCAATCTCTTTGCGGTTTAAGGTGGCAATCTGTTTGTCAATCTCGGCTGCCACCGCGGTAGCCGTCTGGTTTGAGTCTGTCACCAGGATAGCCGAGCAGAGCACGTCATGCTCGGCCTGGGATAGCAGGTCCGCAGCGGCATACCCAGGGTTGGCCGTACGGTCGGCAATGACCAAGACCTCGCTGGGTCCGGCTAGCATGTCGATGCCGACAGTACCGGAAACAATTTTTTTAGCCAGGGTAACATAAACATTTCCGGGTCCTGCGATAACATCAACTTTGGGAATCGTCTCGGTACCGTATGCCAGGGCCGCGATGGCCCAGGCGCTGCCCACCTTGTAGATATCTTTTATCCCGACCTTTTTGGCCGCCGCCAGCAAATGGGGGTTGACCCCGCCCGCTCTGGTCGAAGGGGTAACCATAACAAGTTTTTTGACACCGGCAATTTTAGCCGGAATGGCCGTCATCAATACAGTGGAAATCAGCGGCGTTTTGCCGCCCCTGGCACCAGGCACGTATACACCGGCTGCAGCTACCGGATTGACCAGCTGCCCCAGCATGGTGCCGGGCCTTTGGGTGTCAATCCAGGACTGGTAGACCTGCTGCCGGTGAAAGGCCTCTATCTGCGAAGCAGCACGCTTCATAGCACGAACAAAACTTTGGTCCACTTTTTTTAAAGCGGCCTCCATTTCCCCGGCGTTGACTTTTATCGAGCCAACGGTCAATTTGGGCGCATCAAAACGGTTGGCATATTTAATAACGGCCTCGTCTCCATTGCGCCGGACATCTTCAAGAATCCGCGAAACCGCTTGATAATCTTTCCTCTTGAAATTAAGGCCGCGGTTGACAATCGCGGATACCTTTTTTTCCGCCGCCGCTGATGGGTAATGGTAAATTTTCATTAATTGTTTCCTTTTTGTCGGTTTCCTCTTCATGGAGAATTGATCACTGTTTCAATCGATGCCAATTCTAAGATTTTGCTCTCAAACGCCAGGAAACAAGGTTCAGGGTTCAACATTCAGAGTTAACTTAGAACCTCTGAACCCGGAACCAAGAACCCTGAACTTAATTAAAGCCAACAGACATGTTTGTCAATAACCCCTCTTAAATTACGACATTCCCTCTATATACTGATTGACATGAATGTGATGATGGGTACATAACCAAAGTGAAGGTTCACGGGTTCCGGGTTCATAGGTTCAGGGTTACCGTTTAGAAACGCTCAACGGCGGGAACATATCAACCTCTGAACCCGGAACGCTGAACCTTGAACATATTCCGCCCTTCGGGCCATATTATTGACGGAGGATAACATGAAAGCAAACCGAATCTATAATTTTAATCCGGGGCCGGCAGCACTTCCGCTTAGCGTGCTCGAAGAAATCCAGCAAAACCTTTTAGATTTCCAGGGATCCGGCATGTCAATTACCGAGATCAGTCATCGGTCCCGCGAATTTGACGATGTCATCAACGACGCGGTGGCCAGAACCAAGCGTTTATTGGGCCTGGACGACAATTTTGAGGTGCTTTTTATCCAGGGAGGTGCCAGTTTGCAGTTTTGTATGATCCCCATGAATTTTTTGCCGCCGGGGAAGTCTGCAGACTACGTGGATACCGGCACCTGGTCCACTAAAGCAATCAAGGAAGCCGAACTTCAGGGTAAATCTATTAATGTGGTGGCCTCCTCTGCGGATAATAATTATTCCTATATTCCGAAAAACCTGACCTTTAATGACAATGCCGCCTTCGTGCACCTGACCTCCAACAACACCATCAAGGGAACCCAGTGGACTGAATTTCCCGATACCCAAGGTGTGCCGATTATTTGTGACATGTCATCGGACATTATGAGCAGACCGCTGGATGTTAATAGATTCGGTATGATCTATGCCGGTGCCCAGAAGAATGTCGGGCCGGCCGGGGTATGCCTGGTGATCATTCGCAAAGACTTACTGGGCTGGATTCCGGATACGGTGCCGACCATGTTGAAGTACTCCACCTTTGCGGCCAAAAACTCCCTGTATAACACGCCTCCGTGTTTTGCAGTCTATACCGTGCAGCTCGTGCTAAAGTGGCTGGAAGAAACCATCGGTGGTCTGGATAAAATGGCCGCCATAAATCAGAACAAGGCCCAACTGCTCTATGGCTTTATGGACGGCAGCGGCTTTTACCGGGCCACTGCTGGAGCAGACAGCCGGTCGCTGATGAACGTCACCTTTCGCCTGCCCAACGAAGATCTTGAAAAGCTATTCGTGCAGCAGGCCCTGGCTGACGGCCTCGGAGGTCTCAAGGGCCACCGGTCGGTGGGAGGATGCCGGGCATCAATTTACAATGCAATTACGTTGGAAGCGGTTCAGGCGCTGGTTGATTTTATGAAATCTTTCGCCCAAAAAAACGGATAGGATGGAATCAGCGTATTTGTTCAGGTGTTATTTTCAGTTTTACTTGACATTACCGATGAATACGAATTATTACAACAGATAGGAATTTTAGAGGCCAAATCTAACCTAAACGTAACCGAATTCTACAACTGTTGGATGTCGAAATAATCACTTTTGGAAAAGGAGGTATTTATGGACAAAATTTTAAGAATCAATATGGGTGCTAGCGGTGGTCCAGTAGCAAAAACCGAGCCATTGGGTGATTATGCAGGTCTGGGCGGGCGCGCGATGACCTCCGGCATCGTTGCCAAGGAAGTCCCCCCCCTGTGCCATCCACTGGGCGAAAACAACAAGCTGGTGATCGCGCCGGGAATGTTGAGCGGCTCTGTGGCAGCCATGTCAGGGCGGATCTCGGTTGGCTGTAAAAGCCCGTTGACCGGCGGCATCAAAGAAGCAAACTCAGGCGGGCAAGCCGCCCAGATGCTCGGCCGGTTAGGTTACGCCGCTATCGTATTGGAGGGCAGCCCTAAGGAAAAAAATCTCTATAAAATTTTTATCAATAAAGATGGGGTGGAGATCAAGGAAGACAACAGTTTATGCATGCTCGGCAACTATGATCTGGTTGATAAAATGAAAGCTGAATATGGCGAAAAAGTCCACTGCATCTCCATCGGGCCGGCCGGCGAAATGAAGATGTCGGCCGCATCGATTGCGTTCACGGATATGGAGCAACGCCCCACACGGCATGCCGGACGCGGCGGCGTAGGGGCTGTAATGGGTTCCAAAGGCGTAAAGGCAATCGTGCTCGATGATGAAGGAACCGCTGCACGGGTACCGGCAGATCCCGAAAAATTCAAGGCTGCCAACAAAGAGTGGGTGGCCGGCCTGCGCAAACATCCGGTTACCGGAGAAGGATTACCGGCCTACGGCACCAATGTGTTGACCAATGTCATCAACGAAGCCGGTGGCTATCCAACCCGAAATTTTTCTACCGGCCAATTTGAAGGGGCCAGCAAAATCAGCGGTGAAACCCAGGCCGAATTAGAAAACGCCCGGGGCGGTGAAGGCTCGGCAACCCACGGGTGTCACCGCGGCTGTGTTATTCGCTGCTCGGGAACGTTTTATGACAAAAACGGCAACTTTTTAACCAAGCAGGTCGAATATGAAACGATGTGGGCCCACGGCGCCAACTGCGGCATTGATGATCTGGATGCGATTGCCCAAATCGATCGCTTAGATGATGATTACGGGGTGGATACCATTGAATTGGGCGCTGCCATCGCGGTGGCCATGGAAGGCGGTGTAGCCGAATTTGGTGACGCTGAAGCAGCTACCAACCTGGTCAAAGAAGTCGGAAAAGGCACCCCCCTGGGTCGGATCCTCGGCAATGGAGCGGCTGTCACCGGCCAGGTGTTCGGCGTGGAAAGAGTGCCGGTGGTCAAGAAACAGGCCATGCCGGCCTATGACCCGCGTGCAGTGCAGGGTATCGGTGTGACCTATGCCACCACGACCATGGGGGCCGACCATACAGCCGGATACGCGGTGGCCACCAATATTATGAAGGTCGGCGGGGATGTGGACCCCCTGAAAGCCGAAGGCCAGGTCGCCTTATCACGGGACCTGCAGATTACCACCGCGGCGGTTGATTCCACCGGAATGTGTTTGTTTGTTGCGTTTGCGGTCATGGATCAGCCTGAAACCTTTCAGGCCCTGCTCGATGTGATCACCGCTTTCAGCGGTGCGCCTTGCACGGCCGACGATGTGGCTGAGCTGGGCAAATCGGTGCTTCGCAATGAGCGGGATTTCAATATGCGCGCAGGAATGACCAATAAGGATGATCGGCTGCCCGATTACATGCTAAGGGAAAAACTTGCTCCGCATAACATCGTTTTCGAAGTTACAGACGAAGAGCTGGATCAGGTTCATAACTATTAAGTGAAACCATATGTTACTTGAAGCTGGGGAGTCCGGTATCGGGGCTCCCCATTTTCATTTCCGATTGAGGGTATTTAGATGGCAACCATGGATGGTGTATCGAAAAATCAACTGTCTCTGACCGTAAACGCCAAACGGGTCCCGCTTTTTTTTCAATTGCTTGGACATGGTTTCTGCGTTTGCGTTCAAACGGGTTGCAGCGTTAAAGAGATGCTCTGCAACCAACTGGGCATCCACGAAGATTACCTGGCGCAAAGAATTAAAACCATCTTTTTAAATGCCAAGGTGGTTGATGATGTAAATTCAGCCATTGTGGATAAGGATGCTACCATGGCCCTTTCAGGCGCCATGCCGGGGCTCGTTGGGGCCATTTTGCGCAGCGGAGGCTTTTACGCTCCCATGCGCAGCCAGATCTCCCATGAGGAAAATAGGCCCGCATCCCAGTCCCAGTTAAAGAAGGGTAAAATAACGTTAAAATTGTGGAATCTGGTGGTAAAAGAGCTTGGTCCGACTTTTCTACAGCAGGGAGTCTGGATTCAAGGCCAAGAGGTTCAGTCGTTTATAGAACGTCATGGGGAAGAATTAAAGGCCGGATGCGTATCAGCCGAATTGAATGACCAACCCGCTGACGTAGACCGTCTCTGCAAAACCGATTGGAAAACAAATTTGGTATTTCTGCAGGTCAAATCCGAACAGGCCGTGTAGACATATTGGCCAAATGGCATTTTATGAACTATTTGCCCTAATAAGCCTGCCAGATTGGGAAAAAATTTCATTATTGAGAACTTAAAAAGGCTGCCATATCGGCAGCCTTTTTTTGAGATGGCTTCTACTCACACAGCTCAAACAGCGCTGCGGCACCCATGCCACCACCGATACACATGGACTCCACACCGTATTTTACGTTGTGCTGCTGCATATTACTTAACAGCGTGGCGGCCAGTTTGGCCCCCGTGCACCCCAGAGGATGACCCAGGGCGATGGCCCCACCGTGAATGTTAATTTTTTCCATCTCAAGTCCCAATTCCCTGATGCAATACAGGGCCTGGGATGCAAAGGCCTCATTGATTTCAAACAGACCCACATCATTTAAATCCACACCGCTGCGTTTCACCAGCCTGGGAATTGCATAACGGGGTCCCACGCCCATTTCATCAGCCCGGCAGCCCATGGTGGAATAAAACTTGAACTTGGCAATGGGGGTGATACCCAGTTCTTTGACTTTGTCCTCGCTCATGATCACGGTTGCGGCCGCCCCATCGGTCATCTGGGAAGAATTGCCCGCCGTCACGCTGCCGTTGGCGGCAAACACCGGACGCAGATTCCCCAGACCTTCCAGGGTCGTATTATCGCGAATGCCGTCATCAAACTCCTGCAGAAAGGTTTCACTTTTAAATGTGCCGTCCTCCTGAACCACAAAGCGGGTGGCCGGGGTCGGTACTAATTCTTTATACAATCCCTTTCTGCGGGCTTCGGCTGCTTTCATATGGGACTGATAGGCAAATTCATCCTGTGCTTCGCGGCTGACGTCGTAACGGTTGGCCACATTTTCGGCCGTGATGCCCATGGATGTATACACCTGGGCGCCCTGACGCATAAACTCCGGATGCGGTCGCGGAAGGTTGCCGCCCATGGGAACGTAGGTCATGGACTCCAGACCACTGCCGATAACGACATCCGACCAGCCGGCCATGACCCTTAAAGATGCCAGCGCGATGGCTTCCAGACCCGAAGAGCAGAACCGGTTGACAGTGGCACCGGTGGTCTCCACCGGGAAACCAGCCATTTGGGAAGCAACCCTGCCGATGTTCAGTCCCTGTTCGGCTTCCGGAAAAGAACAACCCACCATTATGTCTTCAACATCTTTTTGCTCCAGGTTCTCGGTTTTCTCAACCGCTGTGGATAAAATAAACGACAGCAGATCTTCGGGCCGGGTATCCTTAAATGCCCCCTTGTTGCGCCGGCATCCAGGGGTTCGTATCGATGTGACAATATATGCATCTCGCATTTTAATTCCTCCTATGTTATCGCGGCTAAAAGCCGCTCCCACAAATTACTTTCACCATTATATGTCAGACAAAAATAAGAAATGAGAGATTTTTTCGATAGGCAAGGCCGCACAAGAGTATCAGGTCGAGGCGTACAAGTAGTACGTCGAGGTCTGATACTCGCGGAGAACGCCGCCTATCGGAAAAAGATCCATTTCGATTAATTTCTAAGGGGTTTGCCCGTCTGGAGCATATGCTCAATTCTGGCCATGGTCTTTTCCTGCTTCAAAAAATCGATGAAGGCTTCCCTCTCAAGCGTCAGGATAACATCATCGGTAACTTGCCCATTGTCCCTGACATCACCGCCGCTGATGACATAGGCGATTCGCCGGGCCAGAAAAGCATCATATTCGCTGACAAACCGACCGTTGGCCATATCGGCAATCTGGGCCGCCACCATGCCCTGGCCTGCCTGCCCCAGCACCCTGAACGGCCTTTTTAGCGGTGCCGCGTAACCGTCTTCCAACATTCGAAGTACTTCTTTTTTGGCTTCGCCGACAAGATGGTCCCGGTTCATCACTATTCTGTCTTCAGGCCCAAGAAAACCGTTGGCCCTGGCTTCGGCAGCCGATGTGGACACTTTGGCCATGGCAATCGACATAAAAACCGGGATGAACAATTTGGCCAGGTCCATTTCCGTTACCGCAGCAGGAACCGAATCCAAAAATTTGCGCCACAAATTCAGACACCCGCCCCCGGCCGGCAGCACGCCAACGCCGATCTCAACCAGACCCATGTAAAGTTCGGCATGGGCCACCGATCTATCGGCCGCCAGACTAAGCTCACAGCCTCCGCCCAGGGCCAGACCAAATGGGGCCGCCACCACCGGAAACGGTGCATATTTTAAATTCAGCAATCCATACTGCAGACCGGCAATCATTTTTTCAATGTCAGCAAAACGGTTTTCTTTGACTGATATGGCGACATCCATCAGGTTGGCGCCGGCCGAAAAGGCCCCCGGCATACCGCCTGCTTGATTGCCGATGACCAAACCGGCCGCAGTGCGATCGACCGTTTCCAGGACCTCCGGCAAAAATTCAACGATTTCCTGATTCAATGAATTCATTTTGGTATGCAGTTCCAGACAGAAAACGTCATCGCCAAGATCGATCAGGGCGGCGGAAGCATTTTCTTTAACAACCCTGCCGGTGGATTTTAAGGAAGCCAGTGATACGATATTGGCACTGACCGACTTCTCCTTGTAAGTTTCGCTATCAAAATCGTAATAAAATAATTTTCCGTTTTCGGTCTTGTAAAAGGAAGAATTTCCGGCAGCCAGCATTGTCTTGACCTTGGCCGGGACCGTCAGGCCGTCTTTTTCCATTCTTGCAACCGATTTTTCCAACCCGATGGCATCCCAGGTTTCAAAGGGGCCCATTTCGAAATTAAACCCCCATTTCATGGCGTTATCAATTTCCACTATGGTGTCTGAAATTTCCGGTATGCGGTTGGCGGCATAGACCAAATTGTTGGCGACTGCTTTCCAGGCAAACCGGGCACCCCTGTCATCCCCGTAAACCACGGTCTTAATTTTCTCCGATAATGATTTCGCCTCTTTGGCCTTTTCCAGGCAGGGAAAACTCGCGAATTCAAATTCGGCATATTCCAGGGTTGCCGGATCAATCACCTTGCGGATTCTCTTCCAATCCGGTGTTAAGTCCGTCTTATAGAAACCGCTCTGGCTTTTTTTGCCAAGCAGATTTTTTTTAATCATGGTGTTAACGAATTCCGGCATGACAAAGCTGTCCCGGGCGTCATCATCTACTACCAAATCGTATGTATTTTGGGCAACATGGGCCAGGGTATCCAGCCCCACAAGATCGGCAGTTTTAAACATGGCGGTCTTGGGTCTTCCCATCACCGATCCGAAAAGTGCATCCACCTCGGGTATGGTCATTTGGTCTTCAAGGGCCATTTGAATGGTTTTTACCATGCCCTGGACGCCGATGCGGTTGCCGACAAAATTCGGGGTGTCCTTGGCCCACACAATCCCCTTGCCGAGATAGCGTTCACCATAATCGGCCATGAACTCAAGGATCTCCGGCAGAGTTTCTTCTCCGGGAATTATTTCCAGCAGTTTCATATACCGCACCGGGTTAAAGAAATGAGTGCCCAGAAAATTCTGCCTGAATTCCTGGCTGAGTCCGTCAGACATAGCCTTTAAGGGAATCCCGGAGGTGTTGGAAGAGACAATCGTGTCCTTTGCTCTTACCGGCTCAATGCGTTTGAAGAGGTCTTTTTTGATCTCCAGGTTTTCAACCACCACCTCGATGATCCAATCCACATCAGCAATCTTGTCAAAATCATCTTCCAAATTGCCGATGGTAATTCGATCGACATCTTTTTTTTGCATCAACAAAGAGGGGCTGGACCCCAGAACGGCATCCAGGCCCGCTTTTGCAATTCGATTTCTGGCTGCCGGGTCGCCCTTTTCCTCTTCTTTTAAATCAAAAGGGACGATGTCCAACAGCAATGTTCTGACACCGGCCGCAGCGAGTAAGGCTGCAATCCCGCCTCCCATAACCCCGGAGCCAATAACAGCCGCTGTTCTGATCTTTCTTCTCATAATGACCTCCTAATCTGGATGTATCAACAGCACAAAATATAATGAATGAGTATTCATTCATTAACAAACCCTTTACGGGCTTGTCAAGTAAAAATATGGGCCAATCTCAGTTAGGTCTCAAAATAAATATTTACTATAATATTTCAGTATATTATTAATTTAAACCAGATAATTTTTTGGTTTCCTGGAAGCAAAATCGATTAAACTAAAAAAGAATTTTTATAATGAATAACTGTTCAGATAGGTGGGGTGTGCTACATCGTGGGTTCAAGGCTGGCATGTGCCTTTATGGCCATTTTCCCGGTTTATCCGGGTCTAACTTTTAGGAAATTGCTTGGGTCCGAAAATTTTTATTTCTTCTTCCTCAACCGGTGGCATCTTTTTTTCGACCGTTGCCGGTTTGAGTTTGGGGGTTTCGGCCGTCTGCGCTGTTGGCGAGTTTGGAATGGGCTGCCGTGTTTTGAGTAATTTCGAAGGAATGTAGATTTCATTGCCGATCACCAGGTGATTGGGATTGAGCTCTGGATTAGCCCTGGCGATAACTTTCCAGTTGGTGGCTTTGCCGGTATACCAGCTGACGATGACTGCCATCTTCTCGCCGTCCTGTTTTACGGTGTAAGCAAAATAGTTAGCGGTATAGCGGGCGGCAACTTTTTGCGGCAACGGCTCTTTGGTTTTCAGCAGGGCCGAGGGAATCACGATGACATTGCCTTTTTTGATGCGGTTGGGATTGAGACGCGGGTTGGCTTTGGCCAATTTCCGCCAGTTCTCGAAAGCGCCGGTGTACCATTTGGCGATCAGCGACATAGACTCCCCGGACCAACGCACGGTGTGCCGGTAACACTTTCTACAATAATTGCCGGCATAATTTTGAGGCAGCGCTTCGCGGGTCTTCAATAGGTTAACCGGAATAAATATCTCGTTACCGGGCGCAATTTTTTGGGGGTCAACATCCGGGTTGATTTCGGCCAGCTTTTCCCAGTTTCTGGAATCTTTCGTATACCAATCCGCTACAACCCCGAGATTTTCCCAGGACCACCTGGAGGTATGGATGAAATAGACATCACTATTTTTTTGCTCAGCGTCGACCGAAGATTCGGAATCGCTGAAATTCAGCGTTTCTTTGAGAGTTTCAGTGACACTTGTCTGCCATTGGTCCAGTTTTTGACCGATACCACTACAGCCCAAACAGGTAAAGATCACAACCAATCCGATAAATCCGACACGGGTGAGGTATCGTTTTCCGGTTTTCATCCTTCATCTCCTGTTCTTTGTTTCAATTGAAGCAGGTATTTTTGGGCCGATTTATTTCCTGGATTAAATGCGACGGCCTGCTCCAATTTTTCTATACACCGGTCCTGTTCGCCCAGTCTTTTGTGGATAACCGCAAGGTTGAAAAGGGCCTCATCCGTAAAAGCAGGGCCTAGTTCCACAACCCGGCCATACATGGCCTTGGCCTCCTGATATTTTTTAGTGACGGTATATACATAACCAAGATTAAAAAAGGCATCCGGCTGACGGGGGGCCAATTCCGTCACCTCCAGGTAAGTTGCAATGGCCCTGGGATAGTCCTTGCGGTTCATGTATATGTATCCCAACTGGGAAAGACAGGATACGTTCCTGGAATCGACCTCCAATGCCTTCAGCAATAGTCTCTGGGCCTCTTCGGTATCTTTTTCGATGATTTCAGTGGCCTGGCCCTGCAGTGCCCCGGCATAATCCTGCGAAACTTTTTTTTGCAACGAAGGTTTGCTGGCTATTACTTCTTCGAAAAGCGTGGCAGCCAGGATATATCTTTTGGCTTCAAGAGCAGCTCTGGCAGCAGCAATTTTGGTGTGTTCGATTGGTTCAGCCGGTGTTGCCGGCTGGGTCGGATAAGCGGAAACCTCGCGTTCATTGTGTGTGAACGGCAGTTTTTTATAGCCTATATCCGCCAGCATTGCGAGGGCCACCAGCCCTAAAACCAACGCAACGTAGCGGTAATTTATTTTTCTCAGTTGCACCCTACCTGCCAGGTTCTTGAGGGCTTTAACTTTTTTCGACAGAAAGGATCTTTTCAACTGGTTGAATTTTTCAAGCAAAAATTCCTTGGTCAATAGAAGGGTGGGCTCAATGGTCTCATCTTGCTGCACCGGCTCATTTTCCGGTTCCTGCTCCCCGGCTTCATAGATTTTAGTCTTGGCCCACAGCGCAAGCTCTTCCTCGGCATACTCCTCTTCGAACAGCTCTTTCATGTAGCCGGTAAAACTCCTGGCATTGGGATGCAGGGAGAGCTCTAACATAAACTCCTCAATATCCGCCAGCATTTCACCGGCGTTCTTGTAGCGGTCATCAGGGTCTTTTGCCAAGGCCTGGCGCAAAATTGCGTTTAATTTGGATGGCAGGTCGGGAATAACCTCTTCGGGGGGGTCATACTGAGCCTCCCTTACAAGGGACAGAACATGCATGGTTTCCCCGGAAAACATACGCCGGGCAGCCAGCAATTCGTATAATATGATTCCGGTTGAAAATATATCCGAACGGTGATCAATTTGCTGCCCATTCGCCTGCTCGGGGGACATGTAAGCCAGTTTTCCTTTAATCAAATTTTCTTTGGTTTGGGTATTGTGGCTGGCGGCTTTGGCAATACCAAAGTCGATAATTTTAACCTGGCCTTCGTAGGTAATCAGTATATTCTGTGGGTTAATGTCACGGTGAATAATATTTAGCGGTTTTCCCTGCAGGTCCTTGAGATTGTGCGAGTAGTCAAGTCCGGCGCAGATGCGGGATGTGATGTATAAGATATTTTCCATTCCCAGCGCCAGATCTTTTTTTCTGGCCGTGCGGGTGATCGTTCGCAGATCTTTACCGAACAGGTATTCCATGGCAATAAAATATTGGCCATCCATACTTCCAAAATCATAAATTTGGATGATATTTTCATGGTGCAATAACGCCGCCAGTTTGGCCTCGTCAATGAATGCAGTTACCAGATTCTCCTCTCCAGACAGGTTCGGTAGAATTTTTTTGACGGCTATCAGCTTCTCAAATCCCTGGGCACCGGTCAATTTGGCACGAAACATTTCGGCCATGCCGCCGACGGCTATTTTGTCAAGAAGCTGATATTTTCCAAATTGCTTGGGTTCAAATACGGTCATAGAAATAAGACGATCCTGCCACTACCATGGGGAAGCGAACTTCCCGGATAGTTTGAACTCTAAACGGCAATAAAGTTCAAATTATGGTTAAGAAACTGATATAATAGTAGATTTTATTTAAAATAACCTATTAAAAATCATCAGCCACAGGACAGGTAACCTGTTAAGTTGATATCCATGACTTGTATCGGCTTATAATAGGCAAAACTTAAGATCAATTTTCACTTGGGAATCGAAGCCGGAAATCCGGGACGGGCAGGTAATAAAGGTCGGGGGTTTTTCGTACGCGATTAAGATTTGTACAAGGAAACAGCCCGCCCCGCAAATCTCTATCGGGGCAAACCCGGCTGCTGCCGCCGAAGTTTAAGAGGATGCAACCGCCTGTTCAAGGGGTTTCATGAGTTCGTTTTCATCTTCCAGATTCTCCCGGCGGATACGGTTAAATTCATCTTCCAGGGCCAAAAAAACATCGACCACCTCCGGATCAAAGTGGGCCCCTTTCTGGTCGACGATAATTTGTCGGGATCTTTTATGGCTGTAAGCATCTTTGTAAAATCGCTTGGTGGTCAGGGCGTCATAAACATCCGCCAGAGCGATGATCCGGGCCGCTATAGGAATCTCCTCACCGGTAAGCCCCCGGGGATATCCGCTGCCGTCCCATTTTTCGTGGTGGTTATAGGCGATCTCTTTGCCGAGCGCAAGAAATGATTGGCCCTCAATTTTAGCCTCGATGGCTTTGATCGCATCACCACCCAGGGTCGTATGGCGTTTGATCACATCAAATTCCTCGTCGGTAAGCTTATCGGGCTTTAGGAGGATCGCATCGGGGATGCCGACTTTGCCGATGTCGTGGAGAATGGAAGATTGATAAACGTCATCGATGTACTCCGGTGTAATGTGGCTGGCGTATTTAGGATTTTTGGCCATTGCCTCGGCTATCAGTTTGGCATACTCACGGATTCTTTCCAGGTGAGTCCCGGTGCCTTCATCTCTGTATTCGGCAAGTTTGGCAAGACCCAGAATGGTGGCCATCCTGGCATTTTGCAATTTGCGGTAGGATTCCAGCAGATCGATCTCGGCTTGCTTGCGCTTGTTAATAGTATACTGAACATGGGAACCAAAAATCATAAAAAGACAGATAACGATCAACCGCATCCATATTTCGCTGACGTTGGGCCCGAATATCTGGCGATAGAAATTAATTTCTTCCGGCGAAAACACATTCAAAAATGATTCGAGGGCCCAATATAAAAAAGACAGAAAAATACCGATTAACACCATTTGATCGGCCAGATTCAAACGTTTGTTCAATTTCTTACTCAGTTTCTTCATAGCCTTCTATTTTAACCTATATGGGGCCTCATAACCAGATTATTCTTTGGATACTAAGGGATCACCTAATTTTTATTTCACTGTGAGGGCGGCCCGAGCATTCTGACGTTGCCAATATTGGCGGTAGGTCCATTTGTTTGGCCGGCGCACCGGGCGCGACTGCACATTTTCAATCCATTCACCGGTTTTGCGCTGCGCTTGAAGGAAGGCGTCCTGGGTCAAATTCCAGCGCTGATCATCAGCGACTGCATTCGCCCGGTTAATCCACAAATTCTCCAATTCATCCCTTTCCCGATGATAGCTGCCCAGTCGATCTGCATAATCTAAAAGCACCGAGCGGTGTAATTTCTCATGCCTCCACCACAGGGAATCGGGATTATAGGTCTCGGTGGGGGTAGGACCGAGGGGGGGCAAAACGTGGTCACCAAACCAGACAGGCTTAAATACAGCGGTACAAGGGGCGGCCGTACCGGTGAGATAGTAAGTTTGCCGATCCGGCTTAAGGTGGGCCAGCAGCGATCCTGTTGTCTGGGTCGCATCGCGGGCGAGCTTGCCGGCAGCATGCGCACAGATGCGGTTACCCAGAAAGTGCGAATCCGGCCGATAGTCGACGGTCCGATGATCTCGCAAAATCCGGATGCCGGAGGCCACATCCAGCGAACTCCGGCCGGTATTTAAAAGTTCCCGGGAGCGTTTACAGCGCCGCCCGGAAGCGGAAAACGTCGTATAAAACCAGTCCGCATAGCATCGGGCGAAATGAAATGTCTCCCCCTTTTTTAGCCACCTTTTTTTACGGGCCGTCTCGATGAGTTGCGGGTGACATTCATCAAATATTTCACCGATGGTTAACCCGTTGCTGATAGAATAAAAGGCCTTGATCCTGACAGCCGCCCACAGATGGCCGGCCGTTTCCAGAACCCAGCCACCCCCCGGGTCGGCGATGATAAAGCTGTTGTGGTAGGCCATGCGCTTATCTTTATATCCGCAAATGCCCCCCTGCCCGAAATCGGATAATAGCTGCACCATTGTTTCCAGAGCCCGGGAGGCATTGGAAGAACGTTCAAGGGCCAGACGCATGAGATCCATACCGGTGAGCCCGTCTTTTCTTATCAGCGGCATGCGAGTCCAAACAGCCTCGTTGCCGATCACAACGCCCTTTTCATTGGCTCCCATTTCCGCCCCCCACATCCAGAAGGGTCTGCACAGCAACGTGGCGTGGGTCTCCCGCGCCTGGGGAATCGCCCGATAGGTGCACTGAACTTGAGCCGGATGAGAATATACTTGAGCCGGATGATATTCCAGGGCCTGGGCTTCATTCGGCTCCCGATCGCTGTTTTTCCCGAAAACAACCGATCCGTCAGCAGTTACGGATGGAAGTGCCAGAAAGGTGTCGCACATATGCAGAAAAGTCCTATATAAAAATCTGCTGTTATTCGTTAAAGGCAGGCCAATTTTTCAAAAAAATAGCACAGGAAAACTAAAATCCGAATATCGAAATCCGAAATGCAAAACAAATCCGAATATCGAATTTTCCAATTTTCGAAACAAAATAAAGACCCCCTGTTTTATAAGTAATTATAGGAAAAGCCCTGTTTAGAATTTCGGTCATTTGGTATTAGAATTTGTTTCGGATTTCGTGTTTCGGATTTCGAATTTTTAAATTTTGTTTTGACAACGGAATGAGTAAGTCCTCTAATTGAAATTGAATTACACCTTCCAAATTAGCGCTTAATCTTCCCCGGCAGAATATATTCATACCGCCGGCGAAATATTTGGGTCGTCAACCAGCGATCGATCCTGCGAAAAGACAGATAAAAGCTCCAGATAAGTTTATCCTCGCGGTAATATTTATCAACTTCATCAACCGTCAACGGCTTTTGATCCGTCCCCAGCTGCCGGTTGATGATAGTGACCGCCACCGGAATCAGATCCGGTCGTTGCTCTTTGTAGAGGTTAGCCGCAAGATCAGTATACACTTGCCGTTGATCATAATAGCGGTCAATGACATCTTTTAAAAATAGCCACCGCAGTATCCAGCGCAGGAAGACCGGTGCACTTTTTAAAAACAATTCCGGGTCCAATCGCTCGATGCCATCTATGCAAAACAATGGTGTGCTGGTGTCGATATAATAAATTGCTGGGCGGGGCTGGTCGTCGAACCAGGCCCAGTTCGACAGTTGCCCGTCAAGGGCCAGCCTGACTGCGGGCTGATGGATGCGATTATATCGCCAGATCTTGGAAATCTCTGCCACAATTGTTTCAAGCAACAGATGAATGTTGTCCCGATCCGATTCGTGAATCAGCCGATGGCCGAAGCGCCTGGAGGGGATTAATTTTTGAGCGATATATACTGCCACCGGCCGATCTATAGGCTCGATGATGACCGTTTCATGTTCCGGAAGATTCAATCCGGCTTCCTTCAGCAAATGACAGTACTCATCATGGTGTTGGGTGTATAGCTGGGCCGAGGGACTATCTGAAAAAAGCGGCAGGCGTTTGAAGGCTACCTCGGAATTGTCAGCGATCTGAAAGATGGCTGAAATTTCACCATAACCGATAATAGTAGCCGGTATGGGAGAATTTTTCAGGTCTTGAGGATCCAGGCCTGATTCGAATTCGTGCAGGAGGTTTTCATCGATGAGCATGGGTAAAGTTCCTACCATATTGAACGAACTGAACATCGAACATCGAATAATGATGTCGCTACGCTCCGCAAGTTAATTTCCCTGGAAACCGGATACTTCTTCAGTCTCCCCTTCAGATCATAAATCTGTTTCTTCATCTTTTCTCATTCAGCTTTCGATGTTGGACGTTCGATGTTCGATGTTCATCTTTTAATTTCATATCTGGCGAAAACAACATAGTACGTGGGATTTATTCCCGCCCTGCCCTTTTTTAATTTTTTGTATTCCGCATTCCACCTTTCGAATTCCTGAAACCCTAGCTCATTTTTTTAATAAACCGATCGATACCCGTTTTAACCCCCGTAACCGTTTTTAACCGCCGCGCCGCGGTCAGGGCGTCATCGAGTTGCTGGATGACCCAGTCAAGCTGGGCCGGGTCCATGACCAGAGGTGGCAAGAGTTGACAGACACTCGGATCGTTATTGGCATATATCATCAATAAATCATGATCATAAGCAGTCTTGGTCAAAATCGGCCCGCATTGCGCATCCTTCAGTACCAGACCCATCATCAACCCAAGCTGCCGCACAGCGATAAAAAATTTGGAATGGTTTTTTTTGAGAACTTCGAGCTGTTGGGCAAAACCATTCGCCAGCCGGTTGACATGGTTCAGAAAATCCGATGCCGCGGAAATTTCCAGGACACGGTGAGCCACCAGGCAGCCGATCTCCGCTCCCCCGAAGGTGGATACGTGTATAAAGGGATCGTCATGGAAAACGGTCTCCAGCGGTTGGCGCATCACCGTGGCGGTGATGGGATACAGGCCCCCGGACAACCCCTTGCCCACCACCACGATATCAGGAACAATGTTAAAATGCTCAAAGGCCCACAACTTTCCGGTGCGCCCCAATCCGGATTGAACTTCATCCAAAATCAGCAGGATACCTTTTTGATCGCAGATCCTGCGCACCGATTGCAGATAATCCTCGGCCGGGACAACAATCCCCAGCGTGGCCGGGATAGTCTCAAGAATAACGGCGGCCGTGTCCGTATCAGCGGCATCCTCAATAGCCTGGGCCTCACCGAATGGTACCTGAACAAACCCGGGAGCTGAAGGTCCAAAGGGACTGCGGTATTTCGCATCCCCGGCCGCCAGCGCCAGACCGGTGTGACCGTGGTATCCGCCCCTGGCCGATATAATTTTGGCTCGCTTCGTATAGGCTCGTGCCACCTTAAAGGCCAAGTCAACCGCCTCTCCGCCGCCTACTCCGAAAACCGCGTATCCTAAATCCCCGGGCATCAGCTCAGCCAACTTTCGGGCCAGGTCCGCCCGGGCCTTACTCATGAAATGATGATTGCCGATATCGTAATCATCGAGACCGGCTTTGAGCAGCTCAATCAGTTCAATGTTACGATGCCCGAGGTTGAACACCCCACCGTTGCAGTGCAGATTAAACAGACGCTTGGCGCCATCAATATCCCGCATATAAGGCCCTTTGCGTGGGCCCATGACGAAGTCCATGCCGTATTTCTGAAAAAATGCCGCCTTACCTGACGACACATGATCGGCGAAATCTACAATCGCCTTTTTTTTAAGCACCGATCGTTTCGAATGCGAATTGATTTTCATTAAAAAAGTCATTTTCCATTAACTTTCTAAAATTAATAAACTTAGTTATTTCAATAAAATATGGCCCCTACTGTCGCTGTATTATTGACCTGGGTTAACTATCCTGATAGAATGTTAGTCATGAAACAGAGACTTAAACAGTATTTGCTCATTGCGCTGGCAGCGGCCGCATTGTATTTTGTGCTCGACAATCATTTTGTCATGAAAGAGCATCGGGTTTACCTGTTACAAAAAACATCGATGAATCTGCATGATACGTTCGTCAGTTTGGACAACAAAAGGCCTGCGACGGTTATGAAGAACGACGACCTGAGGGACGCCGGAATTGGAGATCTTCTGGTGGAACTGGGGTTGCTAACCGAGGAGAGAAAAAGTCAGCTGGAATCGAAATATGCCTATGAAGAGTGAGCCGTCAACGATGTGATAGGCGATCCTGATATGTTTGCTGATCTGATTTTTCATTTCCCGATGGCATTTAGCTCCAATGTGATCGGCCGTTCCTCCTCGCTTTTACCGGTAAATCGAATCGGGCCGGGCCGTCTGAAGTGGTCATCCCCAGGGGTTGCCGCCAGCCATTTTTCCCGGTGAGCCTTGACCACCTGAAACGCAATGGAGTCCACGTCAACAATACTTTTTTCGATCACCAGGGCCAGTCTGCCCTTGCGTTCCTCCAGGTGCATCAGGGGTGCAATCGGAATCCCGATAGGCTCCCATTTGGAAAAATCCATTTCCAAATTTTTTATCGCCGCCATCTGACCGGTGGCACCGCCGGCGATCAGGCTGAATACGGTGAGCCCCAGATTATAAGTATAAATACAATCAAAGCGTGTCGGATCATTGCCCCTGCCATCATAACCGTAAAAATGAATCTGAGTTTTAAAGCTCGGCATGGTTTTTTTAAATATCTTTTCAACCGCCGCCGGAATTTTTTCACCTTTTCCCATGAAACCCTCATTTTTCAGCACTTGGCCAAGGGTTTTAACGGAAATTATCGAGGGTTTCATCATCAAAGGCTCATCTGTGTCATAATTTTTAAAAAGCGCTTTCCCGTATCGATCCGGATCTAATCCGGCAACCTCCAAGGTTTTTTGATAATAGCCTTTGCGAATGCCGATCTTGTAGGTCCCTTCTTCTTTCAGAATATTTAAATAATCCTGGACGAGACCCATGAGAACTTTTTCGGTTTCAACCTGAGAAAATGGGAAGTTGCCGTGGCTGTCCCTTTCCATCAAAAGCCCCTCTTGAAAGAAAGCGGGGATATCATTGAACAAATCGTCGTCCCGGGTATGCCACAACTTGAAAGAAGCATCCTCTCGTGAACGCTGGGCCAAACGGCGCAGATATTCCAGTTTGTCTTCCAATCGAGGAAAAGACGCATGAAAATCTTTATCATGGGTCTGATTGTAGTCTGCAATGATGGTGTTCAGTTTGATGATAAAAACTTGAATTTCATTGATGAATTCAAGCACGCCTTCCGGGATGACAATAACACCGTAATTTTTTCCGGCGGCCGCCCGTCTGAGGATGCCTTCACAAATTACCCGTGATAGATGTCTCAACGTCATGCCGTAAGCGTGGTAATCGGTTCGGCCCTCTTTTTGAGCTTTAGCAAGTCGATCTTTATCCGTGTAATCTGAAAGGTCCTCCCCGATCAGGGTCATGTTGGCATGGGTCTGCAGCGCAACCTCCAGCGCCAGGTGACTGGCCACTCTTCCCATTACCTTGCAGATATGCCAGTATTTAACGTCGGAACTGCTGTCCGTACACAGATTGCTGATGGAATTGGCAAAGGCACGCGCGGCGGTATGAAAACCAAACGACATGGCACACAGCACGTTGCCGTCGGCGTCTCTGACCTGAATGTCTCCGTCAATGGTTTTGGGGACCCCAATGATCTGCACACCATCCGGAAGCATTTCCTGAGCCAGAAAAGCCGCATTGGTGTTGGAGTCGTCCCCGCCGACAATTACCAGGGCATCCAGCTTCAGCCGCCGGCAGGTATCCCGGGACAGCGTCATCTTTTCATGGGTATCAATTTTAGTCCGACCGGTTTTGATCATGGTAAACCCGCCCAGGTTTCGGTAGGCATCAACCAGGTCATCCGTAAGCTCGACAGCTTCATTTTCAATGATTCCGTCCGGCCCCACCAGAAATCCGTAAATCCTGGTCAGCGGATTGGCCTTTTTAGCAGCATCATATAAACCGGCAATGACATTGTGCCCCCCCGGCGAAGGTCCTCCTGAGAATACAATTCCAATATTACGTTTTTTGCCGTACTGCCCTGAGGTATCACCCTCGAGCCGATCCTTGCCTTCGATCAGCTGGACCTTGTTGCCGATGATGTTCGGCAGTTGCTTTTCGGCTTCCTTATCCAGCTCAAACCGGTAAGCATCCGTCTCCCGCAACAGCGTGTATGGCTTTGAAAATACTTCGCACTGCGGAGGCCGATACTCCCTTCTCTCGCGCAATTCCGGGTTGATGTCGTCAGTGGCCTTCCTGATCTTGGGATGGTTTAAGATTTCTTCCAATTTAATGCTGTCCTTCCCTGGCATGGTTTCCTCCGGATGGATATTTTTTTTATTAACTTTCAAATGAGCTTTGCTCATTTGAAATACTATTACCTGTTCCTCGAAGAAAAAGTCAAGATGATTCAAGGAACGATCATCCCAACCGGCGCCTCGAAAGGGCCGGCGGCTTTATAGCGCCATGGGTTAAAAGAACTCTTTACATTATTTCTTTTATGAGATACAAGTGAAAATCCAATTGGGATTCAAATGTTAAATATGCTTTATCAATTTTCAAAAAGAAGGAGGTAAAAGATGAAAAAAGGATTTTTGATTGGATTAACAGTACTTATGGTGGCTGGATTTCTTTTGGCAACATCGGCATTTAGCGCAGATATCAACCTGGCCCAAAAATCACATGTGGAACAGATTATAGCCCGGGGCGAGCTTCGTGTTGGGTTTGAATCCGGCTATGTGCCTTTTGAAATGACCGATAAAAAAGGCAATTTCATTGGGTTTGACATGGATTTCGGTCGCAGACTGGCCAAATCCATGGGGGTCAAGTTTGTACCCGTCAACACCGCCTGGGACGGCATTATTCCATCCCTGATGACCAATAAATTCGATATCATCATGGGCGGCATGACCATCACCCAGGAAAGAAATCTCAAGGTTAATTTTGCCGATCCCTATATCGTTGTCGGCCAGACAATCCTGCTAAACAAAAAACTTAAAGATCGGGTCATTTCCTACAAAGATCTTAATAACCCCAAATACATCGTCACCTCCCGGATGGGCACCACCGGTGAGCAGGCCATTAAAAAGTATATCCCCAAAGCAACATATAAGGGATTTGAATCCGAGGCCGAAGCCGGCCTCGAGGTCATCAACGGCAAGGCGGATGCGCTTGTATATGATCTGCCCTTCTGCGGGTTCCTGTACGGAAGCCAGGGCAAAGGCAAAACCATATTCTTGAGCGACCCGTTCACCTTTGAACCGCTGGCCTGGGCCATCAACAAAGGCGACCCCGATTTTCTGAACTATCTGAATAATTTCCTGCGACAGTCCAAGGGCGACGGCTTCTATGACCAGCTCTACAAAAAATGGATCATCGGCTCCAGCTGGAAAAAAGAACTGGAATAATAGCTGGATCGGTAATCATCCGGTTTATGCGGCGGCAGGCCGGCCCTTCCCTGCGGGGATTCGGCCGGCCTGTTTATTCTAAGATTGAAAATCTATTCCTCTGGGCCAGGTCAGTCCTGCCGGCGGCGGGATTGTCATAATCGCAGGCCTTGGGGTACTGGAATAATGGAATGTTGGAATATTGGGTTAAAAAAGGATCTATACAGCTGTGCGATAGTAGTCTCCTCGCAACAATAAACGCATTGAAAACCCCAAAAAAAGCGACGACAAGCTATGAACAAAAATGCAAATCAAAGGGTTTCGAGCAGACCTCCCCACTATGACCTTTGGGTCGGTGTCTTCTGTGTTGGCGCTGTAATCGCCGCCGGATTGTTTTACTATGCCACCCAGAAGATCGAATATACCTGGCGCTGGAACCGGGTCCCGCTTTATTTTGCCTATAAAGATATTATTGACATCGTCTCTGAAAATGAAGGCGAAGTGGAATCGATCACCAAGAGCGGCGATGAAGCCGTCGTTACCGTAAAAGGAATAGACGAATCAGCATCATACACGGTGCCGGCCGAAGGCCTTGGCGTTGTTGACGGTGAATTTATCTCACTCGGAGATACCCTGGCCACCTACACCGAGTGGAAGCCCGGTCTGCTGGTCATCGGCCTGTGGATCACGCTCACACTCAGTATTATCGCGACGATAGCCGGGATCATAATCGGTATTATCGGCGGGATTGCACGCCTATCCTCCAATCCGGCCCTGAAATGGACCGCTATCGTCTACGTGGAGATCATTCGGGGATCGCCCTTGATGGTTCAAATCCTTATCTGGTACTTCGTATTCGGGACGGTGATCAACGACTTGCTCGCCGTCAATGGATTGGGAAGGCTTCCGGCCTTCTGGTACGGCGTGGCCTCTCTGGCCTGCTTTGCAGGCGCCTATGTCACCGAAATTGTGAGGGCCGGCATTCAATCCATCCACCGGGGACAGACCGAAGCCGCCCGATCCCTGGGCATGAGCTACGCCCAGTCGATGCTGCATATCATCATGCCCCAGGCCTTGCGAAGAATTTTACCGCCGCTGGCCGGCCAATTTATCAGTCTGATCAAAGACTCCTCACTGCTGGGAATCGTTGCTATTCGCGAGTTGACCAAAGCAGCTCGCGAAATCGTTTCAGCCTCGCTGCAGCCCTTTGAAGTTTATTTTCTGGCAGCGATTCTGTATCTGGTATTAACCTTCACCCTTTCAATGGCGGTTCAAAAACTTGAAAGAAGGATGGCCGTATCGTGATTGATGTACAAAACATAAATAAGACTTTTCATATTCCCCATGACGTAAAGGCTCTGGTCGACGTTTCAACCAAGATAACTGCCGGTGAAGTCGTCGTGGTTTGCGGACCTTCCGGATCCGGTAAAAGCACGTTTCTGAGATGTTTGAACCGTCTGGAAAAAGCGGACAGCGGCCATATCTTTATTGACGGCATCGATGTCCTGGGCCAGAAAACAAATATCAACGAGTTGCGTGCTGAAGTCGGCATGGTTTTTCAATCCTTCAACCTGTTTCCCCATAAAACAGTTTTTGACAATGTCGCCCTGGCCCAACGCGTTGTC
Organism: Desulfobacterales bacterium; assembly: GCA_049669725.1. GTDB lineage: Bacteria > Desulfobacterota > Desulfobacteria > Desulfobacterales > JAFDCJ01 > JAFDCJ01. Next base: position 30,893 of record JBATKU010000019.1, read on the forward strand.
CGCAAACGATCCAGGGCCGATTCAGAAAAAAAAACCAATGTCCTCCTAAATAAGGTCGGAATACAAGACAAAGCAGGCGCTTATCCGGATAATTTATCGGGTGGCCAGCAACAGCGGGTTGCCATTGCCAGAGCCCTGGCCATGGATCCTAAAGTCATGCTGTTTGATGAGCCGACTTCGGCCCTGGACCCGGAAATGATTGGAGAAGTGCTGGATGTCATGAAAACCCTGGCCAAAGAAGGCATGACCATGGTAGTGGTCACCCATGAGATGGGATTTGCCCGGGAGGTGGCCGATCGGGTCATATTTATGGATGAGGGCGCCATCGTGGAAGTGGGAACACCTGAGCATTTTTTCACCAATCCCACCCATGAAAGGACCAAGCTCTTTTTAAGTCAAATATTATAGTACAGTCCAATGCCTCAAAATATGTATTTGCCGTATTCATCATGTTATGGTCTGCATAAAATGGTACGTTTTTCAAGGAATGTTGGAATAATGGAATAATGGGGCGAATAAACAATGATCTGATTTCAAAGACCCATTCTTCCACCATTCCATTATTCCAGTATTCCATGTTGGAGGTCGCGCGAAATTATTGGTAAGCACGAACGTTAGTTAAAGGAATCCATCAAAGTTTGGAACCCACCACATCTTGTACCCTGTGAATTAAAAATATACAGCTTATTGTGTTTTTCCCTTTACAAGAAATTTGCTTCCTGCTATGATTTCCAATTAAAATCTGCACTGCAAAAGATTCTAATTCGCCTGACATTTCAAGTCCGATAATTCGCGGAACATAACGCCAAGGTCTCGCCAATTCCGA
>JBATKU010000020.1:0-2436 GCA_049669725.1 Desulfobacterales bacterium
GCAAAGATTTTAAAGCCTAAAAAATTGTTGCGATATCATATCGGCCATCAGAATTTTCACCCGCTTATTTCTTTGTAGATTAGCCATGGCGAATATATACTTTTTTCAGCTAATATTTTTGTTGGACTTCGTGCTTAGTCTAATCTTTGGCAGAGCAATAAAATTTGGGGATTGCCAGACGAAATATGTAGTATTGCAGTTTTGTGTCTGATCTGTGATAACATGCCCATCAAACGTATGCCGGTTAGGCTCATGAAATACAAATTATTCGGCAAGAAATCCTTTCTTGACGGCATCCTCAATTAAGGAACTAACATAGTTCCATAATAACGGCGCACCATCATCAACCGGCTTCATGCGCGCTATTACCTGAGCACTTTTGATGTCATTCTCCTGCCAGGTCTGCCCCCGGGTAAAATAGTTGTGCAAAAAGGGTTGCATCCGATCCAAGGCATTGGCAAACCGTGATTCCGGTGTTTTTCTTTCTTCAAATTCATCCCACAAATTGCGAAATGTCCTGGCCTGATCCTGCGGCAGGATGTTGAAAATCCGATCGGCAGCCATTTTTTCCCTGGCGGCCTGATCCTTGCGGCCCTGATCGTCATAACAATAAGTATCACCGGCATCGATTTCAATCAGATCATGAACCAGCAGAATTTTCATCACCCGGAAAAAATCGATATCCGTATCCCTCGCATACTCCGACAGTAACATGACGGTCAGCGCAATGTGCCAGGAGTGCTCGGCCGAATTTTCCCGCCGCGACTTATCCATCAAAATCGTCTGGCGCTGGACATGCTTGAGTTTGTCCACCTCGAGAATAAATTCGATTTGCTGTTTGAAACGATCCCTTTGCCCGGGCTGCAATTCATTATCAAAATTATCAGCAATAAGTTTTTCTCCGGCCGCATCTAAAAACATTTGTACCCTCCGTGCAACCTATATAGGCCATCTCAAAATCGTAAACTCAGGTTGTTATCGAAATCAAATAACGTTCAAAAAATCCGCCGCGGCTGATTAGCTCCTGATTGTGTTTGTTTCACCCGATAAGTTTATAACCTAATGACTGTAGTGTATTAGCAATTGGTCCCTTTCTTCATCTGATAAGGATTTCAAATATGACTTCCAGCCCGGGCACCATCCAATATGCCATTTCCAGATGCGCCCCAATAAAGACTTTGGATTTTTATCATAATTTCCTCTGAATCGGCATTTTTCGCAATTGCTCATTGTGACCCCCTTTGACGGCAAAATTCTTAAAATTTATTTACAACCAGATTTCCATGTACAACACAATGTAAATAATTGCATGTAAAAGCAATTATTTAAATACTCTTGTGGATGACATCCCCCCATCAACATGAAAAACCTGGCCGGTTATCCACGATCCCTCATCGCTCAGCAGGTGGCAGGCTAAACCGGCAATTTCCTGAGGCGAACCAATCCGTTTGAGTGGATGACGCTCCGCAGATGCCTTCTGCCTCTCTTCACTTGATAAGAGCGACTCGGCCAAGGGCGTGTCTGTCAGGGAAGGTGCAATGGCATTGACCCGAATGCGGGGTGCAAATTCGGCTGCCAATGACCTCGTCAATCCCTCGACCGCCGCTTTGGCGCTGGCCACTGAGGCGTGAAAGGGCATTCCAACCTTAACCGCAACCGTACTGAATAAAACGATCGAAGCGCCGGTCGGTGATTTTTTCAGTTTCTTCAAACAACCCTGGATAACTTTCACCGCTCCCAGAAGATTAATGTCGAGGTCCTTTTGGAAATCAGCAATTGTCAGTCGTTGAAAGGGTCTTAGTAGAATCGTTCCTGGACAGTAAACCAGTCCATGAACGATGTCAGGCAGCCCCTCAAGGCCAGACAAGTCTTCTGTGACATCGAGTTGGAGATGTTGGACTTCGGGAAAGGTGGTTAAGGAAGCATTGGATCGTGATCCTACGAAAATTCCGTGCTGATTACCCGTGAGCTTTTTTACGATTTCTAAACCGATACCGGAGCTGCCGCCGACAACAAAAATATTTTTTTTATCCATGATAATCAAAGTCCTTTCATGAAAATTATACCTGTTCCGCCGAAAATTTTAGCGTCATAAAGTACGATTGTCTCATTGTCGAAAAACTTAAGTATCCGCGAGCAAATATCAAGCTGGATGTAACCGAACTTTCAGATTATACTTAATAGGTTTTTACTATTAGTATACCCGGCTTTTTCTCCCATTGAACTATCAGACTGGATGGTAACTATTCTTATACGCTTACCAATGTAATGATAGCAAGTCCTAAACGGGAGAAAATAATCGAAATGACAGCCGTAGAAAAAAACCGGGTGACCTTGACTCAAAAATTCGCGTATGCAGCCCCTGCATTTGCGCTGGCGGTTGTGGGTATTCCCGTCTATGTCTACATTCCTAAGTTCTACACAGATGTGGTCGGA
>JBATKU010000021.1:0-9766 GCA_049669725.1 Desulfobacterales bacterium
TTGGCACCGTGGACGGTATCCCGCAGATCCTTTCCAATCTGTTCGATGGGCAGATTGTCTATTTTGTTCAGAATCTGCATGAATTTCGTGCTGATTTCTGCCATCGGTGTCGGCACTGTCGGAAAAACCGGAGTGTCGTCTTCGAATTTCATGGTGGCCGGCTCTGCATCCGGGAAAAAATCCAAAATAACAACCTGCTTCCCGGTCAGAAGGTTGCCGGTTTTTAACTGCGCCCGGAAACCTTTTGCCAGCAGGCTTTCTAACATCTCTTTGCGATCTACATCACTGCCGATAAACCCGGCTTCGTAGAACCGTTCCGTTTCCGTCTCGACCAGCACCCTGACGCTAAAGTTGTTTTTCTGTTGATCATAAACGAGTTTGACATCGAGTACCTGTCCCATCTGGATGCCCCAGAAATCAACCGGGGCACCGATATCCAGGCCCCGTACCGATTCATCAAAATAGAGAATCGATTTGGTTTTTACCAGATAGGTTCTTTCGGTGGCTTCATCGCGATTTTTGAACAGCATGAAAAGCGCTTCTTTCTCGGCCGGTTTTTCGGGTAGTTCGGCCTGGGGAATTCCAAAAGAAATTCCGCCGATCAGGATGCTGACCAGCGATTCGGTATCGATTTGAACGCCCTGGGTGTCCATCTTGACATCAATCCCGCTGGCATTCCAGAAGCGGGTATTGTGGTAAACGTACGAATGGTATGGCGCATTAATAAATACTTTAAAAAGGATGGTATGACCTTTCTCCTCCAGGTTATAGGCGACTACCTGGCCCACCTGGATCTTGCGATAATATACGGGCGAACCGATATCCAGTGACCCTCGGCTGGCGGCCTTCAGCAAAAAATGACGGCCCGGCAAATCCGTGGTCACCAGGGGCGGTTGTTCGAGCCCCTTGAAATAATGGGCTGTATTACCGGGCATTCCGGGATCCAGGGTGATATAGGCGCCGGAGAACAGCGTGCCCAGACCGGAAACACCGCTGACGCCAACCCGGGCGCGAATGACCCAGAAGCGTGTATTGACCGACAGAAAATTCTCAGCTTCCTTAACAAGTTCGGCCGTTACCACAACCTCCGACAGATCTTCGCTCAGCCTGATAGCGGTGACCTGACCGAGCTCGACATCCTTGTACCTGATCTTGGTTTTACCGGCTTCCAAACCTTCGGCCGATTTAAAGGTGATCGAAATTTCAGGTCCCTTCTCAGAAAACGCCTTAAATACCAACCAGCCGCCGATCAGGACGGCCACCAGCGGAACCAGCCACACGATTGAAATCGAAATATGGCGTTTGCGTGACCGTACCTCGGCTTCGGGAACATCGTTTAAATCAGGTAGGTCTTTTTTAGAATTACTCATTTAACGACTCCTCTGCATCCCAGATCAACCGCGGATCAAATGACATGGCCGCGAACAGGGTAATAACCACCACCGCACAAAAAAAGACAGCGCCGTACTGGGCCTGGATGGATGCCAGGCCCCCCAATTTGACCAGGGCAACCAGGATGGTAACCACAAAAATATCGACCATCGACCAGCGACCGACGACCTCGGTAATTCGATAAAGCCGTGTGCGGTCTTTCTGGCGCCAGCTGGATTTTCTTTGTACGGTTATCAACAGGAAGATCAGTATGATCAGTTTTAGAATCGGTACGAAAATACTGGCCACAAAGATGACCAGGGCAATCGGCCACATGCCTGAATGTATAAAATAGATGACCCCGCTCATGATGGTGTCCGATTGAGCCTGGCCTAATGAGACAACGACGGTGATGGGCAGCACGTTGGCTGGAATGTAGAATATGAAGGCCGCTATCACAAGCGCCCATGTGCGTTTGATGCTGTTGGGCTTGCGCCGGTGTAAACGGGTGCCGCAGCGGGGACAAGTCATGATCGTATCCGGACCGGCACTGCGGCAGAGCAGATGGCAGCTGTGACAGCTTATGAGTCCCTGATTCAGGGCTGTTTTTAAATCGTGATTCATCGACGGTTTTCCCATTTCTCCCAGATTAGATGCGAATCCAGGGAGGCGGTCATGGCTGCCAGAACAAAGATAAGGGCCAAAAAGGAGAACAGGGCGATACCGGGCACGATTTTCGCCATTTTGGCAAGTTTGACAACAGACACCAGGATCCCCACCATAAAGACCTCCATCATGCTCCAGGGCTGCAATTTGTTCACGAATCGAAAAACCGCAGGTAAACCGATCGGAATTTTCTTTAATTTGAGGGGCAGCAGGATGTATAACATGGAAATCATCTGGGCCAACGGCACCAGTACGGTGGTAAGCAGTACGATGAGCGACAGCTCAGGCATTCCCTGGGCATAAAGCTCCTGAATTCCGGTCAACAGGGTGGTCTGGCGCACCTGGGCCTCCAGCTTGAATGCCAGAAATGGAAAGGAATTTGCCAGTCCGAACAAAACCAGCCCGGCCAGGGTCAAAGACAAGGTCCGTTCAATGCTGTTGCGTTTTTTTTGATGTAATACGGCCCCGCAGCGAACACACTTAACCGCGCCGGCTTCAGAGATATGCGGCAAGCGTTGGATCAAATCACAATCATGGCAGGCAATAAGGGTTTGCATGTTTCACTTTGGCATAGAGCAACTGATTAACGGTAGATATTTATCTTTTTTCAAAGGATTGTCGCGATTCGGTGCAACACAGATCCTGCAGGACGGATTGTGACATGCTCGAAATCTTAAAAAAATAATATAGGATATGCTTAGGCAAGTCAAATAGATAGAATATTCGGGTAATGAATAAAACAATTGTTGACATCTGTTCATTGTATACCGTATACAACGAACTACCCATTTGATTCATTGCCATAAGATCATTATTCGTGCCTACTTCTCCTGAACCTAAAAGATTCCAATTTTACTATTGAACGGAGATATTTTATGGAATTATTCAAAGACCTTACCGTTTTATCCCTCGAGCAGGCCACGGTATTACCCTATCTGACTTTCCGGCTGGCCCAGGACGGCATGCAGGTGATCCGGCTGGAGCATCCTGTTTACGGGGACCCTAACCGATTCATTGGCGACAATGTCCTATCCGAAGAACGGATGAATGCCTATTTTTTGTGTATAAATGCCGGAAAGCAGGACCTGACCTTGAATCTGGCCGAAGAGGAAGGCCAGAAAATATTTCACGCCCTGATTAAAGATTTAAATATAGATGTTTTTGCCACCAATCAGTTGCCAAAAAACTATAAAAAGCTGGGCATCGACTATGAAAGTCTTAAATCATTGCGGCCGGACATCATCTGGCTCGGTGTCACCGGTTTCGGCCCGGACAGCAATGAAGGGGCCTATGATCCCATATTGCAGGCCCGCTCGGGTTTAATGGAACTCACCGGGGAAGGAGACGCAGATCCACAGGTTTTGGGAATACCCCTGCCGGACATGGGTACCAGCGAGCACGCTTACGGCCTGTTGATGAAAGCGCTGTACAAACGCGAACGCACCGGTGAAGGCTCATGCATTAATTTGGCCATGTTCGAATCGTCGGTATCCTGGCTGACCGTTGCCATTACACTGACAGACAGCTTTGGTAAAACCATCACGCGCCGGGGCAACACCCATGAGTTTTTCTGTCCGGTCTCGGTATATCAAACCAGTAATGGTTATGTTTATTTGGCGGTTGGCAATGACCGGCAGTGGAAAGCTATGGTGTCCCAGGAGATGTTCAGCTTTCTGGACAAACCCGAATATGAAAAAAATGCCGGCCGCATTGGGGATGTCACTAAGCTTAATGCCGCCATTAATGACATCACCAAAAACTATTCCTCGGAAGAATTGATCGATCTATTTACTTCCATTACGGTTCCTGTCAGTAAAATTCAAACCGTAACCGAAGTGATCGCGGATCCCCTTGTGCAAAAAAGACTCCTGCATGCCCAGGATCCAATATCGGGGATGCAAATTACACTGGCACCACCGCCGAATATGACGCCTTTTCTGGAAGCATCAGATCGACAGCTTTCGTTCCCCCCCCGGTTTGGTGAGAGCAACGGGCAGATATACGGACAACAGCTTGGTTATTCCGATGATGAACTTACCCGTTTGAAAGAAAAAGGAGTCATTTGAATTACGGATTTGGGATTTTGGATTTAAAGAAAAGAAAAAAGTCAACCACGGAATGACACGGAAAGTCACGGAAAAAGAAATATAATTAAAAATGTTTTTTCGCTTTTTGCCGCCGGCGGAATAATATTCCTGTGTTCCTCCGTGAAAGATCCGTGGTTAAAAAATAAAAATTAGACACCATTCCGTTTTTAAACGCTAAATTTCGAATTGCCTTTCTGAGGAAAAGCAGATGAGAAAGAGAGCTGAATTAAAGGGTTTTGATCCCGGACCCCTGCAGGCACTTCAAGAGCGCAAATCCCTTGGGCAGCATGTGTTCGACAACTTGAAACAGGCTATTATCAGGGGCAACATTGCACCGGGTGAATGGCTGGTGGAAAGCCATATCGCTCAAATGCTGGGAATCAGCCGTACGCCGGTCAGAGAAGCCATTCACAAACTGGAACGTGAAAGACTCATTCAGCATCAGCCGCGGGGCGGCTTTACGGTGCTGGGTTTTAATCGCGATGACATCGAAGAGACCTTTGGTATTCGAGGTGTTCTTGAAGGTTATGCCGCCCGGCTGGCCACGATCAAACACCACCCTCGTGAACTCAAGGTATTGGAAAAAAAAGCTGAAGAATTTCAAGAATGCTTGAGCAAAAATCGAATGGATTCCCTTCCGGTGATCAATACGGAGTTTCACGAGTTGCTGTACGCCCTCAGCAAAAGTCCGCAATTGGTCCACATAATCAATGGCCTCAGAGACCAGATCTATCGATTTAGAGAGATCATCCTGAAGGACCGAAAACATGCCGGAACCAGCCATGAAGACCATATGCTGATGTTGAAATTTATGCGCAAACGGGATGCCGAGGGGGTGGAAAAACTGGTCCGAGAGCATATTCTGCGAGGACAGGATGTCGTCCTGACCGGCTTTGGCAAAAAAATAACAAGTAACGATTAATTCCTGATTGAGCGCTTTGTGCCCAATTAGCTTTGGAGTAAAGAGGCCCTATGACTGAAAGGAAAATCAAAATTCTTGTCGGTAAACCGGGATTAGACGGACATGACCGCGGTGCAAAGGTAATTGCACTGGCCCTTAGAGATGCCGGAATGGAGGTTATCTATACCGGTCTTCACCAGACCATTGAACAAATCGTCAGGACGGCGGTCCAGGAAGCGGTAGACGTAATTGGTCTTAGCATCATGTCCGGTGCCCATCTTCCAATCTGCAAAAAGTTACAGGAAATGATGAAAGCTGAAGGTATTCAAGATATCCCCGTTGCCGTGGGCGGTGTTATTCCCAAACAAGATATTCCTAAATTAAATGAGATGGGGATCAAGGGAGTTTTTCCCGGTGGTACCACCTTTGTTGACATCATCGCCGGAGTTCGAGATCTGGCCAGATAGCAGATAGCACATGACTCACGGCTCATAGTAAAATGTCGGATCCCTCAGGCTATCAGCTATCAGCTGTGAACTATGAGCTGAATTTAGGGTTATGATACTGAGTTAAAAAGTTATTTTTAGCTGATGTTAGAAAATATTTTATAGCAAGAGGTAAAATATGGGTGTTGCAAAATACGTAAAAAATGAAAAAGATGCCATCGAAGAAGTGATTTATCAATCCGGCCTTCGCGTAAAATCGGTATACACGCCCCAGGACCTCGATGAGGTTGGCTTTGAATATGAGAAAGATCTCGGTGATCCGGGACAGTACCCGTTCACCCGTAGTCTCCATCCCCAGGGTTATCGCAGCAGAGCCTGGACCACGCGCCAGTATACCGGTTTTGGTACGCCGCAGGAAACCAACAAACGCTTTAAAATGATGATTTCCCAAGGACAAACGGGCCTCAATGTTGCTTTCGATCTTCCTACCCAGATGGGGTATGATTCGGATGACCCTAAAGTTGTGGGAGAAGTCGGTCGGGTTGGCATGGCAGTGGACTCCCTGCGTGATTTTGAAATTGCATTTGCCGACATTCCGCTTGATCGCATTGGTTCCGGGCTGACGATCAATGCCGTTGCCTCCATCATGTTGGCGATGTATCAGGCGCTAGCTGAGAAATTCGGATACCCCAAAGAGAAAATCAGCGCTACCCCACAAAATGATATTCTCAAGGAAATGATCGGTCGCGGGGCCTGGATTTATCCGGTGGAAGAAGCGGTTCGCCTGGTGGGAGACAGCATTGAATACGCGGTCAAAGAGCTTCCGCGCTGTAATCCGGTCAGCATTTGCGGTTACCACATACGTGAATCAGGTGCCACCCCGGCCCAGGAAATAGCCTGTGCCTTTGAAATTGCCAAGGCCTACATGGACAATGTGATCAAACGGGGTTTGCAGGCCGAGGATTTTGTCGGACGTTTTTCATTTAATTTTAATGTATTCGGCAATCTCTGGGAGCAAATTGCCAAATTCAGGGCCGCCCGTAAGCTCTGGGCAAAAATGCTTCGTGAGGAATATGGTGTCGGGGATAAGAAAAAATTGTTCCTCAGAGGTCTATTCGGGGGCGGCGGCAGCGGACTTACCAAGAATCAGCCTGAAAACAACATTATGCGGGGTGCCTTCTATGCTCTGGGGGCCGCGCTGAGTGGGGCCCAGACCACGGCCCTGTGCTCATTTGACGAAGCCTATACCATTCCCACCCCAAGGGCCGCTCTGCTGTCTTTGCGGACATTGGAGATCCTCATGGATGAGGTTGGGTTGCGAGACACGGTGGATCCCCTGGCGGGATCTTACTTCATCGAGACGCTGACAAAAAAAATGGAGGAGAAAATTCTTGAGGAGATGACGCAGATTCAGGAAATCGGCGGAATGGTTCACGCCGTAGCGACGGGCTTTATCCAGCGCAAAGTCGCCCGCCAGGCTTACGAATATGAAAAAGGGGTCCAGGACGGCGAATATATCAAGATCGGTGTCAATAAATATGCCGATGAAGGTGAAGACCCAACCGATGTGGAACTTCATGAGTACAATGAAAAATGGGTTGACCAGCAGCTTTCCAACCTGAAAGAACTGCGTCGGACCCGTGATAACCGTGAAGTTAGTCGAACATTAAAAGAGTTGGAGAAAGGAACACGTGCCGGTAAAAATGTGATGCCGTTGCTGGTGGACTGCTGCCGGGCTTACGCCACTGTGGGAGAGATGGCCGGCGTTTTCCGGGACCTTTTCGGTGAATGGGAAGAACCGAGTATTTTTTAGCATGTCGATTCCGGTTTGTTTCGTATTTCGGCCCATTTTAAAGGATTGGCGTGCTTCGAATTTCCAATCTGTTTAAAGTAAAGGGAACAAAATGAAATCCTCAATCGGCTTTTTGCAGGAGACCAACAGTGGCTAATGGAACCTACAGATTAGGTTGTGACATCGGCGGTACCTTTACTGATTTTGTTCTCGTCAATGACGACACCGGTGAATTCCAGGTAAATAAATGTTTGACCACCCAGGGGGACCCATCAGATGCGGTCGAACAGGGCATCCGTGAGTTGCTGGCACGCGAGCCCGGATTTATTTCGAAAATTGATGAAATTATCCACGGGACTACGCTGGTGATCAACGCCATCATTGAACGCAAAGGAGCCAAGACCGGTCTGATTACCACCAAAGGCTTTCGCGATGTGCTTGAGCTGGGACGTGAAATACGCTACGATGCCTACGACATTTTTTCCGAATATCCACTGCCGCTGGTTCCACGATCGCTGCGGCTCGAAGTTTCAGAACGCATCACCAGCAATGGACTTGTAATTAAAGCACTGGAAGCAGAAAACGTGCAAAAGGTGCTTTCCGAGTTGCTTGGGTTGGGGATTGAATCTCTGGCCGTGTGCCTGCTTAATTCCTATGAAAATCCGGTGCACGAGATTAAAATAAAAGAAATGGTCACTGAGCTGGCTCCGGACCTGTCCTTATCCACTTCCTTTGAAGTATTGCCGCAGATTCGCGAGTATGAACGAACCTGCACCACCGCGACCAACGCCTATGTCAAACCGATTACCGCCAGGTACCTGGCCAAACTTTCGTCACGCCTGGAAACTCTGGGGTTTAAGGGAAAGCTGTTTATCATGCTGTCCAGCGGCGGGATTACATCGGTTGAGACCGCCCGGCAATTTCCGGTCAGAATCATCGAATCCGGACCTACCGCGGCCGTTATCGCCTCCCAGCATTACGGCCGGATGTTTAAGATAAAAGACATATTTTGTTTTGATATGGGCGGAACGACAGCAAAATCCTGCTTGATCCAGAAAGGCCACGCCGGGCTGGTCTCCACCTTCGAGGTGGGGCGGGTCCAGCGGTTTAAAAAAGGAAGCGGTTTGCCCATCCAGGTGCCGGTGGTGGATTTAATGGAAATCGGGGCCGGTGGCGGCAGCATTGCCAAAATGAGCAAAATGGGTCTTTTGCAGGTGGGACCCGAAAGTGCGGGGGCCGATCCGGGTCCCGCATGTTACGGGCGCGGTGGGGAGAATCCCACAGTGACCGATGCCGATCTGCTGCTAGGTTATCTGGATCCCGACTATTTTTTGGGTGGGACCATGGCGCTCGACAAGGGGGCTGCGGAGCGCGCCATGGAAGCCAAAGTTGCCCGACTCCTTGGAACATCCCTTGTGGAAGCCGCTTTTGGAATCCATGATCTGATCAACGAAACCATGGCGGCCGCAGCCAAAACCCATATTGCCGAAAAAGGCGGCAATCCGAATATTGTTACCATATCCGCCTTTGGCGGTGCCGGGCCGGTGCATGCTTATGGTCTCGCTAAAAAGATCGGCGCGCCGCGTATTCTCGTGCCTCCGCTGGCCGGTGTGGGATCTGCGCTCGGGTTTTTTACCGCACCGGTGGCCTTTGATCTTACCAGGAGTCACCGGGTCGCCCTGGATGATGCTGACTTGAAAGAAATTGAAGATTTGTTTAAGGAGCTTGAAAAAGAAGGCGCTGCCATCCTCCAGCAGGCCGGCAAGGAAGAGAAAATCATATTCGAGCGGACGCTGATGATGCGCTTTGTGGGCCAGGGCGCGGAAACCGACCTTGCTGTTAAACAGAAACCTTTTGATCAATGGAAGAAAAGCGAGATTCGCGGGTTATTCGACGATGCCTATAAAAAGCTTTACGGGCGGACGTATCCGGAAACACCGGTTGAATTGGTAACCTTCAAGCTTCGGGCGAGCCTGCCATCAAAGGAATTTCGCATTCCCCCTGTTCGGCAGACTGAAGGAAAACTGGCCGATTGCATAAAAGGGAAACGCAATGCCTTCTCACTGATCCGGAAGGAATACATTCCGTTCACAGTCTACGATCGGTTTAAACTTTTTTCAGGTGCGGTGATGCAGGGTCCTGCCATTATTGAGGAGCGGGAATCGACTATCGTCGTAGGTGAAGATGCCAAAGCGTCTGTGGATGAGTATGGGTTCATTTGGATTAATTTAAATTTGAAAAACGAAATTTAAATTAATTTCTTAACAATTCAAGACTGTCATTTCTAAGGGAGCATGAAATATGCCGAACAAACGTGATATTGGCGGATCATCGCAATCAATGTTCGATCCGATTACCTTGGAAATACTTTGGCGTAGGCTGATTTCGATTGTTGACGAGGCGGATGCATCCGTTGCCCGGACGGCGTTTTCAAGTCTGTTGCGCGATGCCCACGACTATACGTGTATGTTCACCGACAGCCGGGGACAGGAACTTGTGCAGG
>JBATKU010000022.1:0-24600 GCA_049669725.1 Desulfobacterales bacterium
GGCGGACAAGGCTTGGGACGTCTATTGTATCTATCAATACAATTTGTCTTGCAAAAATCCCTATTTACAGATATTATAAGGACAATTGGGTCGTAAAACTCGTTTTGTTTCACCATTCCGAAATGAATAAGAAAAGGCCAGTGGACAACATAGAATCAGAATCCGCTTTAAAAGTATTGGATTCGCTGCTGAAAGATTCGGGACAGAAGAAGATCAGCGAAAACCAAATTGTCATCATCTTGGATGCGTTGGCCAGCTCAGATGATACCGAGGTCGTCGCAAGGTTTCCCGCGGTTCTCGCCATCTGTGCCCGCCGAGGCCTGGCGTTGAATTCCCAGGCATTATTTTCCCGCTACTGGGAAACGAGCCCCAAAAGACAAAATCTGGAAAAATTGCTATTGATTAGTGCAGCGATTTTCGACCTGCAGGGACTTAAGGCACCTAAAAATTTAGATAAAATAGCTGCTTCCTTAAAACCAAGATATCGTGATCTTTTGCCGGGAGGTGAATTTCAGCTGAGCAGTGGTATGTATATTTCCATTGAGGACCTGCAGAACACCCTGAAAGTTTACACCAGCAGTCAATTGAAACTCCCGGAGGTTAAGGTCCAAAAATCACGTTTAAAGTCTGATTCGCTGGATGTATATCTGGACCGATTATTCTCTCCGAAGCAAAAAGAGCTTGTGCTTAAAAAAAGAGACGGTCGGGCATTTACTAAAACTGAGCGCGAGTATTATTCCAGGATTGTACGTAAAAAACTTGAAGCCATTGCCAGTGAAAAGTTAGTGGAACTTGCCAGAAATTTAGTTTATAAATAAAAACAGCCGATAGGATTGGAAATGGAAATTTTTTGGGAAATAGGCCTACAAACAATAGAGATCCTGACCTTAGTCTTCGGGGTCCTGGGGATGACCCTTTCTTTAATGCTCTTGTTTGCTCCCCGCCTTGCCCAAAGCCTCAGCAATATTCTCAACCGCAGTGTAAATGTTGATAAAGGAATAGAATACCTGGATAAAGAAATTGAAATCTCTGATTTTTTTTATAGCCATCATATGGCCATGGGCCTAGCGTTAGTGGCCGGGTCCGTATTTTCACTCTTTTTCTTCTTTTTTTCACTTGACGTTTCAAAGTTCGCCGGTATTTTTTTTGGATCCCGGGTGAATATATTCACCGCAGAGTTTATCGTGAGTGCCATCACATGGATCGGTAAGATCGGTTGCCTGGCCGGCCTGGTTATCGGATTGGTGCTGGCGTTTAAGCCGGATTTTATGAAACGGATAGAAAACAAAATGAATTCCTGGTTTGCAACCAAGCCAATGATCGACAAACTTGATAAATCAAGTCACGACGTGGATACCTTCTTATTCCGCTACCCGGTTGCAGTCGGCCTGACAGGTGCCGTCATATCTTTTTTTCTTATCGCGCTGTCCATCATCAATTTGCTTAAATAGCTTTGAAATATTGACTTTCTGATTTAAATCGCATATTTTCACAGAATGCGAAGGTCTCATCATATTGGAGGAGTGAATTGTGGCTGTGAGCACGTTTAGGTTTTTTCCACCTGAGAGAATGGACAGGGTCTTTCCATGGCCCATTTGGGCCGTGGGCTGGCTGGCTCTATTTAAAGCTTTTCTGTGGTTGTCCTATGAGCCGGTTCAACCGGGGGCGTTGCTAACACTTATAGGCACTAAATATTTACTAAATATGGTTCCAATGGCCATTTTTGCAATCGGGGTGTGGAACTTAAAGAAATGGGCCATATGGGGCCTGATCATTTTTTCGGTTGCTAATTTGCTTTTTTTTATAATTTATCCGCAATCCTTAAACGCCGTTTTTGTGCAGTCGGAAGTTTACGTTTACTCAATTATATTGTCGTTTATTACCTTACTTTGTAACGGTCCTTTGGGAGATATTTGCATTCTCCTGGCGACTCCCATCATGCTCAAGCACGCACAAAAATAGTTGCCATCCGTTTTACGTCAAATTTGGTTTTCATGTATTGCCGCCGGATTTCAGGTTCCCGGCCGGGCGACAATGTTGACTGCCGGCAAAAGGTTCTCAACCAGGGCTTCGGCTTCCGGCTAAAGTTTTTGTTTCTTCTCCCGATATATTTAGTATAGAAAAACCTATCGGGATGCTGAATTATGAAAACAAAAATACTTTTCTGGAGTGCCGTGTTATTTTTAGCGCTGGCTGTCAACACCAAGGACGGGACCCTGTTTTATTTTTTTTCGGTTCATCTCTTCATGCTGTATATCGGCATGTTTTTGCATAAAATTTCGTATACACCCCAATCAGATGCAAACGCCGAACCACTTCCCGAAGCCCAGTCCGCCAAAAAATAATTTCCCATCGGAACGATATTATCACAACCCGCTAGTATCTTAGGTGTATTTATTATACTGGGCGCCGATACCGTAGATAGTCTTATCGTTCGGCCCCACCCGTTTGCACCATTTTATGGTAGCCCGAAATATTCTTTCATTTTCAGCACCCGATACGACCACATCGACACCCGGCTTGAGCGGGGAGCCGGTTTCAAAATAAAGCCCGCCCTCGCTGCAGTTAAACATATTGGCGTTGCAAGCCTCATTTTCGTTTATTGCAGTGTATTTAATGGGAGCTTTGAGGTGGAAACGTTCCGCATTTCTCTTCTCTTGGAATTTTATCATTCTTTTTTAACCTTACCCGCAAGTTTTGCCAAGGGGTTGACCGGTCACGCGCCACCGGGCTGATCAGCCTGCTCGAACCGGGATGGTATGTTTGACCGGCGATTTCAATTGCTTCTGAGTATCCGAATATATTAAGCATATCACTATAATGGAAAAAGGCAAACTCACGCAAAGCCCGACACTAGAACTTGACTTTGGGAGCTGCCTTTTCCCCTTCGGGAATCTCATAATAATCGGCCTGGGAGACCCCTGCCAGCAGGGCATAGAATCTTCCAAAGAAGGTTCGGATGTAAGTATTTAAAATCTGGACTGCGTCATTGTAGCGTTTGCGTTCCACTGCGATTCGGTTTTCAGTTCCTTCCAGGCTGTCCTGCAGCCTGAGAAAAGACTGATTGGCTTTCAAGTCGGGATATCGCTCCTGGAGCAGCAGCAGTCGGGAGAGGGCACCTTCAAGTCGATTGGCACTTTCGATCTGGTTTTTAACATCGTTGGCCTGGAAATACTGGGTTCTTGCCTGGGCGATGTTTTCGAAAATTTCTTTTTCGTGTTTGGCATATCCTTTAACCGTTTCCACCAGATTGGGAATCAGGTCATACCTGCGTTTCAGCTGGTTTTCAACCTGGGCCCATTTGCCCTTGACGTTTTCTTCCATCGTGATCACCTGGTTGTAGCCGGCGATTAGTTTGCCACCGATCATAAACATCGCCACCAGGGTGATACCCAGAATTACAAGTACGATTTTCAATCCGTTTGACATAAAACCTCCAAGTTTAAACATTCTCGTTCTTTTGCCTTTAATGTTAGTTAACTAATTGTATCATAAACTAAAAGGCTAATCTACCGGCGCTACCATCCTCCCGATGCACCACCACCACCGAATCCACCGCCACCACCACCGAATCCACCACCGCCAGAACCACCCCAATGACCGCCCCGGCCGCCCATTGAGGAAATAAATAAATAGGCCAGAAATAATCGTGGATTTTTGATAAATATGATGACCATAATTACGAAAAAGAGCAGGGAAAATATTTTTCCGAGGATACCGGGTGATTTCCGCCTATTATTGGCCGGATCGGCATTTTTAACCGCCGGCAATCCGCTAATCTCAACACCGGCATCCCGGGCAATTTCATTGGCTATAACCACGGCGGCGGCATAAATCCCCGTGGAATAATCACCTCTTTTAAAATAGGGCACCAGATATTGTCTGCCGATGCTGCCCACCAGGCTGTCCGGCAGCAGGCCTTCGAGTCCGTAGCCGGTTTCGATCCTGTACTTTCTGTCATTTAATGCGACCACAACCAACACGCCGTTATCCTTGCCCTTTTGTCCCAGTTTCCATTTATCATGGGCGATGTTGATGGATAACTCTTCTATGGCCTGCCCTTCGAGGCTGTTTATGGTGAGAATCGCCATCTGGGCACCGGTCTTGGTTTCAAGCTCTTTCAAATACCGGTTCAGTTTGGACTCAGCACCCTTATCAATGATGCCGGCCAGATCGACGACCGGGGCGGCGGGCAACGCAGGAATTTCGACGGTGTGACCGACGGTTGCCGCATTGCAAACAAACAGCACAATTGCCCCCAGGAGGATTGCCCTAAATAGCGAGTGCATCGGTGATGTCTTCCAGGTTTTCAATGGCGGCATAGTAATCTTCAAAAACCATGGTGAGCTGTTCAATGGATGGTTTGGTTTTCTTTTTTTTCAGATTTAACACAATTTTAAATACTTCTGTTCGGACCCCTGAAACCTCCTCCAGCACGGACAGGATATCGGCATTATTGCAGGGGGGCTCTTTACCGAACAGCAAAATTATTGACTTAAATAGCGGCATGTATCCGGAAAACGACTCTGAAAACTCCCGGGCGAGTATCTTTTGATCGCCGGCGGCCGATATATATCTCTGTCTCAGGCCGATGAGTTTTACCTTCAACTCCTGTTCACACTGGCGCCTCAGGTCTGATTTTCTAATATCCAAAGGTTGAAAAACATCCTCTCCGAAGACCGTAACATGCAACTGCCTGATGTTGAAAAACTCAATGGGAAAAACATCGAGGGATTTATCGATGTACTCCGGCGTCATTATCAACGGAGCGGCAATTCGCTTTCTGCCGTATTTTTTGCCCAGAGGCGCCAGAAACCCCAAAAATTTCAAGTCCATTTTGCCCAGGACGACCACCGAATTAATGTCGGAGGTCTTGGGGTCGAAATCCTGGGTTAAGGCACTACCGACGATATGAACAGAGTGGATGAGATCTTGATGGTGTTTAAGAATTTTATCGAGGAATGGTTGATAGCGAGCAGAAATATCGGCTTTCAGTCTAACGTCATTCATCTCTATTATCCCCTATTCCGGATCCGCCACGGAAAATAAATTGCCACAAAGGCACCCAGACACAAAGGGAAACCTCCGGTAAATATTCAGCTTTGTATCTTGGTGAATTGGTGACAAAAATATTCTGCCATAAAAATAGTTAAAAAAAAAGCTAAACTCCCCAATATCAATACCGATATACTATAATACGGGCAAAAATCAAATTCACAACTGAATTTTTGACAGCCGGCTAGTTGACGAATTTTTGTCAAAGTTTTTAGCCTCGATGCAGGCCCGATGACTTGCATTTATAATTTTTTCTTACACTTGTAGTTGCTTAAGATGACAATTTTTTGACGCTTAAGTTGGCTTTTTTTGTCAAATCCGTTAACGCAATATAAGCGAAAAATTAGTTAACATTTTGAATTTAAATGAAATATTGAGATTATGGGAAATTTGGCATGATAGTTGTATAGGTATATAGCAAAACTGTTAAAAGTGAGTGACGGAATACGGTTTTGCGTTAAGCGAGATTCTAAAACCTGAACTTGCCGAATCGCAATCCTGAAATCGAAACCAGATCACATGAGGTGCTAAAATGGAAGAAAGATTCTGCGAAAATAATTTCGATTTTGACATCGGTTATCTTGTTAAAAGCCCTTGCAGAGATTGTATGACCAGAGACAATCTACCCGATTGCATTCAAGGATGTGACATATTAGATCAGATCCAGACCGTTCTGGCTGATTCTATTCCGAGTGAAGCAAGCATTTCGCCGGCTGAAACCTATGATGTTCCCGCCGAAGTGCTTGACCAAATATAGCCGGACCAAATATACTAAGATTTCTGTTGTTTTTGGGGCCAATCTCTGCTGGAGGCCACCTGGAATGCTGGCATACTGATTGGGGGCGAAGCCCCGAACTTGGTTCCATTCCAATCTAAATCTAGACTGCAGGTGCGCAAACAATTTCTGCCTGATCTCCCTCCTGTGGGGTCAGGCAGAACTGTTTGGAATGACTATAGGAAATGAATAATGTCGAATGGCGAATGAATGAAGTCGCTGCGCTCCGCCTAATTTAAAATGGACAGCATTCCTTAATTTTTCATTTTTCATTTTTCATTTGGCATTCCTAGTTTTTCATCCCAGTCGAATTCACGGGCGGTGACAATATGCTCCATGCGCCGCAGTCGTTTTTCAAGATTTTCATACCGTCTTTTGATGCGTTGGGCGGCGAGGTGTCTTGAATTGGTATAACTGTCATAAAATTCCTGTTCGGCCTCCGTTTCAATGGGGATGACAGGGGCGGGTTTCATCAAAAACGTTGCGATTAAATACAGACCGATGGCCGGCCAGAATCCCGAAACGAGAAGGAAAAAAATGGCGATCGCCCGGGCCCAGAACACCGAAAAGTCGAAATGATCGGCCAGCCCCCGGCATACGCCGAAAATAATGCCGTTGCGTGAGCGGTATATTCCGTCACGGGATAATCTGTCATAGTGTCTCATCTTTACGATCCTTATTATCCTGGTCCAACAGGATGGTTTCCAGTGCCTCCACCCGTTCTTCCATTCGGGAGAGCCCCTTATAGATTTCCTGAATTATTTTGGAATCGTCGGCCTGATCTTTGCGAAAAGTTCCGCCTTTTAATAGTTTTATGGACATTAAAATCGTTCCCCCGATAACCGCAGGTATGAGAACAAAACTTCCGAAAACGATAGCCACAATCAACGCTTCTTTCATATGCATCCCCTATGGAATGTAGAATTTCGAATGACGAATGATGGATGTCGCTGTGCTCCGTCATTTATAAAAGATAGCATACCTTATAATTAGACATTCGACATTCGTCAATCGTCATTTCCAATGTGAGCTAGAGATTTGAGGTTGACTCATCGTTGCTGGCGGATGAAGGTTTCTCGGCCACAGGTGTTTTTAGCGTCTGTAGCTCACTTTCGATTTCATCATCTATCGACAGCCTATCCAGTTCGTCTTCCAGGGAAGTCTTTTTGCCGAAGTTTACCAGATCTGCTTCAGCTTCCATGCGTTCAATGCGGTTTTCAATTTCATCGAATTTCATCATGGTTTCGGAACTGTCAACGCGTCGCATCTCCTGCTGAGCCTGCATTTTCCTCTGGGCATGGACATGGCGTTGAACCAGCATGCGTTGCTTATCCCGCGCAGATTTTAATTTTTCCTCAAGCTGGCGGATGTCATCCTGGTACTGGTCAATGAGCAGGTCCTGTTCGACCAGATCTTGTTCAAGGGTTTCTGTCCTGCGGGTAAATTTGCGTTTTTCCACCAGAGCCTCACGTGCCAGATCGTCCCGCCCCTTATTTACGGCGAGTGCAGCCTTTTCCTCCCAATATTGAGCCCGGGCCTTGTGTCCATCCAGCTGACGTTGAACTTTTTTGCTGGAGGCCATTACTCCGGCGCAAGCCGTTTTAATTTCAACCAGCGTATCTTCCATTTCCCTGATCATCAGTTTGATCAGCTTTTCCGGATCTTCCGCTTTATCGAGCATTGCATTGATATTGGAACTGATGATATCGCGAAATCGTGTGAAAATTCCCATTGTGTTACCTCCACTTTTTTATTGACGGTGTCATGATAGGCTTGAGCATGAACCGTGCCAATCGTTGAATTTTAGACAACTACTTGAAACAAAAGGAATTTATGGTTGACAGGGCGATATAGCCCGTGGTAATAATTACCAACAAATAGCAAAATTTGCTAATGATTGGTAGCCAGAAGTTCAAAAGTTCAGGGTTCTGCGTTCTGGTTTATAGCATGACGGTTCAGAAGTTCTGGGCTTGCGCACCTTTCGGAGGCGGTTAAACCTTGGGCCGTATCAACGTTCAACGTCCTTTTAGAATCCTTGAGACTTGGAACCTCGAAACCCTGAACCTTTGAACTTATGAACGGAACCTTAGAAAAGCAGTATAGCCGTGAAACACCAGCCCGGGCCACCGAAGCCCTGGGTCAATCCGAAAAATTTTTGGAGTTTCAAGAGCGCCTTTCGCGGGTGGCGCCTGTCAACCGTCCGGTGCTCCTGCTGGGCGAACGCGGTACCGGCAAAGAATTAGCGGCCGGACGTTTGCACTATCTGTCAAACCGATGGCACAAACCTTTTTTAACACTTAATTGCTCCGCTTTATCACAATCGCTCATCGAATCGGAATTATTCGGTTATGAAAAAGGCGCTTTCACCGGAGCGGCCCAGCGGCGGGTCGGTCGGTTTGAAGCGGCAGACGGCGGCACCCTTTTTCTGGATGAGATCGGCAACATCCCTCTGGAGGTGCAAGAAAAAATTTTGCGGGTGGTGGAATATTATTCTTTTGAGCGGGTGGGAAGTTCTGAAAGCATAGATGTGGATGTCCGCATTATTGCCGCCACCAATGTCGATGTGAAAGCCCTGGCAGCTGATAATCTATTTAAACAGGATTTGCTGGATCGGCTTTCATTTGAAGTATTGATCGTGCCTCCCCTGCGGGATCGCAGGGAAGACATATTGTTGCTGGCCAATTATTTTGCCGGTCGCATGGCGGTTGAACTGGGCTGGGAGGAAATCCCAATGTTTAGTCCTGAAGCCATCGATGCTCTTGAACGCTATCACTGGCCCGGCAATGTACGGGAGCTAAAAAATGTGGTGGAACGTGCGGTCTATCGATCGGATTCTCTTAAAATTAGTGAAATTATTTTCGATCCGTTTTTTTCGCCATATGAAACACAGGCACCGGAGTTGAAACCGGATATTTCAGACACTGATCCGGGATTATCCGATGGGATTGATCTAATGGCCAAACCGATGAAAGAGGCCATTTGGGATCTAAAAGTGCGAATGCTGGAAAAGGCGCTGGCGCATTCAAAATTCAACCAGAAAAAAGCAGCCCGGCTCCTGGGACTGTCCTACCATCAGTTTCGAGGTTTGTACCGGCAATATAAAGCAATTGACGAATGATCCGCCTGCGGCGGACCGAATGTCAATTTATGGATGTCGCTCGCGCTCCGCCAATTTTTTTATTTGGCTTTGCCACCAAACAGTTTCCACGCCAACATCCCCCAGGTGAGATTACACACTTGTTTGTATCCTCGTTTTTTCAGCTGATAAGCCACAAGGGGTGAGCGGTGCCCGGTCATGCAAATTATGACTACCGGTTCAATTATATTCTTCTTCCCAGCACCGCACTTTCATATATGGCGTCCTTCGCACTTCGCGGTTCCAGGCAGTCACCTATCTGGTGAATTTTGAATCCAAGGGATTTAATCTGGTCATAAAGCTTGAGATTCGGGCGCGTGCCGATGGCAATCAACACTTTGTCCGACTCAATAAAGCGTTCTTGGTTTTCCCGGTCGGCCACGATGACGCCGTTGTCCTCTATTTTCAGCAATCTGGTATCGGTCCTAACGGCAACATTATTTTCTTTGAGCCTGGTAAGAATAATTTTTTTGGTCATGGCCTCCAGATTTTTTCCGGCAGTGGGCAGTATTTCAACCACCGTTACCGAACATCCGTACTCGGACAAATACAATGCCAGTTCCAGACCGGTCGGTCCTCCGCCGACGATTACAACCGATTGGAAATCGACCGGTTCATCGTTCAAAACATCTTCATAGGTCAATACGATATCCTTTTCAATGCCTTCGACCGATGGAAGGGCGGGCAGGGAACCGGTGGCCAATATGACTACATCCGGATTGAAAACGTTGATGTCTTCGGCTGATACTTCATAATTCAGGTGGCATTTGACCCCAAAAAGCTCGGCCTGTTTTTTTTGAAATTGTATCAGCGTGCGCAATTCTGCTTTGTGGCCCGGCAGGCTGCCGGGAAGCAATTGCCCGCCAAGCTCACGACGTTTTTCATACACATGCACATCATGCCCGCGTTTGGCGGCAACCCAGGCCACATTCAATCCCCCCGGGCCCCCACCGACCACCATAATCTTTTTGGGCTTAGGGGTCGGTATAAAGGCCATTTCTTTTTCACGGCCCAGCATGGGGTTGACCAGACATTCAATGCGTCCTTTTTTAAAAATGGATTCCATGCAGGTATTGCAGGCGATGCAGGTGCGTATTTCATCCAGCCGACCTTCTTTCGCTTTATTCGGCATTTCCGGGTCTGCCAGCAAACCGCGGCCGATGCAAACCAGATCGGCTTTTGCCTGGGCAATGATTTCGTTGGCGATATAGGGATCGTTTATTCTGCCCACGGCCATAACCGGAATATCCAGCGCCTGTTTGACCTGTTCGGCAGAATTGACCAGGCAGGCTTTTTCCATGAACATCGGCTGGCAGATCCATTCAGGCGTGAGGTCATTTCCGGCCGAGACCTGGACGATATCGATGCCGGCATCAACCAGGATTTTCAATATTTCGATGCTTTCCCGGGTTGTCAACCCGCCGTCAACATATTCCTCGGCACTGATTTTAAATGAGATGGGAAATTCGTGGCCCAGACGCCGGCGGAGTTCTTCCACAATTTCTCTGGCAAACCGGGTTCTTCCGGCCGTATTCCACCCATACTCATCTTCGCGGATGTTGGAAAATTGCGATAGAAACTGATTGACCAGGTACCCGTGGGCGCCATGGATTTCAATCAGCTCGAAACCTGCCTGATGAGCCCTTGCGGCCGCATCGCCGAATTTTTTCACCAGCTTTTGGATGCCGCCAATGCTCAACGGATCGACATCTCCCCTAATCGCAGGGCAGGGAAGGGGTGATGGCGCCAGCGGTTTGCGCTTGATGACTTTTATGGATGTTTGTCGGCCGCCATGATGAATCTGAACGGCAGGCACGCTGCCTTCCTCCTTTATGGCGGTGGCGATCCTGGCAAGCCCATCAATAAATCGATATTCATATATCCTGGCCTGGTGAGCAGATACGACACCCTCGGGTGATACCGCGCAGGCCTCTACAATGACCATGGCCGGTCCACCGGCGGCGCGTCGTCGGTAATGCTCGATGGTAGCATCGGATATACTGCCGTCATTGCCAATCAGGAAAGAGGCCAGAGCCGGCATAACAATACGGTTCTTTAATTCAATTGCTTTAATCGTAAAAGGGGTAAAAAGTTTATCCATGATTTTTTGCTCCAACATAATATTATGAGATCCGGTTCTAGCATGACGTTCACCTTTTTACCATCAAAAAATTTTCGATTTTATAATTTAAAATGGTAAACCGTTCAGGCTTGACGCTTATAGGCCTTTTCCCTATATAGTGTTTTTTGATATGTTATAAATAGGGGGGGAAAGCACCATGAATGAAGCTATTACGGACGTTGCTGTCTTTGTTGCCGATCATGCCGTTGAACTCACTATTGGAGTCGTCTCCTTGATGGTGCTGGCCGCTCTTATTTTGCTGATTGTTCTCATTCGGCGCAAACCCGCAGATCTTATCACAAAACTGCAGGACGGCTTTGCAGCCCTGGAAGGCAAACAGGAACGCCTGGAAAATGTGATTAAAGATGAAATTGCTGCCAATCGTAAAGAAACGGCTCTCGGTGCCCAACAGGCACGTCAGGAGCTCGGCGCGGCCTTGAAGTCCTCGAGCGAGTCGCTGCAGCAGCGCATGGTAGAAAATATTCACATCCAAAAAGACCAGCTCGACTCCTTTTCCAAACAACTGATGATCATGGCCAAAGTCAGTGAAGAAAGATTGGAGGCCATGCGCCGGACAATCGAAACCCAATTGCGGGCCATTCAGGAAGATAATACCAAAAAACTCGATCAGATGCGTGCCACCGTCGATGAAAAATTGCAGACCACCCTGGAAAAGCGCCTGGGCGAGTCTTTCCGGCAGGTCAGTGAGCGGTTGGAACAGGTTTACAAAGGGCTGGGAGAAATGCGAACCCTGGCCACCGGGGTGGGTGACTTGAAGAAAGTGCTGACCAATGTCAAAACCCGCGGAACCTGGGGTGAGATTCGCTTAAGCCATATCCTGGAACAAATTTTGACCCCGGATCAATATGATGTCAATGTGGCCACTAAAAAGAACAGCAACGACCGGGTGGAATTTGCCATTAAGTTACCCGGCCAGGATGTCGATAAAGAAAAGATCGTCTGGATGCCGATTGACTCCAAATTTCCCCAGGAAGACTACCAGCGACTGATAGATGCCCAGGAAGCCGCCGATAAAGAGTTAGCCGAAAAATCGATAAAAAATCTGGAAATGCGCATCAAAACGGAGGCCAGGTTTATTAAAGAAAAATATATCGATCCACCCCATACCACCGACTTCGGCATTATGTTTTTACCGATAGAGGGATTGTATGCCGAGGTGCTGCGACGGCCGGGGTTATGCGATACCCTGCAGCGAGAATTTCGAATCGTGGTCACCGGGCCTACCACTCTGGCAGCTTTACTCAACAGCCTTCAAATGGGCTTTCGAACCCTGGCCATTGAAAAACGTTCAAGTGAAGTTTGGGAATTGCTGGGGGTGGTTAAGACCGAATTCGGGAAATTCGGCGATGTTCTGGCCAAAACCAAAAAGAAACTCAAAGAAGCCAGCCATACCATCGGGCAGGCCGAGGTTCGTACCCGGGCCATCGAGCGTAAACTCAGGGATGTTGAGCAAGTGACCCTGGCGGATGCGGCGGGGTTGATCGAAGAAGGTCAAGAAGGGAACTAAGATTCAGGGATAAATTGTGATTTGTTTGATACTTGTAATTTGTAATTTAAAACTGGGAATGATCAAGTTGAGAATTTATGAAATTTAAGGACCAAGGGGGCCTGTGATAACAATATTCATCGAGTCCCTTCTTCCTGCAGCCTCACTACCAGAACTGGCTTGGCGCAGCGCCGGAGGACCCGACGGGAGGTGCTGCCCAGCGTCACGTCGGCAAGTCCTCCCCCGCCGTGCGAGCCGATGACGATTAAATCGGCATCCAGAGCTTCTGCCTGGCGGACGATTTGATCCACCGGATGGCCGGTCACAACGATGGTTTCATCAACCACAAAGGGACAACCGGGTTGCTCACGGCTGACATCATCACAAAATTCTTCCAGGCGGGTCTTTAAATCCGATATGACCTCTTTTTCTTTTTCCGTTTTAATAACGGCCAAACGATTTTCTCCCAGCATGTCCGCCACCATGGACCGGGCAAACGACGAGAGCTCCTCCACCACGTGCAAAACAGTAATCTTCGCATCGTGACTGTTTGCCAGGCTAACGGCATAGCCAAACGCATAGCGGGCGTTTTCAGACAGGTCGGTTGCATAAAGGATCTTTTTAATATCCGGTATCATTCTGGTGCCTCCTTAACATGCAAACAATTACCATCACGGTTTCGTCATTATGTGAAAAAAAGAATCGCCAGCCGGTAGATTGACACCGGCTGGCGATAGCCCGTTAGGCAGACAAATCATGACATTTATGGTTTGTCTGTCTATAGATTACCCTTTGAGCGGGAACTTTGGCTGAAGTTGGTTATAGTATGCCTGTTCAGATATAGTGCCCCAGGTGCCGACGATCTTCTGGAATTTCTTAAAGGATTCATTGACTTTTTTAGCCATGGGGGTTTTAGCGGCCTCTTCCTCACGGACCTCTTCAGCCAGCTTGCGCAGCGCATCGAGTACCGCATCCGGGAACCTGAACAGCTGAACCTTGTGCTTATTAATCAAGGTCTGCAGGGATGCGCCGTTGTTGGCGTCAAACTCGGTCAGAACCCAATGCTCGTTTTCCATGCAGGCGACGTCGACGATATGCTTGAGTTCAGTGGTAAGGGAATCATAGGCCTTTTTATTGAAGAAATATTCCAGGTAGGTACCGGGTTCATGCCAGCCGGGATAGTAATAGTATTTGGCGGCCTGGTAAAAACCCATCCGCAGGTCGTGGTACGGGCCTACCCATTCGGTGGCATCGATGACACCGCGTTCAAGGTTGGTGAAGATTTCACCGCCCGGTGTGAGCACGACGGTGCCACCGGCCTTGGCGACGACTTTGCCGCCAAGCCCCGGGATGCGCATCTTCAGACCTTTGAAATCGTCAATCGTATCGATTTTTTTGTTAAACCATCCACCCATCTGGACACCGGTGGAACCGCCAGGTCTAGGGACCAGGTTAAACGGCGCATAGGTTTCTTCCCATAGTTTGAGTCCCTCGCCGTCGCCGCCATGGAACCAGGCCGACATACCCTGGGCATTCATCCCGAAGGGCACGGCGGCAAACCACTGGGTTGCCGGCTCTTTTCCGGCCCAATAATATGAGGCACCGCTGCCGACCTCCACCGTACCATCGGATACGGCCTGAAAACTTTCAAATGCAGGCACGAGTTCGCCGGCTGCGAAAACCTGGATCTTGAGCTGGCCACCCGTCATTTCATCGAGCCTTCTGGCCAGCCGCTCACAGCCTTCCTGAAGCACAGGCAGCTTGGGCGGCCAGGTGGTTACCATCTTCCATCGGTATTTCTTTTGTGCCAGAACCGCCGGGGCATTGACTGCAGTTGCTGCGACCGCCGCAGCACCAAGACCAGCTTTCTTCAGAAAATCACGTCGCTTCATCGCAAAACCTCCTTTTTGAATTAAAGTGAAACTGTACGCACAAAATTCCAGATCAGTGATCGACTGCTGGAACGCACCGCCCTTTCATTGCTGCTCACCTGAAGATCAAGGTCGGGAATGAACCTGCGGTACGTTACTCTAACTGCTACAACGTAATAGTCAAGTCCTTTTTACAATTTTCACTTAATGTCAGTCCCCGAAAACGATATCGGGCAACCAGGTCGCCAGCTGTGGAAAGAAAACCACGATGGCCAGTCCGATGAGCTGGAAAAATACAAAGGGTATGATCCCCCTATATATATGGCCTGTTGTGACTTCCGGCGGGGTGACGGCCTTAAGGTAAAACAGGGAAAATCCGAAGGGCGGTGTTAAAAACGACGTTTGCAGATTGACGGCCAGCAGAATACAGAACCAGACCGGATCGTACCCGAAATCAATCATAATCGGCGCCAGTACCGGTACATGAATAAATGTGATTTCGATGAAATCCAGGAAAAAGCCGATGAAAAAAATCAGGAGCATAACGATAGCCAGAACGGCTCCGTGGCTGTACTGGTGGGCGATACCGCCCAGAAAATTCCGCACAATCGTATCTCCGTTGAGACCACGGAAGACCAGACCGAAGGCGGCCGCGCCGCACAGGATAATGAAGACCATGCAGGTCAGCCTTACGGTGGTGAGCATGACTTCGCGCAGAATGCTTATGTTAAATTTTTTATTGGCCATGGTTAAGAGGCTTGCGCCGACGGCCCCCACGGCGGCCGCTTCGGTAGGGGAAGCAATGCCGGCAAAAATGGAACCTAAAACCGACATCATCAGGAATAAGGGCGGAAACAAGGCTTTGCCGACCCGCGCTGCCAGCTGCCTGGGGCTTATCGCCGCCAGCTCTTCTCTTGAAATCGCGGGGGCTACACCCGGGCGCAAATATGCAGCAATAAGAATGTAGATGATAAAAAGACCGACAAGAAGCAACCCCGGCAGGACCGCTCCCATGAAGAGATCGCCCACTGATACCCCGACAATATCTCCGATGAGAACCAGGACAATGCTCGGTGGGATAATTTGTCCCAGGGTTCCGGAGGCGGATACGGTCCCCGTTGCCAGTTCCTTCTGGTATCCGCGTTTGAGCATGGTTGGAACGGCGAGAAGTCCCATGGTGACGACCGTGGCACCCACAATACCCGTTGACGCTCCCAGAAGAGCTCCCACCACGACGACCGAAATCGCCAGACCGCCTTTCAGGCGTCCGAAGAGAAGGCCCATGGTATTCAGCAACTCTTCGGCCAGACCCGAGCGTTCCAGCATAACTCCCATGAATACAAACAGGGGAACTGCGGCAAGGGTTACGTTGCCCATGCGGCCCCAGATTCGCAGCGGCAAGAGATTGAAAAAGTCCCAGCCAAAACCGATCATACCGAATGTCAAAGCCGTACCAAGCAAAGTGAAGGTGACGGGGAATCCGGCCATCAGCAGAATAGTGAGCGCCAAAAACATCCAGGCCGCTAAATAATCCATTAAGATTGGTCCTCTTTTTCTTTTTCAACTCCCAGTATTTGCATGACACTATGGATGGCCAGTGAAAACCCTTGCAATAAAAGCAGGGTGAACCCCAGAGGGATGCAGCCCTTTAAAATAAACCGCAAGGGGATGCCGCCGGGGTCCGGTGAGCCCTCGAGCATCGCAAATGAATTGGCCGCAAACTTCCAGGAGGTTGTAATCACCATAAGACAGCCGGGAATGAGAAAGAGAATCACGCCACATAGATTTATCCACGCCCGACCCTTGATTCCCAGTCGCTGATAGATGATGTCCACCCGCACGTGTCCGTCGTGCAGCAGGGTGTAGCCCGCGCCGATGAGGAAGATAAATCCAAACAAATGCCATTCCAGTTCCTGGGTGAACACATAACTGGTATTGAAAAGATAGCGCATGACCACATCGGTAAAAACGACCAGCACCAGCCCCAGCGTCACCCAACCGACACCGCGGCCAACCCACTCGTTAATCGTGTCGATCCAGCGGCTTAACGTTTTAATTGCTTCCATGTTTATTGTCCACTGGTAACCTTTTTAGGCTTTTTCATTAAATAGGTGACTATAGGAAAAAGATTTTTGTGAGTCAAGCAATAATACCGCAGGTTGTCCTTGCCAATCGCAGATGGATGAGCTAATTTGGGTTCTGGGTTCTGGGTTCTGGGTTCTGGGTTCCGGGCTGAACAGCGAACCGTAGAATCGCAGAATCCACCAGAGGCGGACAAGTTTCGAAGGGTGGTTTCGCTCGCGCAGCGCAGGCGCTCCCGCTGCGTCAGGCGCCTGCGCGACGAGTGCGCAGCGTGCTGCTCAGTCTATTTATTAAATAGACAAAATACCTTCCTTCGACATTCGATATTCGCTTTTTTATCCTCTTATAAAACCCTGAACTCTGCCTGCCGCGCCGAAGCCTTTAGGGCGAAGGCGGGAACCTTTTAACCTTCTATGCCAAGGAGATACGCATGGCTCTGACAACCTATTGGGCGGATAAGTACATTGAAAACAAACACAGTGCCAGAGAAGCGCTGAGCCAAATCAGACCGGGACAGCGGGTGTTTATCGGCTCCTCCTGCGGGGAGCCGCAACATCTGGTCCGTGAGCTCTCTGAACTTTCAGATCAATTCCGGGATATTGAGATCATCCGGTTGCTGACCCTGGAAACCACACCGCTGAGCTTGATTGCCAATAAAACCAAAGACCATAGTCTCAATCTTCGATCCTTTTACCTGGGTTCAGCCAAGCCCAAGGGGATTGCGCGCAATATGCGTTTTATTACCCCCATCAACATGTCGGCCATTCCGCGCTTGTTTAAAAGCCGCTTGCTGCCGATTCATGTGGCTCTGATCCAGGTGTCGCCACCGGATGATTTCGGCTGGATGAGCCTGGGGGTTTCGGTTGATATTACGTTGGCTGCGGCCCAATCTGCTGATCTGGTGATTGCCCAGATCAATTCCAACATGCCCAGGGTCCTGGGCCGAAGTTTTATTCACGTCAATGAAGTCGATTATTTTGTGGAGTATGACGAACCGCTGCTGACCATCGGTGAGAATCCGGAACTGGCAGCCGCCAACGACATTGGTCGCCTGATCGCCCGACGGCTGATCGATGACGGATCAACGATTGCCATCGGGTTGGGAACGACATCGGAGTCCGTCATGCTGGCGTTGTCGGATAGAAACGATCTTGGTATTCACACCATGTACATGACCAATGAAATCATGCAGCTGTTTTCAAAAGGGGTGATCACCAACCGCAATAAGGGTTTCAACGACGGGAAAATGGTTGCCAACAGCGCTATTGGTTCTGAGGATTTATATGAATTCTTAAATGACAATCCCGCCGTTGAGTTTCATCCGTCCGATTATGTGTGTGATCCGGCGATCATTGCCCGGCATAACAAAATGGTCGCGATGAGCGTTGCCATGTCCATTGATTTGACCGGTCAGGTGGCAGCCGATGCCGTGCCCCACACTCACTTTTCAGGTGTGACCGGGATTTCGGATTTTATGCGCGGCGCTGTTCAGTCTCCGGGAGGCAAGTCGATTTTAATGCTGCCGTCGACAGCCATGCAGGGTAAAAAAAGCCGGATCGTCCCCTTTCTAAACGACACGGCCGTGGTCGCTCCCAGAGGCGACGTTCATTTTGTTGTTACCGAATACGGAGCAGTCAATCTGTTCGGCAAAAGCTATCAGGAGCGGGCCATGGCGCTGACCAGCATCGCCCATCCTGATTTCCGGGATGAGCTCTTTTTTGAAGCCAAAAAGATGGGGCTACTCGGCAGCGACCGGACCTTGCATGAGTCACTGCATGGTGTTTATCCGATTCATCTGGAAGAAACCCTTGAAATTAATAATGAGCAGGTTACGGTCAGACCGGTCAAACCGGTCGATGCGCGCCGAATCCAGGAGCATTTTTACAGCCTGGACAAAAATGATGTGATCGCAAGGTTTTTTCATGAGAAAACCAGTTTTCTGAAAGAAGAGGTTGAAGGCGTTTCCCAGATCGATTATGTAAAAGATCTCACCGTGGTGGCAATAGTTGGCGAATTCGGTTTCGGCCGGGTGGTGGGTATCGGAGAATATCTGATCGATCCGGCCACCAATGTTGCTGAGGTAGCCTTTTCCATCAGCAAGGAGTATCAGAAAAAAGGCATGGGCAAAATTCTGATAAAAAAGCTTGCGGCAGCGGCAAGGGAAAACGATATTGCCGGGCTGGTGGCCTACACCTCGCCCGGCAACCGGGGTATGATCAAGCTGTTTAATCAGCTGCCCTATAAAGTGACTACCTTTTTTGACGGCGATATGTTAACGCTTAACTGTAAGTTTAATGAGCCGCTATAAGGCGGGATGCGCGTTGCGGGTTGCGAGTTACGGGGTACTCAATGCTCATCTCTCGATATTCGATTCTCGATACTCGATGCTGGATACTCGATGATCTGTATTTACAGAACAGTCAGAACATCATCGAGAAGCGAGTATCCAGTATCGAGCATCGTGTATCCAGTGCTACCAAACGATAGCGACCAGAGACCAGGAACCAGGGACCAGCAACCAGTGACCAGTAACCATTGACCAGTAACCATTGACCAGTATAAGGACTGCGAGTATGACCACACATAAAATTAAATTCCTGCCCTATGAAACGGAAATTGAGATTGAAAATGGTGATACGGTTATTCGTGCTGCTCTGGAAGCCGGCGTGCATGTCAATGCCTCTTGCGGTGGTGAGGGGGTTTGCGGAAAGTGCCGGGTTTTGATTGAAGACGGTACGGTGGAGGGCGGAATATCAGAAAAACTCAGCGAAGAAGATCAGAAAAGGGGATACCGCCTGGCCTGCCAGGCGGTCGTGAAAAGCGATCTTGTTGTACGGATTCCTGTCGAATCGACCATTGATCCCAGCGTGCTTAAACTGCAAGCTGCACCGCGGCGCACCGCTCATATCCGGGAAATGAACTTTGAGGAATTAAAGGAAAAAGGGCTGTTTGTCGCGCCTGTAGAAAAAAAATATGTAGAACTTCCCGAGCCCACCTCCCAGGACAATCTGCCCGATATTACCCGTCTGATCAGCTACCTGCAGCTTGAACACGACGAGCATCGTTTGGATGTCACCCTGGCGATGATTCGAAAATTACCGCAGGTGATCCGCGAAGATGATTTCAGGGTTACGGCGACCCTGGTGCGACCCGTGCGGGATGTCGGCAAAACGCGCATTATTAATGTTCAGCCCGGCAATACGTCCAATCAAAGTTATGCGATTGCCATGGATATCGGTACGACTACAATTTATGGCCAGGTTATCGACCTTATCAGCGGTGAAGTTTTGGCTGAGCACGGGGAGTTTAACGGGCAGATCAGTTATGGCGAGGATGTCATCTCACGAATCGTATATGCCGAAAAACCAGGTGGTCTGGCAAAAATAAACCAGGTCGTCATTCAAACCATTAATAAGATCTTAGCCAAGATTGTCAAACGATCCGGCGTGGATCCGGAGAATATTGCAACCATCACCCTGGCCGGCAACACGACCATGACACAGTTGATGCTGTCTGTTGATCCGCGGTCCATAAGGCGTGCTCCTTATGTGCCGGCCGCAACACTTTATCCTCCTATCAAGGCCTCCGACCTGGGCATGGATTTGGGCGAACATGTCGCCGCATTGGTTTTCCCGGCGGTTTCAAGTTATGTCGGCGGGGATATTGTGGCCGGTGTGATGGGATCCGGGATTTATCGAACCGACGAATTGACCCTCTATCTCGATGTGGGCACCAATGCTGAAATTGTGATCGGCAACCAGGACTGGCTGGCATGTGCTGCCTGTTCAGCCGGTCCGGCCTTTGAAGGCGGAGGGTTGAAATTCGGGATGCGCGCGGCCAAAGGGGCGATCGAAGATTTCTCAATTGATCCGATCACCCTCGATCCCATGATTATCACCATCGGCAATGTCCGGCCCAAAGGTATTTGCGGATCCGGATTGATTATTATGGTAGCCGTTATGTTCGAATTGGGGATTATCAACAACCTGGGTAAATTTGACCGTGACCTGGGCACCCCCCGTATTCGGGAGGACAGCGGCGTCTATGAGTATGTGCTGGCCTGGCAAGATGAAACCCAGATCGACCGCGATATCACCCTGACGGAAATCGACATCGAAAACCTCATTCGGGCCAAGGGGGCCATCTACAGCGGCTGCATGACCCTGCTGACAGAAGTGGGGATGGGCATCGAAGACATCGAAAAGATTATTCTGGCCGGCGGGTTCGGCAGCTATGTCGATCTTGAAAAGGCCATGACCATCGGCCTGCTGCCGGAAATGGATCCGGAAAAGGTCATCTTTATCGGCAACGGTTCCTTGATGGGCGCCAAAATGAGTTCGCTGACCAACCGCATCCGCAGAGATGTGGTCGAAGTTACTAAAAAAATGACCAATTTTGAGCTTAGCGACACGCCATCCTACATGGATAACTATGTTGCCGCTCTTTTTTTGCCCCACACCGACATGAATAAGTTTCCCAGATTAAAGTCCCGCATGGATGCCCGTAAAGGAATACAGAAATGAATCGAATTTAATTAGAAATTGAAATTCAGGTCGGCTCTTCTCTTGACAAAACCATCGACTCCATATAAATGAAAATATTCCGCATTTTATGAGGATAGTTAGGTCGATCGGTACCAATCCGCTTTATAGTGAACCGATTGGATGGCGCTTTGAATGAACATTTTTTCCATCCCGGCGACATAAGTAGAGGCCATAAATCTACCGTTGTAGATTGATTTAATAGAAAAAATCATGAAAGGGGGATGATAAAAAATTAAGGCAATTGTCAAGAGACAGTTCCATTGGTGGTTAACCAGTTGCAATGTTTCAAAATTCAAACACTGCAACCACTAACCGGTAAGCGTATACAAGGAGGTAACATTGGCTTTTGAATTTTTTAAAGAATCCTATACCGGCAGTATAAAAGAAATCACCCTGGGAAAGGGAGATAATGCCGTTACTGTCGGCGGAGAGGCATGCTATCCATTCTACCAGTTCGAAGGGGCAATGCCCAACAAGCCCAAGATTGCCATGGAAATCTGGGATATGGAACCGGATGAATGGCCGGAGGCGGCTCTGAGCCCCTTTAAAGATGTTCTTTCGGACCCTGCTGCATGGGCCAAGAAATGCGTCGAGGAATACGGGGCGGAAATGATTGTGCTTCAGCTTAAAAGCACCGATCCCAACGGTAATGATGCATCGGCAGATGATGCAGTTGCCAGCGTTAAAAAGGTATTGGGCGCTGTTTCGGTACCCCTGATAATCTGGGGTACGGCCAACGTCGAAAAAGATGAAGCAGTTCTCAAAAAAATTGCCGAGGAATGCCAGGGGGAAAATCTGATTCTCGGGCCGGTGGAGGATAAAAATCACAAGGGTATCGGTGCTGCCGCCATGGGTTTCGGTCACACCGTCATCTCATCTTCCCCGATTGATGTGAACCTTGCCAAACAGTGCAACATTCTGCTTGAAAACCTGGGGATGCCCACCGACCGCATGATTATCGATCCCACCACTGGCGGGTTGGGCTACGGCCTGGAATATTCCTATTCCGTGATGGAGCGTCTGCGCATGGCAGCGCTGGCCCAGGGGGATGACAAACTGCAGCTTCCGCTCATCAATAACCTCGGCAACGAGGTCTGGAAGTGCAAAGAGGCCAAACAGTCGGTCGAAGAGGCACCGCTGTTGGGTGACCCTGAAAAACGTCCCATTTTGATGGAAGCCGTGGGAGCGGTGGCCTATCTGATGAGCGGTTCAAATGTGCTCATGATGCGTCATCCCGAGTCCATTCGACTGGTGAAAGCCTACATTGATCTGATTTATGAAGGCGGCATGGCCACTGACGTGGCGGCGATTCAAAAACAGCTGGCTGATGTGGATATTGATCTTTTAGCCTTATCACCCGAACCGGATTTGACCATCAAAGAAGAAGCGAAGAAACCGGCGCCGGCCAAAAAAGCAGCCGCCCCGCAGCCGGCCAAGAAAGCCGTGCCCGAGGCCAAAAAGGCTGCACCGGCGGCGCCTGCCAAAAAAGCCGAGCCGGAACCGGCACCTGCAGTTGAGGCAGCGCCCAAGGCCGCAGCTGCAGAGGACGACGAGTTAAAAGCCAAGGCCCAAGCTGAAGCTGAAGCCAAGGCCAAAGCAGAGGCAGAGGCCAAGGCCAAGGCCGATGAAGCGGCCCGCATCGAGGCTGAAGATTCGGCCAAACGCAAGGCCGAAGCGGAAGCCAACGCCCAAGCCGCCGAGCAAAAGGCCAAGATCGAGGCTGAGCTTGACCAAGTCCGCCAAAAACGTGCGGCGGAAAGAGAAAAGCTGGCCGCCAGCCGGGTAAGCGCTGCCGAAGAAGAAGTGTCGAAGACACCCGCGGCGATTCAGAAGTCCATGGTGGACAAGATGATCGACAATCTGAGCTGGATTCATAAGCGGGGATAGCCGCTTGATCAACCGGCTGATATCAATTACGCTATTTAATGATAGACAAATCAAAATAACTATGAGGAGGAACCTCGTATGGCTGAAACACCCGTAAAAAATGCAATAGTTAAAGAAAAAGCACCCAAGCTGGCCGACCCCATCGCAGCGACCATTGATGTGGCCAGCCAACAGATGATCCGGCGTGCCCAGGAGCTGGGCGTTGAAACAATTTTTGACAGGGCGGTGAAGATGAAACCCTGCAATATCGGTATTCAGGGGATTTGTTGCAAAAACTGCGCTATGGGTCCCTGTCGTCTTCCGCTGCCCAAAGGCGGCATTGAAGGCGAAGACACCCGCAAAGGTTTATGCGGCGCCACCGCCAACACCATTGCGGCACGCAACTTTGCCCGCATGGTAGCCGCCGGCGCGGCGGCCCATTCCGATCACGGACGTTCGGTGGCCGAAGTCTTTTTATCGGCGGCACGTAAGGAAACCGACGATTACCGGATCAAAGATCCCGGTAAACTGCTCGCGATTGCCCACACCCTGGGTGTGGACACCACCGTAGAGGTGGACGGCGAGCAGGTGGACCGCAACATCGATGAAATCGCGGTGGAATTCGGCGAAAAGGCGATGAATGAATGGGGCAAGCCCCATGGGGAACTGCTTAACGTAAAACGTGCACCGAAGGCTTTGCAAGAAAAGTGGAAGAAGACCGGTGTGATTCCCAGAAATATCGACCGGGAAATCGTGGAAATCATGCACCGCACCCACATGGGGGTCGACCAGGATTATAAAAACCTCGTCAAACAATGCACCCGGGCGGCCATTGCCGACGGCTGGGGTGGATCAATGCTGGCCACTGACCTGCAGGATATTCTTTTCGGCACGCCGTCGCCACTGCAGAGCGAGGCGAATATCGGCATTATGAAGGAAGATCATGTCAACGTGATCGTCCACGGCCATGAGCCGGTGCTGTCGGAAATGATCGTGGCGGCGGCCCAGTCCAAGGAAATGATTGACTACGCCAAATCCAAGGGCGCAAAGGGGATTCAACTGGGCGGGATTTGCTGCACGGCCAATGAGATTTTGCAGCGCCACGGCGTACCGCCGGCCGGCAATTTTCTCCAGCAGGAACTGGTGATCGTCACCGGTGCCTGTGATGCCATGGTGGTGGACGTTCAGTGTATTTTCCAGAACCTGGCCAACGTGGCCAAGTGTTTTCACACCAAACTGATCACCACTCATCCGATTGCCAGGATGGAGCAGGACAACGTCATCCACATCGAGTTTGACGAACACCATGCCATGGAAGACGCCAAGCGGATTCTCAAGATGGCCATCGACAATTTCCAGAACCGCGGCGCTGAGGTGATGATCCCGAAGCAGAAAGCCACCCAGATTGCCGGTTTCGGCGTCGAGTCCATTAAATACCACCTGGGCGGCACCTTCCGCGGTTCTTATTACACCTTGAACGACAATATCATCAACGGCCGTATCAGAGGCGGCGCCGGCGTCGTGGGATGCAACAATGCCCGCTCCCAGCACAACAATGAATGCATCACCCTGATTAAAGAATTGATCAAAAACGACGTCATTGTTCTGACCACCGGCTGCAACGCCATTGCATGTGCGACGG
>JBATKU010000023.1:0-1759 GCA_049669725.1 Desulfobacterales bacterium
GCCGACAGTAACGCTTCGGTGTAAGGATGGTAGGGGGGTGCATAAATGGCATCCGCAGGGCCCACTTCAACGATCTGTCCCAGGTACATTACCGCAATATCGTCTGAAAAATAACGGACCACGCTCAGGTCATGGGCGATGAAAATCATGGATGAGCCAAAAACCTGTTGAATCTCTAAAAGCAGATTGATGACCGCCGCCTGGACCGAGACATCCAGGGCGGATACCGGTTCATCGCAGATGATGAGATCGGGACGGCTGGCCAGGGCGCGTGCGATACCCACCCGTTGTTTCTCACCACCGCTGAGCTGGCGGGGAAGGCGATCATAGTAAACAGATGAGAGGCGAACCGCTTTTAAAAGCCGCAGGACTTCTTTTTTAATTTCTTTCTTGGGTACGGTTTTAAAGTGCCTGATCGGCCGGGCGATCTGCTTTCCCACCGTATAGGACGGGTTAAGGGTGGAATCCGGGTTCTGAAAAACCATCTGCATTTCTTTGATCAATTTCGAATCACGCTGGGTTACCGCTTTGGTCGTGTCCACCCCCATGAACTCCACCTGGCCGCTGGTAATCGGCTCCAGACCGATGAGCCCATTGACCAGCGAAGACTTTACGCAACCGGACTCACCCACGACACCCAGGGTGCGGCCCTTGGCAACCCTGACGCTGACGTCATCGACGGCTTTGACATATTTCTTTTCTCCCATGCCGAACAGGCTGACGACCGAGTTTGATTCCTGGGGGTAGTAAACTTTAAGATGCTCAAAACTGAGCAGATCTTCTCCGGGCCCAGTTTTCGCTTCGACGAGGTCCCTTGACTTCCGGCGTTTGCGGGTTCGTTGGCGGTCTTCAATTTCCAGAGCGTAGATGCAGCGAGCCGAATGCTCGGCGGTGATTGCCGTCATTCCGGGACGCGCCTTGCGACAATCTTCGGTCACAAAGTTGCAGCGGGGTGCAAAGATGCACTCGGTTTTGGATCGTTCCGCCGGCGGCGGCACGCGTCCCCGGATGGGCTGCAGCAATGAGTCCAGTTTGCTTTCGCCCAACCGCGGTATGCTGGCCAGAAGGCCCATGGTGTATGGATGATGGGGATCGCGAAAAATCGCTTCCAGGGGCCCGCTTTCCACCATCTGTCCGGCGTACATCACGCACAGGTAGTCACTGACCCGGGCAACCACGCCCAGATTGTGGGTGATGAAGATGTTGGCCGCGTTGAATTCCTGCTTGAGTTCTTCGATCAAATCCAGCACCGCCGCTTCCACCGTAACGTCCAGCGCGGTGGTGGGTTCATCCATGATCAGCAGGGCCGGGTTGTTGAGCATTGCCATGGCGATGACCACGCGCTGCTGTTGCCCGCCGGATATCTGATGCGAATAACGCGTCATAACATCTTCCACATCCGGCATGTTGACCCGCTTGAGCATCTCAATGGATCGCTGCCAGGCTTCATCCTGGTTGATATCCGCATGGTGGCAGGTCAGGACTTCTGCCAGTTGTTCACCCAGGCGCACCGAGGGGTTCAGAGCCTGCATGGGATCCTGAAACACCATGGCGATCCGGTCTCCGCGCAGTTTTTTGAGTTCCTCCTGAGACCGACCCACCAATTCATTACCCTGAAAGCGGATGCTGCCGTCCACAATTTTTCCATTGGCGCCGAGAAAATTAACGATTCCAAAAGCAATGGTGCTCTTGCCGCATCCGGATTCACCCACCAGGCCAACGGTCTCGCCCTCCCCTACATTAAAGGAAACCCCCTGAA
>JBATKU010000024.1:0-17480 GCA_049669725.1 Desulfobacterales bacterium
GAGGCCAAAATCGGCATTATGCCGGGTCCGATTCATAAGCCCGGAGGTCCTATAGGAGTGGTTTCGCGTTCCGGAACCCTGACCTATGAGGTGGTCAATCAATTATCATTGCAGGGCATCGGCCAGACTACCTGCATCGGGATTGGCGGCGATCCGATCATCGGGTCCAACTTTATCGATTGTCTGAGCGCTTTCGAGGAAGATCCGGACACCAAAGGGGTCGTCATGGTCGGTGAAATCGGCGGCAGCGCCGAAGAGGACGCCTCAGAATTTGTGTCTGAAAAAATGAGCAAACCGGTTGTCGGGTTTATTGCCGGTGTTACCGCCCCGCCGGGTCGACGGATGGGGCATGCCGGTGCCATCATCAGCGGCGGCAGCGGTACCGCCGAGGTCAAAATTAAGGCTATGAAGGCTGCCGGTATCCATGTCAGCGAAAACCTGGGAGCGCTGGGTGAACTATGTGCCAGCGTATTTAAATAGTTACTGAGTAAGGTAGATGTGGGAGCGGCTTTCCAGCCGCGATTTCAGGTCCGGATTTAATTTTTTCGCGGCTGGAAAGCCGCTCTCACGCAAAGGATGCAGAAGTCCGGGAATTGACCCCGCCGGAGGCCAAAACCCATTATTCCAGTATTCCAACATTCCAACATACCAGATTGGAACTTTATCATGCACGAAATGGGCATTGCCCTGCAGATAATTGAAATTGCCACCGCTTCCATTCCAGCGGATGCCGGCCCGGTGCGGGTGGAAAAGATCAATTTAAAAATCGGTAAACTGGCCGCGGTGGTGCCGGATAGCCTGCGGTTTTGTTTTGATGTCGCCGTCAAGGATACCCCCCTCGACGGGACCCAACTTGCCATCGAGGAATTACCCGTGGTGGCAAAGTGCAATGACTGCCAAACGCAATGGACCATAAACAGCCCGGCATTTAAGTGCGAAAACTGCGACAGCGGCTCTCTGGAAATACTTTCCGGCCGGGAGCTGGATATCGAATCCATTGAAATTGCCGAAGAGGATGACCATGTTTCTTGATAACTTATTTAAAACGCAAAGATATTATCACCATGACGGTTCCCGCCACTCCCACCCCCATCCCCATGGCCCGGGTGAAGGTACGGGCATCGCCACCCAGAAAAGCGGTACCCGGGAAATCAAGGTGGTTCGCAGGGTGCTTGACGTCAATGAAAAAATGGCCGAGCAGAACCGCAAAATGTTTACCGATAAAGGCATTTTTGTTCTCAATGTGATGAGCTCACCGGGTTCCGGGAAAACCACCACCCTGGAGAAGACACTGGTCCGTATCACTCCGCAAATCAAAAGCGCTGTCATCGTCGGCGATATCTGCACCACCAATGACGCTGACAGACTCGCCGTCAGCGGGGTTCCCGTGGTGCAGATCAATACGGATGAATTCGGGGGCGACTGCCATCTGGCCGCCCACGTGATTGAAAAGGCTGTGGGGGGCCTGGATCTGGATGATATCGATTTGCTGATAGTGGAAAACGTCGGTAACCTGGTCTGTCCGGCTGAATTTGATATCGGTGAGGATGCCCGCGCCGTGGTGCTAAGTGTTACCGAGGGTGAGGATAAACCGGTCAAATATCCGCTGATGTTCAGAGAGTGTGAGGTGGCCCTGTTAAATAAGGTCGATTTGCTACCCTACCTTGACTATGACAAGGATAAAGCCATAGATTATATCCATCAGGTTCACCCGGATATGCCGATTTTTGAAATTTCGGCTAAAACCGAGGAGGGCTTTGAGCCCTGGATCGAGTGGCTAATCGGTAAGGTAAAGCAGAAAGGGCAGTTAAATGGTTGATTGGTTAATTAGTTGATTAGGTTTAGAGGATTTCAATCAACTTTATCAACTCAATCAACAACTTGTACCCGCAACGCGCAACCCGCACCCCGTAACACGCAACCCGCAACTCGTAACACAGACCCCGCACCCCGCAACACGCAACCCGTCGCTTACCAAACAACCGGGGTTTTATATTTTTTGATATTCTTGTCTTTGGATATCAGAGACATATTTTCGGCTTTTGATTGCGCTATGATCATTCTGTCGAAGGGATCTTTATGAATTTCAGGGAGTTTTGAAGTGTAAATGGAATGCAAAATTGTAATCGATAAGGTCTGGAAGTTATTCTCAGCTAATTGCGCAACAATAAACGGTTCCAGATTTTCTTCCATAGTCAATCTGCCTAATCTTATCTTTATCGATATTTCCCAGGCACTTGCCGCGCTGAAATAGATTTCGTTATTGTGGTCTTTGATTATCGACTTTGCTTTCGGAGATAATTTATTGTCATCGGATACAAACCACAGGAACGCATGGGTGTCCAACAAATATTTCATTTGTAAAATTCCTTTAACATTTCGTCGGGCAGCGGGGCATCGAAATCATCGGCAACGATAATTTTTCCTTTTGCTGAGCCGGGTTTGCGATCCATAGGCGGCTTTTCGAATGGCACCAGCTTTGCCACCGGTTTGCCTGATTTCGCAATGATGATTTCCTCTCCGGCGATTGCCTGGCTGATCAATTTCGAGAATTTTGATTTCGCTTCGTATATGTTCACCTGAACAGACATAATAAACACCTCCAATTTTCTATACCAACAATATAGACCAGGTCATTGGTCAGGTCAAGTAGGAATTCGATGACAGAATACAGATGACAGAAAACAGAAGTCCGAAGGCTAAAAAGCCCCACCAAATTCTTGGCAGGGCTTTATTTTCTGATATGCAGCTTTGAGCTTTCAGCTGTGAGCTGTCTGCCCATTTGCCTGCTTCCAAAACGGCGACAGCTCGCGCAGGCGATCGATAATGGGCGGCATCTTTTCAATCACAAAGTCGATTTCCTCTGCCGTTGTATATCGGCTGAGACTGAAGCGGATAGAGCCGTGGGCCGCCGTGAAGGGGACACCCATGGCGCGCAGGACATGGGAAGGCTCAAGGGAGCCGGAGGTACAGGCTGAGCCCGATGACGCGCAAATGCCATGTTCATTCATCATCAGCAGGATGGCCTCGCCTTCCACGTATTCAAAAGCGATGCTGGTGGTATTCAGCAAGCGGTTTTTAGTGTCGCCGTTGACCATCGAATTGGTGACGCGCTCCAGCAGGCTGGTTTCCAGCTTGTCACGCAGCTCACCGACACCCGCGTAGCCGTTTTCATCAAGATGTTGTTTCGCCAGTTCGGCTGCTTTACCCAGGCCGATAATAGAGGCCACATTTTCGGTACCCCCCCGGCGCCCCTGTTCCTGGTGACCGCCGATCATATAGGGGGAAAACTTGGTGCCCTTGCGGATATAGAGCACACCAATTCCTTTGGGGGCATGAAATTTGTGACCGGAAAGTGACAACATATCCACGCCCGTGGTATTTAAATCTATCGGGAATTTGCCGGCGGCCTGTACGGCATCGGTGTGGAAAATGATGCCCCTGTCCTTGACCTCCCGGGAAATTTCTTCCACCGGAAATATGACACCGGTTTCGTTATTGGCCCACATCAGGCTGACGATGGCCGTATCGTCGTTGAGGCTTTTGTATAAGTAATCCAGGTCCAAGCGACCTTCGTTGTCAACCGGTACAAACGTCACCTGATAGCCCTGCTTCGAAAGGGTTTCATAAAGGTTTTTGATGGCAGGATGCTCGACCCTGGAAGTAATGATTCGTTTGCGGTCCGAATTTGATTCGATGGCCGCCCGAATGGCGGTGCCGTCACTTTCGGTGCCGCAGCTGGTAAATATAATTTCCTCCGGAGAGGCGCCGATCAGGTTGGCAACGTGCTGCCGGGCCGCTTTAATTTTTGCACCGACGTTGCCGCCAAAAGAGTGCATGCTCGAAGGGTTGCCATAGTATTCGGACAAATAGGGCAGCATGGCTTCCACAACTTCCAGTGCTACCTTAGTGGTTGCATTATTGTCCAGGTAAATGACATCCATTACTGCACCTCCTCAACAACAATTTCAGGGGCTACCAGCTCGCGCAGCTTGCTCTCAACATAATGTTTGAGCGTTACGGGGGACTTGATACAGGATGCGCAGTTGCCGCCCATTCTTACCAGAACACGGTTTCCGTCCACGTCAACCAGCTCAAGCCGGCCCGCGTCTT
Source organism: Desulfobacterales bacterium (assembly GCA_049669725.1). GTDB lineage: Bacteria > Desulfobacterota > Desulfobacteria > Desulfobacterales > JAFDCJ01 > JAFDCJ01. Next base: position 4,114 of record JBATKU010000024.1, read on the forward strand.
TTTTAAGATTGGGGTTGATCTCCCTTTCAATACTTTCTTCAATCAACTTGATTTTTTGCAGGTTGGTCAGGGCCGGCGATTTTTTTCTTTTCGGGTGCACGGTACCCCGAATACCGTCGATAATTTCCTGGATGCGATCGTGGCAATTGCCGCAGCCACCGCCGGCTTTAACAAAATCAGTCACATCGTCAATTGTGCTCAGGTGGTTTTCCCGGACCACCCGGTCAATTTCAACATCGGTCACACCGAAACATTCGCAAACAATCTCCCCTTCGACCTCTTTTTCGGCTTCACCGAGATGACAGCTGATGGCTTTTTCAAGGGCATCGCGGCCCATGACCGAGCAATGCATTTTTTCTTTGGGCAGGCCTCCGAGATACTCGGCAAGGTCCTCATTGGTGATTTTCTTAGCCTCCTCGAGTGTGAGGCCTTTCACCATTTCGGTCAGTGCAGAGGATGATGCGATCGCACTGGCACATCCAAAGGTTTGAAATTTGGCCTCCGCGATTTTTCCGTTTTCATCGAGTTTGAAATAAAAGGTCAGTGCATCGCCGCAGGCAAGGGATCCGACTTCCCCCACCCCATCAGCGTCATCGATGACACCGACATTGCGCGGATTGAGAAAGTGATCTTTTACTTTGTCCGTGTATTCCCACATAACACCCTCCTGTAAAATTCAAAATTATTAACCCATGGTAATATGCATGTATTTTAAGGCAATTTATTGGGTCCAAAGCTGTATGTTCAGCGCATCCTTTTATATATTAATCATCTATTTTTAAAAGGAAACTTGAGTTTAACAATAATGATAAATGTTAAGCTGTCAAGGTGACATATTTTTCTTCATTGCCGGTTGTCAGCAGCTCAAAACCGAAGTCGCATTCATCGCATTGGTATATTCATAGATCAGTATAGACATCCTCCGCTTCTTTGTTTATATTGTAGAAGACGCCAGATATAAAAAAGACCCAAACGGTCAAAGCTTATATCCGGTCCCGCCGGAAGGGGAGGTGTGCCATGAAGTCCACAAAAGTCAGACGGTCGGTTTTTGCAGGCAGCTGGTACCCGGCTAAAGCATCCGATTGTGAGAGAGAGATAAAGGGTTTTCTCGAAGAAGGCCAAAACCTTGCGCCGCCGGACAGAAACTTGGTGGCCGGCATCGTACCCCATGCCGGATGGTATTTTTCGGGAAGCATCGCCTGTAATGTAATTCATTGCTTAAAGGGTGATGCGCCCCCGGATGTCATCGTGGTGTTTGGCATGCACCTTCATCCTGATTCGCCCTGCTATATGATGGCTGAAGGGGCGTGGGAGACCCCTTTCGGTGAGATGATGGTGGAAGAGAAGCTGGCTGCTGAGCTTGCCCAAAATTTCTCCTTTACCATCGAAACGCCTCAAAATTTCATCCAGGACAACACCATCGAATTACAGCTCCCGTTTATAAAATACTTTTTTAAAGATGCCAAAATATTGGCCATGGGAGTTCCGCCGAGCAAAAGCTCACTGGACATCGGCCGGGCGGTGGCTGCATTTTCCAGGCAAATGGGTTTAACGATAAAAGTAATCGGTTCTACTGACCTTACCCATTATGGCAGCAATTACGGATTTGTATCCCAAGGTTCCGGGATGCAGGCGGTGGACTGGGTGCGCAAGGAAAACGATCGACGCGTGATCGATACCATGCTGGGGTTGGAACCTGACAAGGTCATAGCCGAGGCGCGGGCCAGTCAAAATGCCTGCTGCGCCGGTGCCGCCGCGACTGCGATTGAAACGGCCATACATCTCGGAGCGGACCGTGCTGATGAGATTGCCTATGCCACCAGCTATGATAAATCACCGGGGGATAGTTTTGTGGGATATGTGGGGATTGTGATTTGATTTCCTCCCAACCCCAAACGCTTGATACTCGAATTGCCGGTCTCCAGCGCTGTCCCGGTCAGCCCTCGATGCCAAATCCTTTTCAGCTATAGAAAAGCTCGGTCGTTTGGTTTTTATCAGATTCGAAACTACCCCTACTGTTCTCCTCCATACATCTGCTCCAGGCGTTTCCTGCGGTATGATTGAAACAACCTGCAGCCGGTAAATTTCGAACTAAACCCGAATTAATCTTAACAAAGTGTTTTTTTAATTCGGATTCTCTGACTTGCAATTGAGACCAGACAAACCGGCTTACCAGTAAAATATGCCTTTTTGCCGTCCTCTATCCTCTTTCCCCTTCACTCCGATACGACTGGTTAACCCGATGACAATCTTCGCTACAATGCTGGCAGTCCCATTAACTTATAAAAAATCCAGGTTACTAAAATTTATGACAAAAAAAAATGGAAAAATCAATATATAAAAATATTTCTATACATTGTGCGTTGTCTGAACTTATTCGCAACGAAATTATCCTATCTGAAATTGACTTTATTGGCTATTTTAGCTAAACCAGACTATTCATTTATAATCAGAAAGGCAAACGATGAACGACAAGCTTTCCCTAATGACATCGATCCATGCGGCAATAGAAGCGGGAGACGCCATTTTGCAGGTGTATCATTCTTCCAATTTCAAAGTTGAGGAAAAAGCCGACAGCTCCCCCCTTACCCTGGCAGACAGGCGGTCCCACGATGTTATCATGAAGCATCTTTCAGCCTTCGGTATTCCCATTTTAAGCGAGGAGGGCCAAAGCGTTCCCTACGAAAAAAGAAAAAACTGGGATAGATTCTGGCTCATCGATCCGTTGGACGGAACCAAGGAGTTCATCAAGAAAAACGGTGAATTTACCGTCAACATCGCGATGATTCGCGATCACAAGCCTGTTGCCGGTGTCATTTTTGTACCTGACAGAGATATCCTCTATTTCGCATCGGATAAAATCGGCTCTTACAGAGTCGATTTTTCTCTAATATCCGATCTGGTTAACAACCAGAGGCTTGATGAAACGGGAAGCAGTCAAATAGAGGAGACGTTAACCGACATCATCAATCAATCAGCGAAATTGCCGGTTGACGATTCAACCGATCGACCGTTTGCCATAGCCGGCAGCCGGTCCCATTCAACGCCCGAACTGGAAGCATTCGTGGAAGAGAAACGCCGGGAGTACGGCGAGGTTGAGTTTATCTCGGCCGGCAGCTCGCTCAAGCTTTGTCTGGTTGCCGAAGGTCGGGCCGACATTTATCCGCGGACAGGGCCGACCATGGAGTGGGATACAGCCGCCGGCCAGGCCATCGTTGAAAATGCCGGGGGTAAGGTGTTCCAATATGATACCGAACAACAACTTGAATACAACAAGGAGAGTCTGCTGAATCCGTGGTTTGTTGTCTATCGACAGAAGACAGATGACAGATGACAGAAAACAGATGACAGATGTCAGACACCAGGCACAGGAAGCCGTCTTGAAAGCTTGAAAGGGTAGGATGAAGAAAACCTCTAAAATATATGTTGCCGGGCACCGGGGGCTTGTCGGATCGGCCATTCTACGCAAGCTTGAGGCCGGAGGCTACACGAATATTATTACACGAACCCATGCCAAGCTGGATTTACTCCGGCAGGACCGGGTGGAGGCATTTTTAAAAGAAAAAAAGCCGGAATATGTCTTCCTGGCGGCAGCCAGGGTGGGCGGTATCTGGGGCAACAATATTTATCCGGCCCAGTTTATTTACGAGAATTTGGCTATTCAGTCCAATATTATTCACGCCTCCTATCAAAGTGAAGTAAAAAAACTGCTTTTTTTAGGCAGTTCCTGCATTTATCCCAAACACTGCCCACAGCCCATCAAAGAAGAATATCTACTCTCTAATTACCTGGAGTCCACAAACGAACCCTATGCCATTGCAAAAATTGCCGGGATAAAAATGTGCCAGTCTTATAATCGCCAATATGGTGCCCGCTATATCAGTGTCATGCCGAACAATCTTTACGGGCCCAACGACAATTTTGATCTGGAAACTTCACATGTACTCCCGGCCCTGATCCGGAAATTTCATCTGGCCAAACTGGCTGCGGCCGGTGATTGGACGGCAATTATAAAAGATGAAACTGTCTTTGGCCCCATTCCCGACGATATAAAGAAATCTATCGGCATCGACCCTTCCACCTGCCAGCCGTTTGACCGGCCCACGAATCAGCCGTCGGTAATTATCTGGGGAACCGGTGCCCCCCGGCGCGAATTTTTGTATGTCGACGACCTGGCCGATGCCTGTGTATTTTTGATGAATCACTACGATGAATCGGAAATCATCAATATCGGGTGGGGTCGGGACCAGACCATCCTTGATCTGGCGGAGATGGTTTCCGATATTGTGGGATTTAAGGGAGACATAAAATGGGATGCCACCAGGCCGGACGGCACCCCGCAGAAGCTTTTAGATGTCTCCAGAATGGCAAATTTAGGCTGGCAGCCGAAAATCACCCTGGAGGATGGAATCCGGGAGGTGTATCGGTGGTATGTGACTGGCACGGTTGTTTAGATGGTTGTGATTGTTTAGATCGACTATTTCTCAATAATTCGCAAGGCTTTTCGCGAAAGCGAGGAAAAAAAGCTCACCATCGGTGCCATGCATGTCGAGTCTTTTGAAAAAAGAAATCATTGTAAAAAACGGAAACGATTTGATTCAGGACATCGTTTGCAAAAAATGGCTCCAAAAGACATTGTCACTCTGAACAAGGGATCGCGGAAACAATTATTCAACTAACCTTCTATCTTCCTGCCTCCTTCTGGGCCTTGAGGATTTTCGCCCAGGTATCCCGCAAAGTTGCCGTGCGATTAAACACCAGAGATTCAGGCGAGGAGTCTTTGGAATCTAGGCAAAAATATCCCAGCCTTTCGAACTGGCAGCGGCTTGCAGGCGCTGCCTTGGCAAGGCTGGGCTCAAGCTTGCAGTTGTTTAAGACCTCAAGAGAGTTGGGGTTCAAGTAGGCCGTGAAGTCTTTGCCTTCCTCGACCTCGTTGGGATTTTCTTTGGTGAACAGGTGGTCGTAAAGGCGAACCTGGGCGTCAATGGCGTGTCTGGCAGATACCCAGTGCAAGGTGCCTTTTACTTTGCGGCCGTCCGGTGCATCCCCCCCGCGGGTCGCCGGATCAAAGGTACAGTGAAGCGCTGTCACTTCGCCCGTGTCGGGGTCTTTGGCAACATCCACACAGGTGATGAAATAGGCGTACCGCAATCGCACCTCCCGCCCGGGGGCCAGTCGAAAGAACTTTTTGGGCGGGTCTTCCATAAAGTCATCGCACTCAATATAAAGTTCACGGGAAAAGGGCACCTTGCGGGTCCCTGCCGACGGATCTTCCGGGTTGTTGATAGCTTCCAGTTCCTCTTCTTCATCTGCGGAATAATTGTCGATGATGACTTTAAGGGGACGCAGTACTCCCATCACCCGGGGGGCGGATTTGTTCAAATTTTCGCGCACGCAGAATTCCAGAAACGCCATGTCGACCATGCTGTCGGCTTTGGCCACCCCGATGCGATCGCAAAAGTTGCGTATGGCTTCGGGTGGATAACCCCTGCGGCGCACACCGGAGATAGTCGGCAGGCGCGGATCATCCCAGCCATCCACATGGCCTTCTTCAACCAGCCGGATGAGCTTGCGCTTGCTTAATACGGCAAAACTCAGGTTCAGGCGGGCAAACTCGATCTGCTGGGGATGGAAGACCTCCAGGTTGTCCAGCACCCAGTCGTACAACTCGCGATTGGATTCAAATTCCAGGGTGCAGTTTGAGTGGGTGATCCCCTCGATGGAGTCCGACAGGCAGTGGGTGAAATCGTACATCGGATAGATGCACCACATGTTACCGGTACGATAATGGGAGACATGTTTGATGCGATATAGGGTCGGGTCGCGCATAATGATGTTGGGAGATGCCATATCGATTTTGGCCCGCAGCACATGGTCTCCATCCTTGAATTCGCCAGCTCGCATGCGTTCAAAAAGGTCAAGATTCTCCTCGATGGAGCGCTCCCGGTAGGGGCTGTTTTTACCGGGGGCAGTCAGTGTCCCGCGGTATTCCCGGATTTGATCCGCACTTAAACTGTCCACGTAAGCCTTGCCGGCCTTAACCAGCTGTATTGCATATTCAAAAAGCTGCTCGAAGTAGTTGGAAGCGTAATACTCCCGATCTTTCCAGTCGAATCCCATCCAGCGCACATCTGCTTTAATCGAATCGACATATTCAATCGACTCTTTGCTCGGGTCGGTGTCATCGTAGCGCAAATTGCACAGTCCGTTGAATTCGTCGGCCAGTCCGAAATTCAGGCAAATGGACTTGGCATGGCCGATGTGCAGATAGCCATTGGGTTCGGGGGGAAAGCGCGTGTGAACACGGCCGTCGTTTTTACCGGCCTTCAGGTCGGCTTCAATGATCTGTTTGATGAAATTTGTCGATGACGGCGCTTCCGTCAAATTTTTATCGGTTTTATCCTTAGTTTTCATAGCAGTTTTCCCTGTTAAAAGGCATGCTGTAGGGGCGAAATTTAACTATATAATTTTCTATGGGCGAACGGTACCAAACTGAGCTAAAAGAGGCAAGATTAAATAAGAACCAGGCTAATACCCAAGCCGAACTTGCCTGCAGACTCGAGCTTTCCGAACCCAGGCTGACCCAGACTATGAATCTTTTTAAACTGGCGCCAGAATCCAAGCATTATCTAATCGGGAGCATCGGTTTTCTAAAAGCTGCCCACAATGTTGCTGTCCCATACGGTTGATTTGCATATATTTAGCCAAGCGCTTTTGCACCAATTCGTATGTAGGTTTCTATCACCGATTCTGAGAAATAATCGGCAACAAAGGAGCTTTCGGGGCCGGAAGCGTTGACAACAAAGGACAGCAGTCCATCCACCGCCGCAGGAGGAACATACATCAGCAATCCTTCCACTATAAATAAGGTCTTCAATTTCGGATTGTAACCGTTTTCAAGAAGTTTCCGGTCAAAACGATCTGCGCCGAAAACAACTGGAACGTAAGTTACATATTCCGGCAGCGTCCCAAAAACCTCCTTGATTTTCTCAACTTTAACCTGTTGGGTTACCGGATGATCCACTTCAAAGACCTTGAGATTTCTTTTTACTTCCTCAAACCGATACGCCCTTGTGTCAAAACCGGCACCCATAATGACCAGCTGCTTAAAACCGGCTGCAATACACTCCAGCAAATACTCATCGATAAATCGAACCCGGGCCACGATGGCACCATTAACGCCCGGCATCACTTGTTCATATTGTGAAATGGCAGCTCTAACTTTATCCAGGTCACGCAGGCCCTCTCTTATTTCATCGCTTAAAAAGTATTCGGCGTACGGATCAGTAAATACGCGTTCATCCTCGGGGAGCTGTGTTTCACTTGCTCTCACTCCCGCAATTTGTGTAGCCATTTTTCTGGGATCTATTTCGCTCATCTTATCCTCCTACATGGTGTTTTTTACTGTCCAGATGAAATAATTTTGTTTTTTAGCCCATCTAATATAGCTAAACTACCTTCCTGGATGACGTTGATAATCGTCTTGGTATCCCATGTTCCGGGAGGTGGATTACTGGCTTGAAACGCAAGCCCGTGTGCAAACAGCCAGCGCGTTACTTGAATTTTATAGATCTGTTCTTCGGATAGACCTTGAAACGGAGAATATTCTGATAAAGAGCCAGTAAGTGTCGCCCAGATTACATCCCCGTAATTTTTAAAGTGAACAATGTGGGCCTCATCATTTACGGCCCTAAAAAGGTGTTTCTCCTTCAGCGCAAACATAACGTAGCCGATACCATGGTCGAGCCAGGGATCGCCTGTCCTTTTACGGATCATATATTTGTAGAGCAGATCAACCGCTTGCTTGACGATTTGTTCCTCCAGTTCAGCCATGGAGCTAAAAAAGGAATAAATCGGCCTAGCCGAGGAGCCGAGTTCTGCTGCCAATGATCGCGTAGACAAGGCGCTCCAGCCCTTGTGACGAACTATTTTAAAGGCTGAATCTACAATTTCTTCTTTGGTAAATTTGAACTTTGGCGGCAATTCGTTAAATTCCACAAGAGGTGAATTCGGTATTTTATACAGCACATGTTATGCATCAAGTGATGCATAACAATATACATCTATGCTGTCAACGTAAAAATTATCGGGTTACTCAGAAGCCATCAGATGGGGCAAGACAAATCTATTCTTTTTCAACTTCCCTTAAAATTTGCTGCAGCACACCCCCGGCCTTTGCGCGGATGAGTGCGTCACACATATCGTCACAGGGCGTGTCCGACAGGTTGATAATCGCTAAAAAGGCGCCATGATTTTTGGCGTAAATCGGCATAGTGGCCGCCGGCTGGACCAGCAGGGTTGATCCCACGACCAGGAAAAAATCGCAATTCTGAGAAAGGGCGGCGGCTTTTTCCACCTCCGCTACCGGCATGGCCTGGCCGAAGGAGATCGTATCGGGTTTCAAGAAACCGCCGCATTTGCATTCCGGCGCCATCTCCCCGTCCGCCAAACGCTGCTGCACTCCGCCAATGGGCGAGATCTTGCGGCAGCTCATGCAGCGGATGCGGCAGGTATTGCCATGCAGCTCGATGATGTTCTCATCGGTCAGCCCGGAGGCCTGGTGCAGACCATCGATGTTCTGGGTGATCACGGCCTGAAGCAGGCCCATTTTTTCCAGCCGGGCCAGCGACATATGGGCGGCATTGGGCCGGGCCTCGACAATCCCCTGATAAAGGGCAACCCAGCGGCGCCAGTATTCCTCGCGCGAATCTTTAGAAGACATGAATTCATCAAAATAAACCGGGCGGAACTTATCCCAGATACCACCCTGACTGCGGTAATCAGGGATTCCGCTTTCCGTGGATATACCGGCACCGGTAAAGACGACGTTCTTGCCGCCTTCTTTTATTTTCTCGGCTATCAGAGAGATCTTATCTTTCATGGTTGTTAATAAAGACGAACATCGAATCTACCTTAGACCTTTTAACTATCAGCTGTCAGCTATGAGCTATCAGCTTTCAACTGGCGCCGAACGCGCCTCAGCTTTCCTTAAATTGAGCCACCAGCTGCTGAACGGTTGCTTTGGCATCTCCGAACAGCATTCTGGAATTTTCTTTAACAAAAAGCGGATTTTCAACACCGGCGAACCCCGCCGCCATTGAGCGTTTCAGGATCAGTACCGTCCTGGCTTTGTCGGCGTTGATCACCGGCATGCCGTAAATCGGACTCGACTCGATTTCTCTGGCGGCCGGGTTGACGACATCGTTGGCACCAATGACGATGCATACGTCAACTGTCTCCATAATGGGGTTGACGTCATCCATCTCGGCCAGTTGTTCATAAAGGACATTGGCTTCGGCCAGCAGGACATTCATGTGTCCGGGCATGCGGCCGGCCACAGGATGGATGGCATACCGAACTTCGGCACCGTTGTTTTCAAGTATCTCTCCCAGTTCCCTGACGGCGTGCTGGGCCTGGGCGACGGCCATACCGTAACCCGGTACGATAACCACCGATCTGGCGGCTTCCAGGATATAATAAGCGTCTTCGGGTGTTATCGGCTTGGGTTCACCCTGAACGGTTGTGGTCGCCGCTGTGCTCGAGACGGCTTGAAAGCCGCTGAACAATACATTGCCCAGGGAGCGGTTCATGGCCTTGCACATGATGCCGGTGAGAATGAGGCCGCTGGCGCCGACCAGGGACCCGGCCACGATAAGTACGTTGTTAAAAATGATAAAGCCCGCCGCACATGCGGCCAGTCCGGAATAGCTGTTTAACAGCGCAATTACCACCGGCATATCCGCACCGCCGATGGGTATAACTCCGAAGACACCCAGTGACAGGGACAGGACCATAAACAGGACAAACACCACATACAGCCCTGGGCCGGGCGGGAAGTAAATCAACATAGCGCCGAAAAGGAATATGGCGGCCAGGATTCCGATGCTTAGCCACCGATGTCCACTGACCAGAATAGGTCGGCCGGATATTTTACCGGCGAGTTTGCCGTAGGCGACCAGGCTGCCGGAGAATGCGACACCGCCGATCAGGACGGCCAGGATTACGGCCACCCGCACAAACAGGGTGTTGTCCGGTTGGCTGTGATAGTTTTCCCATCCTACCAGAAAACTTGCAATTCCACCGAATCCGTTTAACAACGCCACCATCTGGGGCATCGAGGTCATTTTGACGGTGCGCGCAGCGATCAAACCGATGAGAGAGCCGATAACCAGACCGGTAATGACCCAGGTAAAGTCAAGGCAGCACTCAAACAACACGGCGACGATGGCGATCAGCATTCCGAGGGCTGACACCAGATTGCCCCGGCGCGCCCGCTCCGGCCGGCCAAGCATTTTAATGCCCACAATAAAGAGAATAGAGGCTACGATATAGCCCAGGTCGACGAGAGTTTGGGAGTAATCTGTCATTTCTTATCCTTGCCTCTGAGCTTAAACATCGCCAGCATGCGGTTGGTCACCAGGTATCCGCCGACCACGTTGACGGTGGCGAAAATGAGCGCCGCCGTACCCAATAAGGTCCCCAGTAAATCCGCACCGGAACCTGTAGCGGTTAAGGCACCCACTATCGTAATGCCGGAAATTGCATTGGTGCCCGACATCAGGGGCGTATGCAGCTGGGATGGCACCTTACTGATGAGTTCCACTCCTAGGAAGATGGCCAGTACGAATACAAAAATCAAAAGTCCGATAGACATAAGGGGTTCTCCTTTGTTTATTTAGAATGCCTAAAGTGTCTAAAATTTCTGACCACCTGCGGCGGATCGATTTTAATTTAATTGGCGGAGTGAAACGACACCTTAACTTTAGGCATTTTAGGCACTTTAGTGCACTTTAGGCATTGATAATCCATTCGACTGCATTTGCCACCAGTTCCCTATATTTGCCAATTCGTCACTTGTCAGCATAATGATTGGCTATCATTTCATTAACAATCTCTCCCTGATGGGTAATAACACAGCCTTTGATGATTTCATCCTCAAAGTTCATGTCAAACCGCTTCTCTTCAATGTTCCAGAATTCCTCCACCAGGTTGTAAAGATTTGAAGAAAACATTTGACTGGCATGAACGGCAACTCTTCCCGGCAAATTCCCCAGGCCGATGATGCGCACACCCTCCACATCGACCTCCTGGTCAAACTGCGAACCGGCTACATTGCCGCCGCCTTCCACGGCCAGGTCCACAATAACGGAACCTTGTTGCATGCCGCCAACCATCTCTTCGGTGACGATCTGTGGTGCCCGGCGGCCAAACAGCTGGGCGGTGGTAATCACCACATCGGATGAGGCACACACCTTGGCCATGCCTTCGCGCTGCATCTGGAGTTGCTCTTCGGTCAGTGCCTTGGCATAGCCGTCCTTGGTCTGGCCGGTTTCGCCCAGATCGATTTTGACAAACCGTGCTCCCAGTGATTTTACCTGCTCTTCCACCACCGGGCGGGTGTCGAAGGCCTCGACCCGGGCACCCAGCCGTTTGGCGGTGGCAATGGCCTGAAGTCCCGCTACGCCTACCCCGATGACGAAAACCTTGGCCGGTGAGATGGTGCCTGCCGGCGTCATCATCATCGGTAGAATTTTATCCAACCGTTCAGCTGCCAGAATTACCGACACATAGCCGGCCAGATTGGCCTGGGAGCTTAACACATCCATTTTCTGGGCCCGGGTTATCCGCGGAATCATTTCCATGCTGATCGCACTGATTTTTTTGGCCATGAACATGTCGATGAGTTCACGTTCATTAAACGGGTCCAGCAGGCTGATGTAAATGCTTTCCGCTTTCATCCGGTCCACTTCTTCGGAAATCGGTTTACGGATCCGCAGGATAATGTCTGCTTCCTGGATAAGGCTATTGCGGTCAGCGACCACGGCGGCACCGGCCTCCGCATATATGTCGTCGACGATTCTGAGGGTTTGCCCCAGCCCTGATTCTATGGAAACCTCAGCGCCGGCTTTTACAAGTTTGGCGACATGTTCCGGGATCAGGGCTACCCGGGTTTCACCCGGAAAAGCATCTCTGGGCACGGCAATGTTCATGGTTATTTTATCTCCTGTTTTTAAAACTGGGCCTTTTCCGTCGAATCCGCCAGCGCCTCCACCGAACTTTGGCCTTCGGTGACACAATTCATCACCCGGTCAAAATATCCGGTTCCGACAAATTTTTGATGGGTAATGGCCATGTAACCATCCTCTTTTCCGTGAGCAAATTCTTGCTGCTGAAACTTGGAATAAGCCAGCATCCCTTCTTTTTTATAACTCAGCGCCAGGTCGAACATCCCCAGATTAAGGGCATGAAAGCCGGCCAGGGTGACAAACTGAAATTTGTAACCCATGGCCCCGAGCTCTTGCTGGAATGTTGCGATCTCGGATTCGCTCAGGTTGCCCTTCCAGTTAAATGACGGCGAGCAGTTGTAAGCCAGCAGTTGTTCGGGATACTCGGCTTTAATGGCTTCGGCAAATTTTTTGGCTTCGGCGATATTGGGTCGGGAGGTTTCGCACCATACAACATCCGCGTAAGGCGCATAGGCCAGTCCGCGGGCAATGGCCGCATCTACGCCGTTTTTATAGAAATAGAATCCTTCGGAAGTCCGCTCGTTTCCAACAATAAAAGGCTGGTCGCGCTCATCAAAATTACTGGTGAGCAGATTGGCTGCCTCGGCATCCGTTCGGGCAATCACCAGGGTGGGAACACCGCAAACATCGGCTGCCAACCTGGCCGCAATCAGTTTGGTGATGAACTCCTGGATGGGTACCAGGACCTTTCCACCCAGGTGGCCGCATTTTTTGGCAGAGGCCAGTTGATCTTCGAAGTGGACGCCGGCTGCCCCGGCATCGATCATCTGTTTCATCAATTCCAATGCGTTCAGCGGCCCTCCGAAGCCGGCTTCGGCATCGGCCACAATGGGAGCAAACCAGTAAGGTCCCCGTTTGCGTCCATCCAAAACCTGGATCTGATCCGCACGCTGCAAGGCTTTGTTAATGCGTCTGACCACTGCAGGAACACTGTTGGACGGATACAGACTCTGATCCGGATACATTTCACCGGCGAGATTGGCATCGGCGGCCACCTGCCATCCGCTCAAATAAATCGCTTGCAGGCCGGCCTCTACCTGCTGGACAGCCTGGTTGCCGGTCATTGCTCCCAGCGCCGCGATGTAATCCTCGGTTTGAAGCAAATGCCACAACCGGTGCGCGCCGGCTTCGGCAAGGGTATATTCTATTTTCAAGGTTCCGCGCAGTTTGAGGACATCTTCGGGTGAGTAAGGGCGTTTGACACCTTTCCAGCGCGGGTCGCTGTCCCATTCCTGTTGGATGCAGGCGGCCTCATCGCCTAAGATTTCATGGCAGGAAAGTCTTTCACAGATTTCAATGGCTTTATCTTGAATGGTGGTGGTCATTTTCCTCTATCCTTTC
>JBATKU010000025.1:0-34152 GCA_049669725.1 Desulfobacterales bacterium
CTTCGATGGGCCGGGCAATCAGGCGTTCGACCTGCTCCACCGGCATGCCGGGGTATTTTGCCACCACCAGCGCTTCGCGAATCGTAATGAGGGGGTCTTCCAGTTTCGGAAGGGCCATAAACGCATATATTCCGCCTACAACGATCAAAAATATGGTCATGATGACGGTGCGGGAATTATTCAGTGCAAATCCGGTGATACCTTTCATATTTGAACCTTTTTTTATTGCTTCATCAGTTTGACCTTCATCCCGTCGGCTAAAAAACTCACGCCGGCCACGGCAATAATGTCCCCGGCGGCCAGACCCTCATATATGATGATTTCTTTATTCTCTGAGCCACGGGAGCGGACCGCCGTTTTTTTGACCGTGGATGTCTGGGAGTCATACACAAAGGCAAACCCCTGGTCCGCCTCCGGGGCCGGCAGGAGTGCCTGGAACGGAACGATGTAACCGGGCTTCTGGTTTTTAGCTTTTACAATAAGACTGGCTTCAGCGGTCATGCCGGGTAAGACTTTTTCATTCGGATCACTCAGCTCCACTTTGACCGGAAAAGCGTTGGCCTTGACAGCGGCGGAACCGATGTAGGAAATACGGCCTTGGGCGGTCTCGCCCGGCAGTGTGGGATAGGTGATCGTCGCCGGATCGTCGATTTTTATCTGGTCGATGGTGGTCTCCGGAACGGCCAGCTGAACCTCCATTTTCCCCGTGGCATTAATTTCAAAAACTTTCTGCCCGACGCCGACCTCCTCGTTGGGCTGCACTGCCCGCCAGGCGATGGTGCCGTCGTAAGGGGAGAGCAGCTTCGTTTTGCGCAGATCGCGCTTGACTTGATCCAGTCTTGCAATTTGAAAATTAACCGCACTGCGGGCGGCCTTGTAATTATATTCTGAAACTTCCATAAACCTTTCTGCCCCAGCACCCTGCTCGAAGATTCGCTTTTGGCGCTCATACTCCGACTTTGTTTTGGAAACATTGTCCCTAGCTTTTACAAGCTCAGCCTTGATTGCATCCACATCCAACTGGTAGGGCTCCGGATCGAGGACAGCGAGCACCTGATCTTTTGTTACGCGATCGCCGATGTCAACTGCCACAGACGCCACCTGCCCGCCGACCTGGAAACTGAGCCCGGAGGAGTCGACCGCGGCGACAAGCCCGGAAAATTTGAATATCTTCTCGGCCGCCTGCTCACTGACCGTAATGGTCTTGATGGACCGGACCACCTCAATAATTTCAGTTTTTTCTTTGCATGCCGTCAGGGCAACTGATAGGCAGAGCAGCCAGATCATCTGCTTGAATGTCTGTTTTGTCATATTTAAACCTCCCATAAAAAAATCGTAAGGATCTTGATGCAATGATATCCGGGGCATAAAACCAGAAGTTGCTTAGAAGTGGTTTCAAAACCTCATCTCACGCCCAAATACTGCGTTGCGAATCGATTTAAAATGCTCACGTACTACGTGTACGCTCCGCTTTTAAACCGAATCGACGCCTTGTCTTTGGACGCGATCTAAGGTTTTTAAACCACTTCTAAAAACCACGAATCTCGTTTGAACGTTTTAACATACGCTATACTCCCATTCAGGTCAATTATCTTTTAGTTCAGTTCTCACCGCAATTGACTTTATTTATTAAATCTACTATTTTCGAAGCCGTCGACATACCGTGAGTATTTCAAAAATCTTTTCATCTTATTTTTCCAGCCGGCCGAGGAACGCATTGCCGGCGCCAAAGCCATGATAGAAAGGGGTGTACTGGAAAATCCCAGGGTGGACCGGGTCATCGCCGGTCACATGGCCCCCGATCTGCAGGTCGGCACCGTCGGTGTGTTCAGGGGACTGGGATATGCTTCGGCGGACATGTTTGAGCTGAATATCACCGGCCGGGGGACCCACGGGGCGCGACCGGAGGATGGGAATGATCCTATTGTGGCCGGCGCCCATTTCGTCACAACCATTCAATCCATTGTGGCCCGCAATATCAAACCCACGGATGCAGCGGTGGTCACCGTTGGCAAATTTGCATCCGGTGATGTCTCCAATGTCATTCCCGAAACAGCACATTTAGAGGGCAGCATACGGGCTCTGACTGCGGAAGTTCGGCAAAAGCTCATTGAGCGGTTGCGTGAAATAGCAGCGGGATTGGGCAAAACCTTCAACGTCCACAGCCGGTTTATTTTGCATGAAGGCGTGCCGCCCCTCGAAAATGATATCGAAGTTGCCGAATTTCTCTATGAGGTTTCCAGGGATGTTCTCGGGGAAGAAAATGTCTCCTACCGGCCGCCGGCCATGGGGTCGGAGGACTTCTCCTATTTCACCGAAGAGCGCCCTTCGGCCATCATGCGCCTGGGCTGCTCCAACAGCGAGACGGGATTGAAAAGATCCCTGCATTCGCCTTATTTCGACATCGACGAACAGGTGCTCGAGGTGGGCGTCGCCATCTTTACGGAGGCGGTCACACGCTACCTTTCCTAGCGTCTTCAAACTGAACCATCATATACCATCTCCGGCTCATTCGTCTTTGGTTGCCGCCGGCATAGCGCATGGCGCATAGGGCATAGCGTTCTGAACCTCTGCTTTTCGCGCTTTTATTCCACCTTCCGCATTCCGACTTCCGCCTTCCTATTGCCCCCCTCTGCGCTATGCCACTCGTTCACAACGCGCAACCCGTAACGCGTATCCTGTAACCCGAAACCCGCACCCCGCAACGCGTAACCCGCAACACGCACCTCGCAACCCGTAACCCGCAACACGTCATCTCTCCCGCCGATAGTAGATTACCGAATCCGTCGAATAGATGACCAGGGCCGCCCATATCATCACAAAAGTCCAGACCTGGGCGGTTGAAAACGGCTCATGGTAGTAAAAGACGGCTAGAAGGAACATGCCGCTGGGACCGATATATTGCATCAGCCCCACAGTGGAAAGATACAGGCGTTTGGCGCCGGCGGTAAAAAAAAGCAAGGGGATAGCAGTGAGCGGGGCACAACCCATCAGAAGCAGATCAAACTTCAGATTCACTCGAAATATGGAGCCTGTTCCCTGGAAATCCAGATAGCAAAGATAGCCGATCGCGGGAAGTGTCAGCAGCAAGGTTTCAACGGCCAACCCTACCAGGGAACTTACCGGCGCCACCTTGCGGATAAGGCCGTACAGTCCGAAGCTCATTGCCAAACTGATGGCAATCCAGGGAAATTGGCCGTATTGAATCGTGAGGTAAAGAACCCCTGCTGCCGCCAGCAAAACTGCCAGCACCTGAGGCGGGCGAAGGCGCTCTTTAAGAAACACCATGCCCAGCACAACATTTACCAGCGGGTTGATATAGTAACCAAGACTTGCCTGCAGCAGATGATCATTGTTGACAGCCCAGACATAAATCAGCCAGTTTACCCCAACCAGGATAGCCGTCGACAAAAGAACCAAAAGCATCCGCGGGTTCTTCAGGATGGCAACAAACTCCGCCCATTGACGCTGTATTACAATCAATGGTAGCAGGAAGAAAAAGGACCAGGCGACGCGATGGGCGATGATTTCCAGGGGCGGCACAGATTTCAACTCTTTCCAGTAGACGGCCGCCAGTCCCCAGATCAAAAAAGCGGCCCCGGCATAAATAACACCGAGGGCGGATTCTGATCGGGATATATCTGTATTCGTGGGAGAGGTCATAATTTAAGGAGAATACCTTTATCTTCTGCAATGTCGTGTTCCATAATTGTGGGAGGGGCTTTCCAGCTGCGAAAAAAAGAGTCTTGAACGGGGATGGCATCGCGGCTGGAAAGCCCCTCCCACAAATTTGGGACAAAATTTGAAGAAGCGAATTCTAATTTTTATATCTCACTCATCATAGCTGAAAAGGATGGTCATATCATCGAACTCAAATAACGAATAACTATTAACAAATAACGCCTGAATGAGCGGCTTTTGCTCATTCAGGAGGGCATTTAACTGAACACCCGATTATCTAAAAAGCTGAACTCCTCTCTGGTCGAATCCACCAATCCGGGATCAATTTCGGCCGTCACCAACTCCTCATTTTCGCCGCCTTCGGCAATCACCTGCCCAAGGGGATCAACGATCATACTGTGTCCGGCATATTGAGTGCCGGCATTGTATCCGGCGCAGTTGCAGGAAATAAGATAGGCCAGGTTTTCATGCGCCCGGGACCGGTTGAAAAGTCTCCAGGCATCCAACCGCGCCATGGGCCAGGCCGAAGGAATAATAAAGAACTTGGCTCCCCTGTCGACCATCAACCTGAAAAGCTCCGGAAATCGCAAATCATAGCAGGTGGAGAACCCGCTCGGTCCCCAGGGCGTATCAACCACGACAACATCCCGGCCGGCAGTTAAAATTTTTCTCTCATCCGACTGATAGCCAAACAAATGAATTTTGCGATAGCGTGCAATCGTATTACCTTCCGGATCCAGCAAAAGAGCGGTGTTGTAGATGCGTCCCCCATTATTTTCAACCAGGCTGCCCATTAAAATATGACAGCCCCGTTCAACGGCTTTTTGGCTGAACGCATTTACAGTTGGGCCGACGATTGGCTCACTCTCAGCCTGATAGCGATCAAAGGAAAAATAGCCGCTGGGCCATATCTCAGGCAGCAGGATGAGATCGCTATCCGGCACCCCGTCAAGGATATGGAGGGCGTGCTTCACATTTTCATCTTTGGGTCGATCCGTAATTTCGAGTTGTATGCTGGTAACCTTCATGCTGTCACCCCGCGTATAAAAATTCGAATATAGTCAGAATAGGCACAATACTCCAGACCCGTAGGCAGGTCAATTATCTTTTGGGCCAATTCAGATCGCAATTGACTTTAATTATTGAATCAACTATTTTCGAGTCCGATCATTTGAATATTATAAATTTATCCCATGTGAAGGAGAGAATATCATATGATGGAATCTACCCAATTCAAAGCTGAAATTGACGCACATGTCGCCTGGTTGACCTTGAATCGCCCTGAAAAGCGCAACACCATGGGGACAGATTTTTTTAAAGAACTTTCAGAGCATCTTGAAAAATTTGATCAAAATACCGACGTACGCGCTGTGGTCATCAAAGCTGAAGGCAAAAGTTTTACCGCGGGTACCGATCTTGAGGAAGCCGGATCTCTGCTAAGCGGTCAAGCCGCAGATCAACGGGAGGCCACGCGCAGGAAGATATTAAAGCTCCAGGAAGGCATAACCAGTATCGAACGCTGCAGTAAACCGGTGATTGCTGCCATTCACAGCCACTGCATCGGCGGGGGGATCGACCTGATCAGTGCCTGCGATATTCGCATCGCAACCAAAGATGCCGTGTTCAGCATCCGGGAAACTCCCATGGGCATCATTGCCGATCTGGGTACCCTGCAGCGTTTACCTTACATTATCGGGCATGGCTGGTTCAGAGAACTGGCCTTGACCGGTCGTAATTTTACGGCCGAAGAAGCCCTGCAGATGGGTTTGATCACACGAATATGCGAAAACCGTGACATGTTGTACGCCGAAGCCCAAAAGCTTGCCGATCGGGTTGCCGATTGTCCCCCGCTAACCGTTCAGGGCACTAAAGAAGTCATATTGTACAGCCGTGACAACGATATCGGTGCCGGCCTGCAGTACGTGGCCCAGAAGAACGCTGCCGCCCTGCCCTCAGAGGATGTCGTCGAGGCGGTTAAGGCTTTTATGGAGAAGAGAAAACCGGCTTTTAAAGGGAAGTAACATCGAACATCGAACGTCCAACATCGAACGTTGAATGGGAAAAGATGAAGAAACAGAAGTAGTAAACAACTGAAATTAAATTGCTGAGCGCAGCGATATCATTATTCGATGTTCGCCGTTGAGCGTTCGATGTTCGACGTTCATCTTTCTAACCACACGGTATGGAATAAATTCAACCTGCAAATCATTACAAAATAGCTTGGAGAAAAACGTTATGGCTAAACATGGCGCCTTAGAAGGAATAACTGTAATCGACCTCTCCCGCCTCCTGCCGGGGCCTTACTGTTCGATGATTCTGGCAGATCACGGCGCCAGGGTTATCGCGGTTGAAGACAAACGTTTTCTGGCCGACGGGCTTTTTTTTAACTTAATCAACCGCAACAAAGAGCACATGTCGCTGAACCTGAAAACCGAGAAGGGCCGGGAGATTTTTTATCGCCTGATTGAAAAGGCCGATGTGCTGCTGGAGGGCTTCCGGCCGGGTGTGGTTGATCGATTGGGGGTTGGCTACGAGTCGGTTAAACAGGCCAATCCGAAAATCATTTACTGCTCGATTACCGGGTACGGGCAGGACGGACCGTTTCGCGACCGGGTCGGGCACGATGTCAATTATCTCAGCAAAGCCGGGGTCCTGGATCTGATCGGCGAAAAGGACCACCCCCCCGCCATTCCTGGAGTTCAAATTGCTGACATTGCCGGCGGCGGCATGAATGCCGCCATTGGAATTCTTTTAGCCCTTTTTGCCCGGCAAAATACCGGCCAAGGGCAATATATCGATATCTCCATGACAGACGGTATGGTAGGATTTCTTCCCGCCGCCCTGTTTTTTCGTCAGCTTACCGGACAGGAACCAAAACGCGCTGATGGAATTCTGTCCCATCGCTATGCCTGCTACAATACCTATGAAACGGCCGATGGCCGCTATTTATCCATCGGTGCGGTCGAAAACCGCTTCTGGAAGCAGCTGTGCGATACCCTCGATATCCCCGAATATGCGCCCCTGCAATACGATGATCAGCGACGCGCAGAAATCCTGCAGTCCATGCGCCAAGCCTTTAAGCAAAAAGCCCTGGACGAATGGGATGCCATCCTGGCCGATCTAGATATTTGCTGGGGAAAAATTCAATCAACCAAAGAAGTGCTGGAAGACCCGCTTTTTCTGCAAAGAGAAACGGTGGTTGAAATCGAAGGCCAGGACGGTAAAAAATCAAAAACACTCGGAGTGGCCGTCAAACTGAGTGAGACCCCGGGCTCGGTCCGGACCCCGCCGGTGGGCTTTGGTGAAAGTACCACGGCCATCCTCCGGGAGTTGGGATACAAGGAAGAACAAATCAAAGCGTTTGGGGAAAATGAGGTATTTTAAGATTTGTTTCCGAATGGAGTGGATATTAAAACGACGATTTGAGTATCGTTAGAGCGAGGTGATCGGCAGAATCTTCTGCCCGGTCAGAAACTTCGACAATCGCATCCAGGCAAAGCTTCAGATGGAGTTTGTGGCTGTAGTCCTGTTCGGAAATAAAGATGGCTTTAGTTAGATCCCACTCCAGTTTATCAACTTCGGACTCATGGAGGCCCACTTCTTTGGCATGCTGGCGGGCAACCTCGGTCGGACATTCCCCTTGCAGGAAACAAAGGACCGCGTTTTTAAGAGGAATAAAAGTGTCCAGGGATTTTTTGGCGGTTTCCCAGAAGGGCGCCTTCAAATCAGCTGGAATAACAGGGCGTTGATTAAGAAAAAAATCGCAGCACGCTTCACCGGCATTGGCCACCTTGTCAATGCTTTCGACTAATTTATAGATATCCTCCCGCAACAGCGGTAAGTAGGCACCCGAATACAATTTATCCCGAATATCATAACGGATCAGGTCCGCTTCCGATTCCAGCTTTCGGGTTTTACGGGCCAGTAATTTCGCATTCTTGATTTCGTCGTTGATATAAAGCTGAATGGCATTTTCGGCGGTTAACAGGCACCGTTCCGCCTCCTCAATGTATTTTATGATGAGTTCGATGACCTCTTTTTCCTTTTTAAAAATCATGTATTGCTCCTTTTGATTTTTATAGCGGTTGGATCAAAGTTTTTAATCATAGCAACCTGACATTTAAAAATCCAGCATGTTTTTAAAAAACCAGCTTGAGTAGCTTGTAAATGATATATGCCGAAAAAGCCGCCAGCGTGGGTGTCATAACCCATCCGATTACAATCGTCCAGATCGTCTTCTGACTGATGGATCTTGCGCCCTTTACCAGTCCAACGCCCACGACTGCTCCCACGATCGCAGAAGATGTGGAAATCGGGATGCCGAAAAATGAGAAAAGATGTATCCCAAAACCAGAAGAAATCTGAGCAACAAAGGCTGCTGTAATATCGAGCTGAGTTATACCTTTTCCCACGGTATCGGTCACCTTTTTGCCATAGGTAACTGCTCCGGTTGCGATGGAAAGCCCCCCGATCATAAGCAGTACCATGGGGTTGATAATTACCAGGTTGGCTAAAAGACCCACTGCAACCCCCGCATGATTTGCTCCCAAAGTAAAGGCCACATAGCACGAAGAAGAAATAGCCAGCCAACCCATGGCATTCTGGACCAGAATACTTCCGGTTAGGAACCTGCGCAATATTCTGGTAATCAGATGATAAAGGCCGAAAGCAAGCACCATGACCAGAAGCGGGCAAATCACCCAGCTTTCGGCAATGGTAAAAAATTTTGTATAAGCGATCGGGGCATCAATCGCCAGGCCGACACCGACAATCCCCCCCACGATGGCCTGGGAAGTTGAGGTAGGAATTCTGAAAAAGGTTGCCAGGGTAACAAAAATGCCGGAACATACCAACGCAACAAAAACGGCCAAAAGATCAAGCTCCGCCTTGACGATGCCTGTGCCGATGGTGTGCATAACATGTTGCCCTTGTAACACAGCGCCCAAAACCGAAAAGACGGCTACCAGAAAAGCCGCACGCCTGAAAGAAAGCAACCCGCAGCCCACAGTTGTCCCGATACAGTTGGCCGTATCGTTGGCACCTATATTCCAACCGACATAAGAACCCGCTAATAGCAAAAATGGGATAACTATAAAATCGATGGCAAATTACCTCTTCAAAAAAATCGGCCTGCGCCGCAAATGACAACAATATACATATTGATAGAAATATAAGTCAAATTAATATTATATATACTATTTATGAATCTTTGTTATACTTTTGCAGGAATATTTGGGAGGCAGGAATGGGCTTCACCCCGGTCAAGGTCAAGGTTAGAAACGGCTGCCCTGTTCAACCTCTCCGATCGCCTCCTCAATAATATCAATCGCCCGGTCCATTTCCTCCCGGGTAATGACCAGCGCCGGTCTTAAAGTCAACACATTGCCTTCAATGGTTTTGGCGGAAAGTCCTTTTTCCAGGCATTTAAACATAATAATCTCGGCCTCATCCACCGCCCGCTTCCTGGTTTTCTGCTCGCTGACAAGATCGATGCCGATGTGAAGCCCCAGGCCGGCCACATGGCCGATCAAAGGGTGCTTCTCTTTGAGTTTGGTTAGTCTCTTCAATGTATAATCGCCAAGTTCGGCAGCATGTTCAGGGAGTTTATGCTCTATAATATAATCGATTTCAGCCAGGGCGGCCGCAGAACATAAAGCATTTTTTTCATGGGTGTAATGGCCGACCGAGCGATGCTGGCAGATGTTATATTTTTCATGGGTTACAATGCCGGCAAAGGGCAGCAGTCCGGCGCCCAGGGATTTTCCAAGAACCAGAATATCGGGCGTAACAAAATGCTCGCAGGCAAACAGTTTGCCGGTGCGACCGAAGCCTTCGATAATTTCATCAAAAATTAACAGGGTTCCATACTGTTCACACAGTTCTTTTACGCCCAGCCAGAACCGGCGGGACGGAACCACCGGGGTGGCGGAGATGGGTTCACCGATGATTGCCGCCATTTCGGGTTCGCGCTTTAACACCAGTTCAATTTGGCGCAGGCACTCTGCATCCACGTCCGCTTCGGATTTAAATCCCCAGGGGTTCCGGTAGTAGTTGGGAAACTCAACATGAAAAGCGCCCGGAACCATGGGGCCGAATCCGCCGCTAAAATGCTCCTCACCGCCGACACTGGCCGCTCCCAGGCCGGCGCCATGAAAGGAATCCCAGAAAGAAATGGTTTTGAAGCGGCCGGTGACCTGCTTGGCCAGCATCAACGCCATCTCAATGGCTTCGGATCCGCCCGGACAGAAAAGAGAACGGCACAGATCACCGGGTGTAATTTGCGCCAGCTTTTTGGCCAGCTCGATGGCCGGAATATTCGTGTAGCGGCGGGGGC
This sequence comes from Desulfobacterales bacterium, assembly GCA_049669725.1. Classification (GTDB taxonomy): domain Bacteria; phylum Desulfobacterota; class Desulfobacteria; order Desulfobacterales; family JAFDCJ01; genus JAFDCJ01. The sequence goes on from JBATKU010000025.1 coordinate 10,016, forward strand.
AAAAGGTCATGTTTTCTTCCAATTGCTTTTTGACGGCCTCAATAACGGCCGGGTTGTTGAACCCGGCATTATGCACACCATTGCCGTGCATATCGATATATTTTTTCCCGTCTAAATCTTCAATGTAAACACCTTGGGCCCGGGCCAAAACATTTAGCACCGGAGTCGACAGGCTCTGGTGCAAAAAATATTTCTGATCTTCATCAAACCATCGCCTTGATTCGCCTTTTAAATTCCGTTTCCAGTATTCCCTGCGGTTGCCGGTGGTGTTGACATCCCCCTGCTCGCGCTCAATTCTTTTATCTTTTTTCATAGGTCCGCTCCTGAGCATTTTGCCAGTTAGACAGGTATGCCGATGTGCCAGCACTTCTGCATAAGTCCTCCCCCTTGATGGGGGAGGATTTTGTCCGACAGCTTCTAAATCAATTATTGGAGTCACGGTGGCAAATCAAGTTAAAAATTGTGATTTTGAGCATAACAAAAAGTTACAGAGGATTGGATAACTCCGAGTTATCGATCCTATAAGCATTATTCGTTTGACTAAAACAACGGCCAGCGGATATTAAGATAAAGGGTCTATGTCCGGATAGAAGACTAATTCACCGAGTGATCCGATTGTGGATTTGGGATCTTGGATTGCAGAATTATATTATAAACCTGATCCGATTGTATTTTTCAATCCAAAATTTGCAATCCGAAATCCGAAATCCCCTGACTCCATCACTCCAGCATGTCGCGCCGAAGTCACGCCTTGGCATGACGAAGGGGGATACTCCCCTGTTATTTAACTAAGGAGATTAGCAATGTCTCGACTCCCCAAATCCGAGGGTGACATTAACCTATCCCCCCGCCGTGAAAAATGGCAAAAAGAGCATATCGATGCTGAAAGCCGGTCACTGCTGGATGAAGACGCGCGCTACTTTCTGAAACAATCGCTGTCCACTCCCTGCCTTAACACCATGCGCGCCTGCGAAGGTATTTATATCGAAGACATGCAGGGTCGCCGCTACATGGATTTTCATGGCAACAACGTTCACCAGGTCGGCTTTGCAAACCCTGATGTAATTAGCGCCATCAAAAACCAGCTGGATGAGCTTTCATTTTGCACCCGCCGCTATACCAACCGGGTTGCCGTTGAGCTGGCCAAAAAACTGGCCGACATCGCCCCCGGCAATCTTAACAAGTCCTTATTCTGCCCGGGGGGGGCCGAAGCCATCGGAATGGCGGTAAAGCTGGCGCGGGTGGCAACCGGCCGCCATAAAACCATCTCAATGTGGGATTCTTTCCACGGTGCCACCCTGGACACCATTTCCATCGGGGGTGAGGCCATTTTCCGCCAGGACATGGGCCCGCTGCTTCCGGGAACCGAGCATGTGCCACCTCCCGATGAGTATCACTGCGTGTTTGGCTGCTCGGACCGGGGAGGCTGTGATTTGGTCTGTGCCAACTACGTAGAATACATTCTCGAAAAAGAAGGCGACATTGCCGCGGTTATTGCAGAACCCATCCGCAGCACTCCCTATATTCCCAGGCCCGGGTACTGGCAAAAAATCCGCCAGGCCTGCGACCGCCATGGTGCCTTGTTGATTTTTGATGAAATCCCCCACGCCCTCGGCCGTACAGGTAGAATGTTTACCTTTGAAAATTTCGAGACCGTTCCGGACATTGTCGTCATCGGCAAGGGGTTAGGCGGGGGGGTTTTCCCTCTGGCAGCCATGATTGCCAGTGAAGCGTTGGATGTTGCCGGTGACCGGGCGATGGGCCATTATACCCATGAGAAAAGTCCCGTCGGGTGTGCGGCGGCACTGGCAACCATCAATTATATCGAAACCCACAATCTTGTAGCGCACGCCCGCAATCTGGGGCAATACGCCCTCGGACGCCTGAATGAAATGAAAGACCGCTATCCTGTGATCGGCGATGTTCGCGGGCTGGGTTTGTTCCTTGGCATCGAGCTTGTGAAAGACAGACAGACCCGTGAACGGGCCTCCGAGAAAGCCGAAGCGGTCATGTACGCCGCCCTTTCAAAGGGGCTTAGCTTCAAACTCACCATGGGAAACATTATCACCCTCACCCCGGCCGTGACCATTTCTCGAAAAGAAATGGACCGAGCACTCGATATTATTGAAGGGTGTATTGCTGAGGTTGAGGATAGCTGAGGCGCATGAATTCGGAATTGGGAATGCGGAATGCGGAAAAAAAAACGGGTAAATGATTGAATTGCAGATTGAAATCGCAATTCACATGCACAGAAACATAGGATTTAGGCCTTGAGCCCTGCGCCTTACGCCTTTTCTTATTTTCCGCATTCCGCCTTCCCCATTCTAGAAAACTTTTATTCCGTACCATGGCCTGATACCATTGCTTCGAAAGTTTTATTATGTCTGTTACTGCTGCCATACTCCTCATCATTTCAGCTTTCACCCACGCCGGCTGGAATTTTATCAGCAAAAAGGAGCATCCGACCCAGGCCTTCTATCTGGTGGCGAACACCATCGGCGTAATCTGTATTTCGCCGTTTCTTTTTTATTACCGGGGTTCCATACAATTTATCCCGTCATCGGTATGGGCCATTGTCGTTTTGTCCGGCTTTTTCCTGGCCGCCTATCTAGAAGCTTTAGCCGGTGCCTACCGAGCCGGCGACATCTCGATTGCCTATCCCCTGGCACGCTCCTTACCCGTCATATTGGTATTTCTCCTAACTCTGTTTCTGGGCAAAGGCCAGCCCCTTAGCGTATGGTTTATCATCGGAATAATTATTATTATCGCGGGATGCATCATACTGCCTTTGAAAGCTTTTGCTGACTTTCATTTACGAGGCTACCTAAATCAATGCTGTTTTCTGGCAGTTCTGGCAGCAGCAGGGATCGCGGCCTATACCGTCGCGGATGATATGGCCCTGCGTTATCTAAGAGAGCTCCCCGGCAAACCCATGAGTCCGGTAGAGGGCACGTTGGTATATATGGTGCTGGAAGGAATCAGTTGTTCGCTCTGGCAGAGCCTGTTCGTGATGTTAAGCAGGCGTGAGAGGCGACGCATGCCGGAAGTTCTTCAATCCTATAAAGGGGCAGCTGCCATAACCGGCATCGGCATCTATCTTGGTTGGGGCCTGGTTTTAGTTTCGATGAACTTTGTTTCCAACGTCAGCTATGTGGCCGCATTTCGCCAGCTCAGTATCCCTTTGGGTGCCATGTTTGGTATGTCATTTCTTAAGGAGCCGCGCTACCTCTCAAAAATCTTAGGAATCGCTGCCATATTTTTGGGGCTTGTATTGGCTGGAGTGAAATAGGGGGAAGAGATCAGATGACAAAGGACAGAAGACAAAATGTAAATCAGATGCCGGTTTACAGAGATGATTTGCAATCATCGAAGTTAAGATTTATTTGACTTGGCAACCATAAATTATGGTACTGTAATTTTACCAGAGTTGTGGTTAAATCTACGTATCGCAAATATGGGAAAAGTTGTGGTTTCATCTTTATCAGAGTATTAGGTTGATAAATAAAAATCGGTATAACAACTAATGCTAAACCTAAGGATATGAAATTATGAAGCCTAAAGCTAATGACAAGAAAGTATCACCTTCTTCGCCAAACCTGCCTCAGATAGTATCTGCATTTTTACGCAAGTGGTGGTTACATCTACTAATCACAAGTTTCCCCAAACTTGTGATATTTTACGATCACAGGCTCTCAGAGATGTCCTTTTCTATAGATTATCGCAATATCGGCACTGTGGAGACACCTGTGATTGCCAGCCCATGGGACTGTTTGCCCTCGCTGTAGGTTTGAGTATGGGATGGATGTTATGAGGTGTTTATAAAGTGGTCAGGGGATGAGTGGTACTGTGCAATGAATCATCAGGTCAACATAAGGAGGCAAAAATGGCAACAGCAAATGCGAACGGAATACAGATCGAGTATGATACCTTTGGGAAATCATCACACCCTGCATTGCTCCTAATCATAGGGCTTGGAAGCCAGTTGATCCACTGGCAAAGTGAATTTTGCCAACAGATTGCCGATAATGGATTCTACGTTATCAGATACGATAACAGAGACTCCGGGTTGTCAACGAAATTTGAGGGACTCAGTTCTGAGGAAATCATGGAAAAGATCATGGCTTTATTCTCAGGTGAAAAAGTTTCAGTACCTTACACAATCGAGGACATGAGCAATGACGCTGTTGATTTGCTTGACGAAATGAAGATAGAGAAAGCGCACATCTGTGGAATGTCCATGGGAGGGTACATTGCTCAGACATTCGCTATCAATAATCCTTCACGCACGATTAGTTTGACCTCCATCTACAGTCATTGTGGGAACCGTAGTGAATTTCTTCCATCACAAGATGCTATGGAAGCAATGATGAAGCCAATCCCAAAAGATCGAGATGGCGCTATTGAGTACATGGTCGATTTTTTGAAGCTGATCTATGGATCAGGGCTTCAATTCGATGAAGAATTTCATAAAATAATAACAACTCAAGCTTTCGATCGATCATTCTGCCCAGAGGGTATAGGCCGCCAATATCTAGCCATTATGGTTCAAAAAGATCGAACAGATGAACTTGGAAGGCTAAAAGTACCATCATTGGTTATACACGGTGACGAGGATCCTCTCGTACCTTTAGCTGGGGGAAAGGCAACGTCTGCAGCGATTCCAGATGCAGAGTTCATGGTTGTGAAGGGGATGGGGCATGTTATTCCGAATCTAAACGCCTACTGGAGTGACATCAAGGATGCAATGATAAGCCATATGGGGAAGGCAACGTAAAGACAAACATATACTTGACTTAACGGTTCTCCAACTAATCATAGATGAGCCTAACTTGCAGATATCTCTTATAGTATCTGTACAAAATTTGATCTCTAAAAACTACATGTATTGTAAACTTATCGCAAATGAGCCTCCATTGCGGGTATCTGCTATGTATCAAAGTTTTTATTAGCATGCATAAATTGCAGATACTGTAAACTAATCACCACATCCAAATGGCCATCAAAATTTGCGAAATCATATAGTCAATAGATGTTTTGACTCTAGCTTAGCATTTTGTCAACTCAAGTAAAGGTTAGGAGAAATCAGGACCTCCGGTTCAATTTGTCGGCTATGCATTCTGACAGTGCAGATAAGTCATCTGACCTCTGACTTCTGTTCTCTGTCATCTGAAGATAACGCCTTATCAACCAATAGGCTTTAACTATGCCCTGATCTTCTCTCCTTTGGGATCCACAAGCGGCAGGTCGGCAACTGTCGCCGTGACACGCTCACCCATGACCTGGACTTCCAGTTCAGCACCGGCCCTGGCCAGTTCCAATGGCAGATAGACCAGACCAATGTCCCGGCCGATGGTATACCCGTAATTGCCCGAACGTATTCGGTCAATGACCTTACCGTTGGCATATACTGATTCGCCGCCGTAGAGGTTGCCGCCGGCGCCCATGGTGAGGGCCGTCAGCCTTGAGCGCAGGCCTTGCATTTTGATTCTCTCCAGACCCTCTTTGCCGACGAAATCCTGCTTGTCCAGATTCACAAACATCCCTAATCCCGCTTCCAGGGGATTATCCGCCGGTGTAATATCGCCGCTCCAGTATAGATAGCCCTTTTCTATTCGCAGAGCATCCAAGGCCTTGTATCCGGCAGGTTGAATACCGCAATCAGCGCCGGCATACATCAGAACATCCCACACCGTCACTGCGTCCCCGGGTTGAATGTAAAACTCCCAACCGAGTTCACCGACATAGCTCACCCGCTGTGCCCAGACGGTGATATTTTTTATCTCGATAGATTGGGCCGTCATGTACGGGAAAGCCGCATTGGATAAGTCGCTTTTGCAGACGGATGCCAGTACCTTCCGGGACTCAGGGCCCCATAACGTCAGGCAGCATAAGCTTTCGGTCTCATCTTCAATTTCAACCGATCCGTCGACCGGCATGTGAAGCTGAATCCATCCAAAGTCGTTGGACACAAAAGACGTTCCGGAGATGATTCTGAATTCGTCATCCTTCAAACGGGTGACGGTCACGTCGCTTTCAATCCCGCCTTTCGGATTTAAAAATTGGGTATAGGTAACGCTTCCGACAGGCTTGTCGAGATTGTTGGCCGACAGTTGCTGGAGGAGATCCAGTGCACCGGGACCGCGCAGTCGAATCTTGCCAAACGAGGTCATGTCAAACAGTGCCACCCGTTCACGGGCAGCTTTAACTTCGCTGCCCACCTGATCAAAATACGGTGGCCGCTCCCAGCCCCAGTTTTTCTGATCGGCGCCGGCCTGCCGCCAGGTTTTGCCCGTATCAAAATAATTCACCCTTTCCCAGCCGTTTTTGAGCCCGAAAACAGCACCCAGTTCCTTCAAACGATCATAAAGCGGACTGGTGCGCAGGGGACGCCCCCATTCGTTCTCGTCATTGGGATAACGCAGGTGGTAATAATATCGGATCACTTCGCGGCATTGTTCAACACGGAAAGCTTTATCCGTCAGGTGTGGTCCAAAACGTCTCACATTCATTTCATGGGTATCAATGGAAGTCTCCCCTTCCAGAATCCACTCAGCCATCAGCATCCCCACACCGCCGCCACCGGCAATACCGTTGTCGGATCCGCCGGCCGCAACATAAAACCCCTTCAAACCGGGAACCGGACCCATGGCATAATACCCGTCAGGGGTGAACGCATCAGGGCCGTTGATAAGCTCAATCGCCTCGGCTTCGTTCAGGATGGGAATCCGCTGCATGGCACCTTCCATAATGCCTTCAAACAGCTCCCATTCCCCGGGCAGCAGTTCCTGGGTAAATTCCCAAGGCACCCCCCCTGTGGACCAGGGTTTGGGATTGGTTTCAAATCCGCCGATCAGGTAGGAGCCGACATCTTCCCGGCAATAGAACAATCTGTCCGGGTCTCTGATCACCGGCGTGTTTGTCGGCAATTCATGGCCCTCAATCGGTTTGGTCGTCAGGTATTGATTCATCATGGCAACGATGGGAATGTGAACGCTCACCATTTCGCCGATTCGCGGCGCCCACTGCCCGGCGGCATTGACGACGCATTCGGTTTTGATGTTGCCATGATCTGTTATGACTGCGGTTACCTCCCTTGCCGGCGAAAGCTTAATATCGGTGACACGCACGTTGGTATTGATTTCAACCCCCATCTTCCTGGCCTGTCGCGCGAACTCGAAGGTAATTCCGCTGGGGTCTATATGCCCGTCATCCGGCACGTAAACGGCACCGTAAAGGCTGTCAGAGGCCAATTGGGGACACCTTTTCAAAACTTCTTCAGGCGATATGATATCAGCGGTCAAGCCAATGGCGTTGGCCCGGCTGACTTCCCTTTGCAGCGCTTTTAAGCGATCTTTACTGCTGGCCAGTCTCAAACTTCCCACCGTGTGCCAGCCAAGGGAATCGCCACCTTCCCCTTTGGCCAGTTCACTGTAAAGATTGATGGTGTAATTCATCACTTTCATCAATGCCGGAGAGGTACGGAACTGGGAAACCAGGCCAACGGAATGAAACGTCGTGCCGCTGGTTAATTCACCTTTTTCCACCAGAACGACGTCGGTACATCCGGCCCTGGCAAGATGATACGCTATGCTGGTCCCAAAGATGCCCCCGCCGATAATAACAACCTGTGCTTGATCTCTCACATTTTCTCTCCTTCGAAGCAATGTTTGATAGTTCTGTGATCAGACGAAAAGTCTGGTGAAATTAGATAATTTTATTTATAAAGTCAAAGCACTTATTTTAATCATTTAAATAACTCCAGGTTATTGAATCCAGGATTTTGGCAATAATTGGTTATTTTAGTTATCACCTCCAATTTGGTTTAATTGATGCAGTATTTGTTTTAATTGCATAATAAGTGTGCTAATAATTTATATAATACTATTTATTATGGCCATTACAAAAAGTTATAACAGATGAACCTCAATCAGTTGAAAATATTTTATTTAGCTGCCAAAAAAAGAAATTTGAGTGTGGCGGCCGAAGAACTCTTCATCACCCAGCCAGCGGTCACGAAGGGGATTCAGCGTCTGCAGGAATATTACGATATGAAGTTTGTCGATCATATCGGTAAAAAACTGGTCCTGACGGATGCCGGTGAGGTGCTTTACGAGATTGCCGAAAAAATATTTGAACTGGAAAGCAAAGCCGAAGAGAGCATCCGTGATTTTCAGGAACGCAAGCGAGGACGAATCCGGATTCTTTCAAGTGAGAGCTTCGGCGACTACTACCTGCCACGTATCATTATACCTTTTAGCAAAACCTATCCAATGGTGCGTATTACAATGAACATCCTGCCAACCGAACAGGTGGTGAGTCATACAGCAACCCTGGAAAACGATTTGGGATTTATTTCTTATCCTGTCGAACACCATAAACTGCTGGTCAAGGAAGTCCTGGAAGACCAATTGGTTGTCATAACTCCTCCTGACCACCCCCTGGCCCGTCACCCGGCTTTGACCCCCCGGCATCTTGAAGATCAGATGCTAATCATGCATGAAACCGGGTCAGCCCCGCGCAGAGCTTTGGAGAACTATATCCGTAAAAATGACCTTGCGGTTGACATTCATCTGGAGCTGTCCAGCAACCGCGCCATTAAGAGGGCGGTGGAGGATGGGATCGGTATCGCCCTGATATCAAGAAGAGTGGCCAATGAAGAAATCCGGGACAAAAGGCTCTGTGCGATCCCCCTGTCTGATCCGTCCATGACACGCAAATTCTATATGGTCCACCACAAAGACAAATATCTTTCCGAATCCCTGCAGAATTTTATCGAGATGGTATTTAAGTGGTCGGCGGAATATATGCGAGCGCTTTAATCTATAGGCTCCTCTTACAAGTGTGTGCATGAAAATTGCCATGTAAATTATTGAGCGAAAAGCTTCTTTTTGGGAATGCCTAATATTGACAGAATTCCTGTATTTTAGACACTTTAGGCATTTCAGCGCATTTTAGGCATTCCAGAGAAGTAAAACCAGGCTTTTTGAAGACTGAGGACCGTCAATGCATCGGTGATGCGCCCATCGGCGATCATCCTGAGGGTTTGGTCAAAAGGATAGTGCACAATTTCCAGGATTTCATCCTTGTCGAGTCTCTGACGCGCCGGGATCAATCCCCTGGCGATATACACATGGGTGATCTCATCGGAATAGGACGGAAGAATGTGGACCGGACCCAATTCAGTCATACGCGTCGCTTTAAATCCGGTCTCTTCTTCCAGTTCCCTTCCGGCGCAATCCAGCGGAAGCTCTCCGGGTTCCATGGTGCCGGCGGGAATTTCCAGCAGGTATTCCCCCACCGCATGCCGGTACTGAAGTTCCATGACAACCGTGTTGTCATCTAAAAGGGGTACGACGGCGGTGGATCCCGGATGGCGCACCACCGCCATTTCGACCCGGGAGCCGTTGGGCAAGGTAACATCTTCACTCACAAATGAGAAAAGGTGACCCTGGTAATGTTTTTGAATACGATGCACTTCCGCCTTGCTTTCCGTTGATTTCATGCTTCTCGCTCTCTTCCTGTGGCTTTTGTATTAAAATGGATCTAGTATAAAAAGAAGACCACTCCATTCGGTAATTTCAAATTTATATTGATTTAGGAGTATTGGAGTACTGGAGTAATGCATAATATATGGATACTTTTTTCAACACTCCATCATTCCAATACTCCACAATCGCAAACCCCAGGGACCTCGGGTAATCTCGGGTTTACCTTTTTATTGTTTAAATTCGAATCTCTGGTATAACACAATGCCGGTTGATAAAATCCTTTTTTCGTATAATATAAACCAAAAAACAATAAATCTAAACCGATATAGATCATATATAAATTTCAGAGCGATAGCACCGTTCATTGCTTGCCACGCCGACTTGTCCCGGCGAGACTAAACAGCGATGACGGGTTATCTAATTGCCGCGGCGAAGCCGTCAGGCGAAGACGGGTCATCTGTTATCTGGCCAAAGGAGGCACCCATGTATGGAAAATTCCGGGATGAGCTTCAAAACGAACTGGATGAGATCACCGAATCCGGCCTTTATAAATCCGAGCGGCATATAACTTCAGCCCAGCAAGCCCGTATCAAAGTTGGTGCAAAGTTGGTATTAAATATGTGCGCCAACAACTATCTTGGTCTGGCGGATAATAAGGAGATCATTGAAGCGGTAAAAAAGGGCCTCGATGACCGGGGGTTTGGAATGGCTTCGGTGCGCTTTATCTGCGGCACCCAGGACATCCACCATGAGCTTGAAAAGAAAATCAGTGATTTTTTCGGGACCGATGACACCATTCTTTACTCATCGTGTTTTGATGCCAACACCGGATTGTTTGAAACCCTGCTGGGTGAAAAAGACGCCATCATTTCAGACGCTTTAAATCATGCATCGATCATAGACGGTGTCCGTTTGTGCAGAGCGGCACGCTTTCGTTACGACCATGGCGACATGGATTCACTGGAAAAATGTCTGAAAGAATCTGCATCAGCCAAAACCAGAATGATCGCCACCGACGGCGTCTTCAGCATGGATGGGGACTATGCCAAACTTGACAAGATTTGTGATCGGGCTGAAACATACGATGCCCTCGTAATGGTCGATGACAGCCATGCCACCGGTTTTGTTGGCCCCACAGGACGCGGCACTGTCGAGCTTTGCGGGGTTCAGCAACGGGTCGACATCATCACTTCAACCCTGGGCAAAGCCCTGGGAGGCGCATCCGGCGGATTCACCACGGGACGCAAGGACATCATCGAAATACTCCGGCAACGTTCGCGACCCTATCTTTTTTCCAACTCCCTGGCGCCTCCCATTGTGTCGGCTGCCCTAAAGACCATCGATTTATTGGAAGAATCCAAGGCCCCCAGACAAAGGCTGGAATCAAACACTAATTTTTTCAGAAAAGAAATCGCCCGGGCAGGCTTTACCATCAAACCCGGCAGTCATCCCATTGTTCCGATCATGCTGGGAGATGCCCAATTGGCCCAGGATATGGCGGCCAGGCTACTGGATCAAGGTGTTTACGCCATCGGATTCTTCTACCCTGTGGTGCCCAAGGGCCAGGCGCGCATACGGGTTCAGATTTCAGCAGCCCATAACAAAGAAGATCTGGAGTTTGCCCTGGAAAAATTCATCAAAGTAGGCAGGGAGCTCAGTATTATTACTCAATAGCAGATACGAATGACATGAGTTTAAACCAATTGGCGCCATTAGAAAGGAAATAAATTCGAAATACGAATATCGAAATTCGAAACAAATCCAAATGATCAAAATATAAAAATCCTAAACCGAAAATATGGATTTTCAGTATTCAGAATTACTAGGAGTACATATTTCTGTTTGGATAATTTGAACTTTCGAATTTCGAGTTTGTTTCGGATTTCGAGTTTCGTGCTTCGGATTTCCGGTTTTGCGACCGGGAATTAACCATCTGCTGAAATTACCATGAAAGGCCGTGGCAATGAAAATGAAGGCACTTGTAAAGGCAAAACCGGAGCCTGGCATCTGGCTGCAGGATGTGCCGGTGCCGGAAATCGGAATCAATGATGTCCTGATCAAAATTCAAAGGACCGCCATCTGCGGCACCGACGTTCATATCTACAACTGGGATGACTGGGCCCAAAAAACCATACCGGTTCCCATGCACGTCGGCCACGAGTTTGTTGGTACAGTGGCTGAAATCGGCGACAATGTTCATGACTTCAAACCCGGTAATTTAGTTTCCGGCGAAGGCCATCTGATATGCGGGCACTGCCGCAATTGTCTGGCCGGCCGGCGGCATCTGTGCATGAAAACCAGCGGTGTCGGCGTCAATCGCCCCGGTGCCTTTGCCGAGTATTTAAGCATACCTCAGACCAATGTCTGGTATTGCGATCCGGATATTCCGATGGATATCCTCAGCTGTTTTGACCCGCTGGGTAACGCCACCCACACGGCCTTATCCTTTGATTTACTGGGAGAAGACGTTCTGATCACCGGAGCCGGCCCCATCGGTTGTATGGCCGCCGCCATCGCCCGGCATGCCGGTGCACGCAATGTGGCCGTAACCGATGTCAATCCCTATCGCCTGAAACTGGCCAAAAAGATGGGTGCCACCCTGGTACTGGACGCCAGGCGGCAGAAGATCGAAGATGCTCAGAAGAAGCTGGGCATGAAGGAAGGTTTTGACGTGGGTATGGAAATGTCCGGCAACCCCGACGCCCTGCGCGCGATGCTGCCCAATATGTGCCATGGAGCGAAAATTGCCCTTTTAGGCATCCTGCCGCCGAACACGGCCATTGACTGGGACTTTGTCGTCTTCAACGGATTGACCATCAAAGGCATCTACGGACGTGAGATGTACGAAACCTGGTATAAAATGACCGTCATGATACAGTCGGGTCTGGACATCAAACCTGTTATTACCCACCGATTTCCTTATACAGAATATGAAAAAGCGTTTGAGATCATGCGCTCGGGAAAATCCGGCAAAGTCATTTTAAACTGGCAAGAGACATAGGATATTATTGATTAAAGTGGAAACACAAAATTATTCATTTGAACTCAAAAGCAAACTGTCCGAACTAGAAGCCTTAAACCAACATTTAATTGCTTTTGGTCGCCATATCGGGTTGCCCGAACTCAGCATATCAGAGATTAACATCTGCCTGGATGAATTGTTTACAAATACAGTCTTATATGGTTTCAAAGACGACCGGGAGCATAATATTCAGTTCACAATTAAGATGGATGACCATATACTGACTGCAAGTATTGAAGACGATGTCTTGACTTTTAACCCACTCCAAAAAAAGGTGCCCGAACTCCCCACCGATGTTGAGAGCGCCAAAATTGGAGGGCTCGGAATTCATATTACCCGAAAACTGATGGATAAAATTAGCTACGAAAGAAAACGAGGAAAAAACAGGTTGACCATTAAAAAAAGCATCCCGGCCGATGAAAACCGATCACAAGAATAGAGAGGAACAGTGAAATATAATCACGTACTCGCCCTGTACCCCTATTTTAAAGACTCAACAGCAACAATGGGTATTTTCCCACCCACGGGTCTGGAGTACATAGCGACCAATATCAAAGACCACGTCGGCAAGGTAACCCTTCTTGATTTGAGATACGAGAAGAAATTCCAGGATGTAAAATTATTATCCGAATTTATTAAAAATGAAATCGATCTGATATGCATCAGCATTACCTGGAATTCCCAGTTCAATCTGATCTGTGACCTTATCAGCCAATTACCGGATGATGTAACCACCGTGGTCGGCGGCTACAAAGCAACTGAAGAAATTGAGTATTTATTTGAGAGATGCCAGAATATTGATATCATTGTCAGGGGTGAAGGAGAAGATACCATCCGGGAAGTTGTCAACGGCCCTGGCTATAATGATATTCTCGGACTCTCGTACCGGAAAAACGGAACCGTGATTCATAATGACCCCAGGCCTCTTCCGGACATATCGGCAGCGGCTTTCCCGGACAGATCACTCCGAAGACATGATTATCAATGGATCCAAAGCGGTGCCCGGATCACGGATTTAACCTTCGATACGGTTCTCACTTCCCGGGGGTGCCCATACAACTGCAAATTTTGCACCTGCAGCTTGAATCCCCTCGGCCAGAAAAGAAAATATGCGGAGCGGCCGCTGGACTCGGTCATTGAGGAGTTAAAGAACATTGCGGCCGACGTCGTCATGTTCAGTGACGACAATTTCTTTACCAATCCCAAAAGGAGCAAACAGCTGTGCGACCTGATTATCGAAAACGGTATAAAGAAAAGGTTCTGCGTCCAGACCCGCATAGAAATCGGTCGAGACCCCGACCTGTTGGAAAAAGCCGATAAAGCGGGTTTCAAGCTTTACTTGATCGGCATTGAATCGCCCCACGATAAAATATTGGAACAGCTTAACAAAGGGATTACTCAAAAACAGACAAGGAACGCCTTTAAGACCTTAAACAAATATAATTTCTTTATTCATGGATACTTTATTTACGGTAATATCGGGGAAACAGAAGAGGAGATGGTTTATATAGCCCGGTTTGCCAAGGAGATGCGGCTTGATACGATAAGCTTTCAGAAGCTCAGGATTGAAAAATATTCACCCCTGAAAGAAATCGTCGAAAACACCCCCGGATACTATTTTAAGCGTATCGGTGGTGCGGTATATTCAGACAAGCATGACCGCAAGGACTTTAAGCGCATTCGGAACCGAATAAGATCAGATTTTTATGATTTTCAACAGATAAGGCAAATACTGCACAAAGTTCATAAATCGGGGCTCTTGACGAAATGGGAACTATTGCAAATCTTGACCCGATTACCGATTATACTGTTCAGATTGTTAAAAAGACAAGTTAAGAAAAAAACTTCTCAAGTTCGAGGAGTTCCTTTAGGCTCCTGATCACCGGAACCGAATCCTCTACTTCAGGCCAATTCCGCAGAACGCTATGGTGCTTCAGCCAAATGGCGTGCATCCCGACATCTCTTGCCCCGCAAATGTCGATGCGCCAGTCATCGCCGATGTAAACCGCCTCAGAGGGTAAAATTCCCAATTTATCCAGGCATTGATGAAACGGCCTGGGATCAGGTTTGGGAGGAGTCCCACCTTCACCGGCCACCACAATTACCTTGAAAAATTTTTCCAATTCCGGATAAAAGCTGATGCGATGGGTCCCGGTTGCTTTTTGTCCCTGGGTGTTGGTAATCAATGCGATTTCATAACGGGTGCGTAGATAGGACAGCACGCCGGTTACTTCGGGAAACAGAATAGTATGATTTTTGACGGTTTCCCAGTACTCGGTTTCCCACCTGACCAGCAACTCACTGTCCACAGCTACACAGTAGTAAAAAAATACCTCCTGCCACAGTGAATTTCTGGAAAAGTTGGATCGATCATGAAATTCTTTGCGAAGCCGTCGATAAATCGCCAGAAAATCTTCCCTCACCGTCAACCCTAAATTTTTAAACAGTTTGTCCTGGGCCTCTTTTTCAGCTCTGCGAAAACCGTTGGCAGAATCGACCAGGGTTTGACCAAAATCGAAAATGACTGCTTTTATCATAAAAAATGCCTAAAATGCCTAAAATGCACTAAAATGCCTAAAATTTAGGATTTCAATCGATTCTTTGACTACGAGCTTTGAGCTATCGGCTAAGAACTGACTTGTTCCGCCTTCCGCATTCCTAATTATTCCGCACCCCGCATTCCCACTTCCCAATTCGAAACCGTTTCCCACGCAACTTTCTGCAACAACAACGCCAGTTCATTTTTCAGACCCAATCGCTTCTTTCCCTTAAAGCAAAAGGTTCCGGGAAGTCCCTCGGGGCTGGTGTTGAACAGGATGGAATAAAAAACACAGGCCGCCAGGTAAGAACCAGCAGGGTTTGAATGACGCCCGTCCCGGTGATGAAGGTCAAAATCGGGCTTAACCCGATGGACTGCTTCCCAGGCAAGGCCCACCGGTGCCAGGATAGCACCGAGTTCCTTTACCATCTTGGCGTAGGCTTCAGTCAGAACTGACTGGGTCTCAGGTCGGTTACGGTTGGCCCAGGTCAGAAAAAAAATTATCTCAGCCCCCTGTTTGCGGATCTCAGAATTCAGTAGGCCGGCATGGTGCACAAATGAATCCGGCTCCTCCAATGGCCCTCCGCTCCGATCCTGCAAAACCACATAATCCCATCGGTTTGCCTTGATGGCATCCCGGCTGGGCGGATTTTTCCAGTGCCACTCGAGGCTGGCCCCTTCTCCGGTGCATTGATCCACTATCAACCCAAAACCAAGATCCTCGGCATCTACCAGCGCCACAAGCATCTGGGGCATATAATTTAGATAAGTATGGCTGTTGCCAATAAACAAAACGTTGGTTGTCATTTTGAGTCGAACACAAATTTTGAGAAGTTAAGTTTTTTTTTAAAAAATTATAGAATCTGCCCCATATTGAAGGAAAGGTCTATTCTCAAATAGGGAACCAATCCGAATTAATATTTTTAGGCATTTTAGTACATTTTAGACACTTTAGGCAATTGCATTTCCTCACTTGGCCATCGAAATTAAAAACCCGCCGACAAATATGATCAAGGCACCGGTCAGTCGAATCCCCTGGTGCTTTTCTTTTAAAAAATGACTTCCCATGAGCACGGCAAATACGATGCTGGTCTGACGAAGGCCGACAATATAGCTGACGCGCTCAATAGTGAAAGCAACAAGAATAAAGGCGTAGCCGACTATACCTATTATGCCTGACATAATAATTCGAAATGCCCCCGAACGCCACTCTTTTTTGATTTGCGCAGCGTTTCTAGTGAAAACTATATAGGGCGTGTAGTAGCACATACCGAAAAGAAGATGCATAAAAGCAAACAATATAGGGTGAATGTGAGTTACGGCCATTTTGTCTGCAATTGAATAAAAGGCCACTGAAATCAGGGTCAGAAAGGCAAATTGGGTGGAGCGATCATGGGCAATGGATTTAATGGGTGCGAGCAATTCAACGCCGGAGATCTGCTTCATATTTATAATATATATTCCCACAGCCACCAGTAAAATGCCGGCCACTCCCAGCGCCGATACCTGCTCGCCAAGGAGGAAGACGGCAATCACCAAAACCAGAGCCGGTGATGAGCGCATAATGGGATAGACATGGGACAGATCGCCTTCTTTGTATGCGCTGGTTAAAAACAACCAGTATAAAAAGTGGATGAAACCGGAGCCTGCACACCAGGCATATGCTGCAGGATCATTGATACCGACCCGATAAAGAAAGAACAAAAACAAGGGTGAAAAAAAGAGCAACGCAAAAATGGAGTATAACCAAAGGAAAATCTGCTTGTCCCCGGATTCTTTGGTGAACAAACTCCGGAAAGCATGGAATAACGCGGAAAGAAGGACCAGGCCAATCGCTATGGTGCTCATGGGGCAAGTTTCGTGTCACAAATGTATTTTTTTAAGCTCAGATTGGTTTTATTTATCTTCCTGCTGTATGGAAAGGCCAGTAAAATCCCAAAAAACAAAACTCAAAATTTCTAACAGATTTAAAAGGCGTTTCACTAAATTATGTACATAGCCAGGTTGTTGAATCATTTTAATTAACTCCCCATTTTTCCAGATACTGCGCACACAGATCTTCCGCTTTGGGGACATACTCTTCCTTGGGGATGGACAGCAGGGTATAGTTGAGAAAGTTCTCCCAGTTGATGTTGCCGCTGAAAATATTGCCGGCCCAGGAGCCGCAGCCCAGCGTATCCGTTGTGGGCAGACCGGTGTTCCATCCCCCGCTGTTGGCATGGGCATGGGGCATATTGCAGACAATCCGTCCCACATTGGCCCGCAGCGCGAGCTTGACCCGCCGCTCATCATTTTCCGTGTGAATGGAAGTCGAATGCCCCTCGCCGGAAAATTTGAGGATTTTCTCCAGGCGGTCCAGCATTTCATCAAAGTCGGTCCATTTCCAGACCGTAAGAACAGGAGATATTTTTTCACCGGAAAAGCGGTCTTCCGGGCCTATTTTTTCGCCGACAACCATCAGAAATCTGGTGCCTTCAGGAACGGTCAAGCCTGCATTTTCTGCAATAAATGCTGCCGGTCGGGCCACAATTTCCCGGTTCAGATGGATCCCATCCGGCCACATATACTGTCTCAGCTTCTCACGCTCCTCGGTGTCACACATATACCCGCCCTCGGATTTCAGGGCCTTTATCATATCGTCGTAGATGCTCTCATATAGAGCTACCGCGTTTTCAGACGAGCAGGACGCCGAATTGTTAGCTATTTTTGACAGCCTGATTTTATGGGCTGCCGCGGGTAAATCAGCGGTTTCGTCAACTATCGAGACAACGTTGCCGGCGCCGACTGTCTGGGCCGGCTTGCCGGCGGCATAGACGACCTTGACCAGAGCCGCACCGCCGGTGGCCACGGCGAAGTCGCAGTGGGCCATCAATTCTGAGGTTTTGGCATGGCTGGGCTGCTGAATGCACTGCACCAGGTCCACCGGTGCCCCGATTTTTTCAAGGGCTTTGCGCACATGCTGAACCGTTTCGTAAGAAGTTTTCGGGGTCCGCGGGTGGGGCGATACGATCTGGGCATTTCTGGTCTTCAACGTACTCAGAGCCAGACAGCAGATGGTTGATTCCGGATTGGTGCAGGGCACGACGTTGGCGATAACCCCGATCGGCTTGGCAAATTTGCGGATGCCCAGGGCTTTGTTCTCTTCGACCATATCGCAAGTTTTGGCGTCGCGCATATCATAAAGCGTCCCCAGGGTCTTGTTCTTAATTTTATTGACCTTATCTTCGGCGTTGCCGATATTGGATTCATCCACCGCCATGTGGCCCAGCTTATGGCGCACATCTTCCCGCAGTAGTTCCCAGGCCACAGCCTGCACCATTTCGTCGACTTTTTTCTGGGGCCAGTATTCGATTTCCCGAAAGGCTTTTCTGGCCCGGGCGTACATTTCCTGAATGTTGTCTTCCATTGTTCATCTCCCTTATTTTAAGAAATTAATACTAAAAGATTTATAATTTAGGAAAAAACTTGATTATTTGATTGGTAAGGAAAAACCCATCTCCCGGAACGCTTCTTTGGCCACCACAAAAAAATCCTCGATATCTTTATGGGTAATCTGCCCCAGGTTGCATAACCTGAAGGTTTCCAGACCAAACATTTTTCCGGGATAGATCGTGAAACGGCGCTCATAACAATAGTCATGGAGCTTGAGAAAATTGAAGCGATCATCTTCAGGTGCTTTGACGGTCACCACCAGATGACCTTGGATTTCCTTGTCAATCACCGTATCGATTCCGATCTCATCCAGTCCCCTGTGGATCGCTTCCCAGCATTTGGTCAGGCGATCGTAACGGGCTTGCTCGCCTTCTTCCTTGTATTCCTTGATGGCCTGCCTCAAGGCATAGATAACCTGAACGGGTGGGGTAAAATGCATCTCGCCGACCCGATTAAAGAAATCGTATTGCATGAAAAGATTGCAGTAATATGACCGCTTGGGATAATTCTTTGATTTTTCGATTTCGTCGATTTTACCCACCAACCAGGAAACACCGGTCATACCGCACAGCCCTTTCTGGGCCGAGGACATGCAAAAGTCGATGTTCTCTTCTTCAATGTCAATCGGGAGCAAACCGTAGGTTGAAATTGTGTCTGCTACAAACACACAGCCATTGTCATGGGCTATTTCCCCGATTTCCCGCACAGGGTTTAAAACCCCGGTACCGGTTTCGTGATGGGTGGTGGCGACCACGGCAATGTCTTTATCTTTCTCCAAAGTATCCTTGAGGACATTGAGATCGGGCAATCCTGTCGTCGGAAATTCCAGGTTGACGCAGGGGATGTGATAATATTCAGCAATCTCCACCATCCTGCTGGAATAGGCCCCATTGTTGACCACACAAAGCTTTTTGCCCTCCGGAACCAAAGAATTTACGAGTACATCCTGAATAATGGTTCCGGAGCCGGTAAACAGAACCGCCGTGAATTTATCCGGGTCGGCGTGGACAACATTTACCAATTCCTTGCGGACCTCGTCCATGATCTCCACAAATTCATTCTCCCGGGGGCATATGTCCGGAACCACCTGGGCGTATTTTACCGTATCGGTGGTAGTTGCCGGCCCGGGATTTAAAAGCACGTTGCGTATAACAGGCTTTACGACTTCCATTTGGCGGCCTCCTTACTCATTAGGTAAGATCGCAATGATCTATACATACATAATCACCCTTACTCATCCACATAAATTCGAATATCGAATTTCGGATTTCGTATTTAATACATTTAACTACCTTAAATTCTATTTGGATCTTTATTTAAAGTTTGCCCACCTTCTTAATACCCGACTTCTTACTGGGATCCTCTATCTCCTCAATGATCGAATGTCCGCTGCCGACAAGTTTCTTTCTTTCTTCTCTGGCCTCAACCCATTCGTCGACCGTGTGGCAGATGCCCGACTTGGCGACCTTGCTGCGATCTTTCAGCGGCGGAACCGGCCGGTCTTCCGGACCATCATAAAACTCTTTGGGGGTCAGTGTCTGGCCGGTCCGGCAGTATCCTTCGCGCTCAACTTCCTCAATGTAGTGCGCCCCTGTGGCAAAAGCACGGGTGACCGCCAGAATGGCCCAGGTGGCTTCCGGCGAAAAGCCAAGGTCCAACATGATGGCGCCGGTGGCACCCATCATATCCAGATCAATCGGTTTGTCACTCAGTTCTTGAGCGGCCTTGACAATCTCTTTGGTAAACTCAATGTATTTTCCGGCCACACCCAGTTTTTCGGCCCGCGCCATCATGCGCTTGGCAGCCGGATCTTTAAGCATCAGATTGGAAACTCCCAGAGCCTCGTCATCAATATTCTCCTTTACGAGCAGTTCAGCAGCTTGCCCTAAAGTGAGGCCTTCGGTTTCAGCTTTATTAAGATAGTTCTCCAGGCGGTTGCCGAAAGCCGAATAGGCCCCGTAGGCATGCCCAAATGCCAGAATGGATGCCCCGGCAGCCTGGGTCAAAAAGGTTTTGGACTTGGCCACCATGCGGGACATAACCGCCGGCATGGACAACCCGTCCTCCAGGGCCAGAATCATGACATAATTTAGCATTTGTTCCTCTTCGACCAGAGGGATCCGGGCCTGATAATCAATAAACAGCATATCGACGACGCCATAGCCTTCCTCCATGACCTCGGTCGTGTCGTAACCTCTTGAAACAATCCGATGAACATTTTTATAAGCGACTTCCGACACCCATTGAAACGGGGCCCGGCCGGTATCCAGGGGAACGGTTCCGTATTCACGTTTCATATAATCAAAAGGATTTTTCGGGCTGTCGAGGTTGCCGATTTTTCCTTTTTTCTCGTTTAACTCCGGCTTATCGGTTAAATTACCCATTTTTTGTATTCTCCCTCCTCTTTCTGTTTCCTGGCTTGCTCCTGCCTGTCTTCCTGCTTGGGAACGACCCTGTCTTCCGGACCGACATATTTGATCATGGACAGATCAATCATCTGCACCATCGGCTCATTTCTGGAAGCGCCCCAGGCCCGTCCTTTTTTCATATTAAACAGGGCATGGGCGGCACAGCTAAAACCCCGGCAAACACTGCCGAGACACCAGCCCGCGTTGGGAGAAAACCCGATTTCCATTAAAGCCGTATTGCCGGAGCCTACCACGTTTACGCCCACGTAGGAGCGTCCCTCTTTTTTGCGGCGGGCATGAAAATGCTTTTCGAGGGCTCTTTGAAACTCGAGGTACACACCCTCGATTTCCAGCTCTTCCTGCCGCAGGTGAATCGGTTCCGCCCGGGGATCGCTGTCAATGTGCTGGGGCTGTCCCATACCCATGACCGGTCTGCCGGCATCCATGTATTCATCGACCAGGGTCTTGGCCATCTCGTCCACGGTCTTGCCCTCTTTTTTGGCGCGCTCGAGATATTTATTCAGCATATATCCGTGGGCAGCGCCCGGACCGTGAACCCCGCCAAAAGTCGAAACAGCCGCTGCCACTGCGCAGGGCAGGTTCGGCCGACCGGCGCTCACCCCAATGGCGGCTACCGCCGAAGGCGACATGGAGTGCTCCATAAAAACGCCCATCTCATATTTGAGCATCTTTTCTTCTTCCTCGGTCGGGATTCGATTTTGATACATCACAAACAATGCATCACAGAACGAATAGCCTTCTTCCGCCAGCTCGCTTAAATCATATCCGCGCATGACGGTTTTTTCTTCCGTCTTATAAGAAATGGCGGTTTTTCTGCGGATTAATGGTTCCCTGTCCATTATTTCCTCCTGTTTTTTTATAATTGTTTGATCTTAAAATAATTCGGATAGCAGCAGATCTGTCTTGCAATTGAATTTTAATTCAATTGATGTATAAGTCAAAATAATAATTATCATGTTTTTCATAATTTAAAGTTATTTTTGCGGATTATAACCGGCCTGCCGATTTTTGGTATTTCTGGAGTTCGATGGTGTAACCGTTTTGAGAAACAAGGCGGGTAAGATCGTTCGGGACAAATGATAAATCCTTGAATAGCTTATTTTCCATTTCTCTTGTTTTCTGCCAGAGAACATTGATTCGTTCCCGGTGGGCCGGTGTCTCTGCATATCTTTCCAGGATATAGTCCAGGCGTCGGTCAAGGACAACGATTTCATCATGCAATACCCGTTTATCGGCATAGTTAAGAACTTCTGCTTCGGAAATAGGCCCGGCAACAGAATATTTATCCAGCTTAACATGTTGCCGGATAAGATCTCCGATTTCAGGGTATCCACGGTCGCTCAGATATTCACCGCCGGTTAAGGCATGATCTTCCCGGGTTTGAAAGCTTCTCGTTTTGGTGATATCGTGCAGCAGAGCAGCAGAGCGGATTAAATCAGTGTTGAGCCGGTTATTCTGTTTGTTTAGATGTTCCGTTAAAAAGGTTGCCACCCGGCATACCTGTAATGAATGAACCACGATGTGATCCATCATTTTCATTTTGCCTATCATCTGATAGCATTGGTCTTTAGTTGGAATTTGCATAGACACCTTTTAATGGTAATCTCCAGATTGATGCACCGCATCCACAACCGCCGTCACATTCTCCGGAGACGTCGTGGTGCCCAGTTTGCACAGGTCAGTTTTTAATGATCCGCCTTTGGTGAATTGTCAATCCTTAATTTTATACATCCAAAATTTTCATGACATTGACAAATAGAGAGATTTTGCGCAACACCGAGGCGGAAATCAAAAGCCTCGGATTTGAAAACGCGCTGGTCCACGAGATCGGAGGAGCCCTGGTTCGATTCGAACCCGATGGCGCCATTATTATTTACGGCGCCAGCCAGGAGTTCGGGGCCTGCGATAAAGAATTTGCAGCGGAAATTATCAGAAAAGAATTTCGGAAAAGGACCATTAAAGTGAGAGACTAAATCCAGGTAACTATTGGTTTCAATCAAAGGTTAGCGTATCAGATAACTGCTTCATCCAGTTGCGGGCTTTTTCAGAGAATATTTCATATTGCTCTATCTTAAGGCCCAAGCGCTCCATCACAATAGAAGATGGGATGACAAACTGTCCATCAGCTGAATCACTGTCACCATGTAGTTGACACATTAAGTTTGATAGATAAACCATATCTGATTGGGCGGTTGAATTTTTATTGCGTTCTGGATTGTGGTGCCAGCGAACCGCATTAACAATATCGACGGGAATTGACCATTTGGCCAGAATCAGTGCTCCGATTTCAGCATGATCAGTTCCAAGGACCATATTTTCGGCTAGATCCAAAGGTACGCCATTTGCAGTAATGCTTTTAATTTTTTGCAGCTCATCTTCAACAAATTCGCCTAAAACCAGTTTTCCCATATCATGGAGCAGAGCCGGAGTAAAAACATCATTCGTTTCATCAAATTTCTTATACTTTGCAATTGCTTCAGCGGTATTTGATACTGCGATTGAATGGAGCCAGAGTTCCCCAGGGGATAATCCATAGCCTTCGACAGCTTTATTCATCGTTTTGCTCATACTGGCACTGACGGCAATTTGGGAAAACCGCTTGAGTCCCAGTAACGTGACGGCATGCTTCAAAGATCCAACTTTTTGGGGTAGGCCAAAAAAAGCAGAATTAGCCAACCTAAGAACATTGGTGGCGAGCCCCGGATCGTGACGTAAAACTCCCTCTATTTCATCCGTCGACACCTCTTCTTTAGCGAGAAGCGCCCTCAACTTAATCCCTGCCCGCGGCATGCTGGGAAAAGATGACACTTTCATCATAATTTCGTCTGGTATTTCTTTTTTTATGGGTTTCTTTTCTTCTGAAAATTCCATAAAAATCCTTTCTATACAGACTTTAGGCAAAGTAAAGAATTCTGGCCCGGAGGGTCAGGCTTTGACTTCACCCCAGAGGGATGGTGTGCACAGTCACATAACCCATGGAATATTGGGGCTGAAAAGCGGAACATGGTCTGATTTTATTTTCTGATCAGCGCCATCGGCATAAAAATAGATCTCATTCCGCCAAACCCAGTATTCCCTGGCCCAGACCGATTCTACTAACAGTTCGTCTTAACTTATGGATTTCAAATATTACAACAAAAGCTCCAATTTATACGTGCGTCGCACCAGGGCGGGCCAACATTCCACTCTTCCATCTTTCCACGGTATTTTTTTTGCGCCACAGCGTA
>JBATKU010000026.1:0-2219 GCA_049669725.1 Desulfobacterales bacterium
GCTGCAATCCGCATCACCCTTACGGCCGCAGTAAACTGCAGGCCGAACAAAACGTTTTGGCCATGATCAGGGGAAAAAATCTCCCGGCCGTCATCATCAGGTTTTCGATGGTATACGGTCCCGGTGATGCCCGCGATATTTTCAAACTCACCCGTATGGCAAAAAAAGGCCTGTTTCCCAAAGTCGGCAACAAGCCGAAGCTGACGCCGCTGATTCATGTCGATGACGCTGTCAGAGGGCTCTTGCTGGCGGCTGAAAAAGGCGCAATCGGAGAAATATATCTTATCACCAACCGGTACTCCCTGCCCTTTGACGAAATAAGGAAAATCCTTCAAAAAGCCCTGGGGGTGACGAGATTCCCGCTTTATGTGCCGGAATGGGCGGCACTTGCGATGGCGTCCGTCGCCGAAAATGTCTTTCCCCTTTTAGGGAAAATACCGCCGGTCTCCCGCAAAAACATTGAATCTACGCTGGCTGATCGGGTATTTTCGATTGAAAAAGCAAGGAGGGAGATCGGGTATAATCCGCAGGTGGATCCGGTGGAAGGACTTAAAGAAACGGTGAAGTGGTATAAGGAGAAGGGATGGGTGTAAAAAGCAGTTGATTGGGTTTATTGAGTTCATTGAGTTGATTGGGTCTTAGACGATGATAAAAAAATAAGAAGGCATCAATGAAAAAAGAAGTCGAAGTTTTTGGTGTAACCTATGATCGATACGTGCTCTTGCAGCTGCATAAAATTATGACCAAGGAGCTTGAGCTCGAACGGGTGATAGAAATGCCCAGCCATGGTGCCAAGGCTGCCGGATCTCTTTATTCCATCGGGTTCGGGTTGGCCGGCTGCCGGGTCGCTCTGGCAAATCCGGAGATGGAAATGATGTACGGGTGGGAAGAACTGGGGATACGAGAACGAGCGGAAACCTATCCGAATATTGATGTGTATCGCTCCGGATTCAATGACGGGGAATTTGATCTGGCCTGGAATTTCGTAACCTGGACGGAGTTGGAAGATCCGGCCGGATATCTGAGGGAATTGAAACGGATTTCAAACCGCTACGTTTTTTTGGTTACCTGCAACAACTTCCAGCCGGGGTACCCCTGGCATCGGTTTTTGCATAAGCTTTACGGCTTCCAGTGGACCCACGGGCAGGTCAAATACAACCATATGACCAAAGTCCGGAGAATGTTTCGCGATGCCGGCCTGAATGTCATCGAGTACGGTGCCATCGACACCCCGGGCTGGCCGGACCCCAGCGGCCCCCGGGATGTGCGCCTGCATCGTAACTATTCAGGCCCAAAAACGAAACCCGTATGGGAAGTGCCGATCATAAAATACGCTAAGACCGAAAAATTTCCCGGCTGGATGAAGCTTTTGGGCAGATGGGATATGACCTTCCGTAAAGGGGTGTTTAAATTGCCGATGAGCCATCTTTTTTATGTTTTGGGGCAAAAATAAGATACTCAGGATGGAAACAATATGATAGTGTTTCTATGCAAAAAATTGGATTTTATCCTTTATATAAAGAAAATATCGCCTTAATCTTTCCTCATGGGAAAGAAAGAAATCATAAAATCGCTAATCCGGGAATTCCACCACATAGCCCTTCCCCAATACACTCCCAGAGAGATAACCATCCCCTTAGAAGGGAAAAAGTTTTTTTCTTAAAAAACGGTTTTGAATGTGACTTTGTCACTGTATCCAAAGCCGGCGGGATTACTTATGTCATCCAGGTGTGCAGCGATCTTAGCGATCCGGGTACCTTGGCCCGCGAAGTGAAAGGGATTAAAACCGCCTGTAAACAATCAGGCGTATTTCGCGGGACAATCATAGCCTATGACCAGCAGGATAAAATAGAGGAAGACGGTATCACCATACAGTTTATTCCGTTGCCGGTTTTTAGTCATAATATTCCAGCCCCAGATGGGTAATCAAATCCTCTCCTTTTAAATGCCGCAGGGTATTTTTCAATTTTTTGAGCTGAATGAACAAATCGTGCTCCGGGTACAGCCCTTCAGCCACCATCGGCGATTTATAATAAAATGACAACCACTCCTGGATTCCGCTCATCCCGGCCCGTGCTGCCAGGTCCATAAACAGGGCCAAATCAAGCACAATAGGGGCTGCGAGGATACTATCCCGGCAAAGAAAATCCACTTTTAGCTGCATGGGATATCCCAGCCATCCGAAAATATCGATGTTGTCCCATCCCTCTTTGTTATCC
>JBATKU010000027.1:0-7220 GCA_049669725.1 Desulfobacterales bacterium
GAACCATAAAATCTTGCTGGCTTTTGACGGATCAGAGAATGCCGAAAATGCCGTTAAGTTTACCGGCGCTTTATTGGGAGGCTTTGACTATGAGGTGAGCTTGTTTCATGTACTCAGGAGCAACGGGGCAGGACAATCGGAACATCGACACATATTTTCTTCCAAGGAGTTTGCCAAGGTCGTCAGTAAAGAGATGACTTCATCATTAAAAGCAGCTCAAGTTGAATTGATTCAAGCGGGTTTTAAAGCCAATAAGGTTTCGACCCAAATTGATAAAGCCGCAGTTTCTCGTGCCGGGGCTATCGCAGAAAGGGCCAAGCAGGAAAACTTTGGAACCATTGTGATGGGAAGAAGAGGACACTCCAGTGTCCGTGATTTTTTTATCGGCCGTGTGACCAACAAAGTCATTCATATGGCCAGAGGCCGGACAGTTTGGGTGGTAAGATAGACTTATTCCGAGTTGCGAGTTACGGGTTACGAGATGCGAGTTGTGATCTTGTTTTCAGAACATAATTAATGAAGGAGGCTTGAGATGAAAGAATTTAAAAAAATTTTGTTTCCGCTTGATCTTTCTGAATCATCGGCAAAAATTGTTCCCTATGTGCAAACAGTTGCTGAAAAATTTAATTCGAAAATTCACCTTTTTTTCGCTGCCAGGGTTTTTGACTATTTTACCAGTATCTATGTGCCCCACCCCTCGATTAACCAGTTTGAAAAAGAGATTATTGAGGGAGCCGAAAAGCGATTGTATGAGTTCGTGGACGAACATTTTAAAGAATTTCCCAGGACCAAGACCGCCGTGGTGGCCGGGGATGCCGCCGAAAAAATTATTGAATACGCCGAAGATCAAAATATTGACCTGGTCATCATGGGCACCCATGGTCGCAAGGGCATGGATAAAATAATTTTCGGTTCGGTAGCCGAACGGGTTGTCAAAACGTCTCCGGTTCCGGTTATGGTGGTTAATCCATACAAGTAGGATGGGGATATGCTCTAAGCCGCCAACCTGGCAGATAATGGGCCTATCGAGAATGCTATTCACAGTATGTGAAAGTCAATACAGGACTGAAACCTGGTAATAAATGGATGAGATGACGGATAGATATGAGATAAGGAAGTCAAACCATGAGTATTGATAATATGGACAAGATCTTTCGGCCGGAATCTATTGCTGTTGTGGGTGCCAGCGAGAGGAAGGGGAGCGTTGGCGCTGCCTTAATGCACAACTTGATCGAGCGTGGTTATCCGGGTGAAATTTACCCTATCAACCCGAATCATAAAAAACTTTATAAGCTGCCGGCCTGTCCCTCAATAAAAGACCTCAAGGCTCCCGTTGATCTGGCGATCATTGCCACACCCATTACATCCGCTCCCCAAATCGTTAAAGAGTGTGCCGATGTTGGAGTAGGCGGTGCGGTCATCATTTCAGCCGGCGGCAAAGAAATCGGGGAAAAAGGCAAACAGCTGGAGGCGGCGATTAAAAAAGAGGCCGCTCAGTCAGGCCTGCGGATTATCGGTCCGAATTGTCTGGGGGTAGTTTGCAGCCGGGCGAAACTGAATGCCAGCTTTGCCAGCCAGATGCCGATACCTGGCAAGATGGCATTTCTTTCCCAAAGCGGTGCGATCTGTTCGTCGATTCTTGATCTTTCCATCCAGGAAAACATCGGATTCAGCTACTTTGTGAGTCTGGGGTCCATGCTGGATATCGATTTTGGAGATATGATCGATTATCTGGGGGGCCAGCCGGAAGTCAGCAGTATCGTCATGTATATTGAAAGTCTGACGCGCTTTCGAAATTTTATGAGCGCGGCCCGGGCTGTTTCGCGCGTAAAACCGATTATTGCCCTGAAAGCAGGGCGCTCGGCGGCCGGGGCCCTGGCAGCGGCCTCTCACACGGGTGCGCTGGCCGGCGAAGACGCGGTCTATGATGCTGCTTTGAAGCGTGCCGGAGTGTTGCGGGTCAAAACCTTTGAAGAGCTCTTTGACTGCGCTGAACTGGTGGCGAAACAACCCAAACCCCAGGGTCCCGGGCTGGTGATAATCACCAACGCCGGAGGCCCGGGTGTCATGGCAGCCGATACGCTGTCGGAATACGGATATGAGCCGGTTGCGCTCAGCACGGAAATATTAAAAAAATTGGATGAAATTCTTCCCCCATACTGGAGTAGGCGCAACCCGATAGATATGCTGGGGGAAGCCACTCCGGAGCTGTATCGTAGGGTGGTAGAGATTTGTTTAAGAACAGTTGAAGTCAACGGCATATTAATTTTATCTGCGCCCCAGGCACTGACGGATACGGCCGCGGCGGCAGCAGCGCTTGTCGATCTTATTCAGGATACACCGATTCCGGTTATTACTTCCTGGATCGGCGGGGCAGAGATGCAAAAAGGTCGGGATATTTTCAACCAGGCCGGCATCCCGACGTTTGATACGCCTGAACGTGCGGTACGCGCGTTTATCGATATATATCGGTATTCAAAGAATATCGAAATGCTGCAGGAGATTCCTTCCCGGTTTCCCAGTGAACTGAAATTTGATCGCCAAAAGGCGCAAGACTTGATTCGAGCAGGCCTTGATACTGAAAACCTTCTTCTGACGGAAATGGAAGGCAAGGAGCTGTTAGCTGCTTATGGAATTCCTGCGGATCGCATGGAATCGGCGGTCAGCAAAGAGGAGGCCGTCAATAAAGCTCAAGCCTTGGGGTATCCGGTGGTTTTGAAGATCAACTCCCGGGACATCAGTCATAAATCGGATGCCAAAGGGGTTTTACTTGATTTGAAAAATGAAACCGAAGTCCGCGACGCCTTTGACAGGATTATAAAGAATGCGCAAGCCTACAATCCGGAAGCCCGAATCGATGGGGTTACCATCCAGCCGATGCACCAACGGCCGGACTATGAATTGATATTGGGTGCCAAGCAGGATCGTGATTTTGGACCGGTGATCCTTTTCGGTATGGGTGGAATATTGACCGAAGTACTTAAAGATCGTGCCATCGCGCTGCCACCATTAAACCGGCTGTTGGCCAAAAGGCTGATGGAGGAAACCAAGGTTTACCGGTTACTTCAGGGCTACCGTGATATACCGCCGGCCAACATCCAATTGCTGGAGGAAATTTTAATCCGCCTGGCCCAGCTGGTGACTGACTTTTCCGAAATTCAAGAGCTTGATATCAATCCACTCTTCGTGAATGAAAAAAACGCCAGTGCCGTCGATGCCAGGGTTCTTTTAAAACCATCAGACAAACCAGCGCCCCTCCATCTGGTTATCAGTCCCTATCCGGATCAATTTGAAGAACATACCCGGACCGGTATGGGAATAGATATATTTATCCGGCCAATCCGTCCTGAAGACGCCCCCCTTTTGGTGGGGCTGTTTGATTCGCTTTCGCCTCGAAGTGTGTATATGCGATTCTTCTCCCCCATGAAACGTCTTCCTCACAGCATGCTGGCCCTGTTCACTCAGATTGACTATGATCGTCATATTGCGCTTGTGGCGCTGTCGGAATCAAAATCAAAAGAAGAAATGCTGGGGGTCGCCCGCATCATTTTGGAAAGAAACCTCAAAGAGGCTGAATTTTCGGTTGTCGTCGGCGATCAATGGCAGGGCAAAGGAATCGGCGCTGCCTTGCTGCAACGCTGCTTACTTATAGCCGGTGACAAAGGACTCGAAAAGGTAACCGGAGTCGTGCTGGCCGAAAACACCCAGATGCTGGCACTGGGAAGAAAAATGGGATTTAAATCCAAAAAAGTTATTGGAGCAAATGAATATGATTTGAGTAAGGATTTCAGGCGTCCTTGAAAGCAAATAACCTGTTTTTAGGTCTTTTCAGATTTTTGCATCTTATACCTAACCTGGATCCGCCGAAGGCGGAGAACTAAACAAGAAAAGTTGATCACGAAAGCACGAAATAATGAAAACACGAAAAAAGATGACCTAAATTTCGTGCTTTCCAGTTTTCGTGATGAATCCGCCTCCGATGGAGCCATACAATGCAAAAAAATTGCACCTAAGATACTAATTTAAAACAAAGGAGGATAAAATGAATGCCAATGTCATTATAATCGGTGGCGGACCGGCCGGAATTATAACGGCCCTTACTGCTAAAAGTGTTTACCCTGATATATCGGTATGCCTGATTAAGGATATTGGAGATGGTGTTATCCCCTGTGCGATCCCTTATATGATGCATACCCTATCGGACCCAAACCAGAATGCCATGGGCAATATGCCTCTTGAAAAAGCCGGCATCGATATCATTGTGAGCAAAGTCGTCACCTTCGATCCAAAAGCGCATACGGTGACATTGGAATCCGGTCAGGTTCTATCCTACGAGCGTCTTGTTCTGGCGACCGGGACAGAGCCGGTAGTACCGCCAATCCCCGGGATAGAGAAGAAAGGCGTTTTTACCATAACCAAAAGCATGTCGGCGATGACGACGTTACGCGAGAATGCGCACAAGGCCAAAAGTGTGGCAATAATTGGGGGCGGTTTTATTGGTGCTGAATTTGCAGATGAATTGTCGCAGGGATCTAAAGCTGATATCCATTTGATCGAAATTATGCCAAAATTGCTGGTTACCGCGTTTGACGATGAATTTTGTGATAAAGTGGCAACGGTGCTGGGCTCTGAAAGCGTCCATACCCACTGCGGAAATCGAGTTGTCTCAATTGATGGCAATAGCCAGGTTGAGTCCCTAAACTTAGATAGCGGTGGAAAGATTCCAGCCGATCTGGTGTTGGTCAGCACTGGTGCGAAACCGGCCAACATATTAGCCCAGAAGGCCGGTTTGCGGATAGCCGAGAACGGTTCAATCTGGGTTGATGAATATATGCGCACGGATGCTGAGGATGTATTTGCGGTTGGTGACTGCGCCGTCAAGCGAGATTTCTTTACCAGAAAAGCAGCACCGGTGTGGCTGGCCTCAACTGCAACAGCCGAAGCGCGCAACGCCGGAACAAATATTTACGGAATTCGTGTATTGCACCAAATTCAGGGCACGATTGCAGCCTTTTCCACAAAAATCGGCGGTCTTTCATTTGCCAGCGCCGGTATGACGTGCCGTGCATGTCAAAAAGAAGGATTCAGATATGTGACGGGCACTGCTGCCGCTCCGGATCGCCATCCGGGAATGCTGCCAGGAGCCAGTGAACTCGAGGTGAAATTGGTTTTTGCCGATCGATCCGGCGTACTCCTCGGTGGTCAACTAACCGGTGGTCCATCAGTGGGTGAACTGATTAACATGATTGCCCTTGCGATCCAGAAGAAGGTGACGGTTAGAGAGCTGGACATGATGCAAATTGCTACTCACCCGTTGCTGACGTCGGCACCAACAGTCCACCCGGTAATAAATGCAGCTCACCAGGCATTGGCAAAATTACGTGTCACCATTAGAGATTTGCCGCCACTTAAAAAGGTGGCTTGATTCAGATCCGTCACATCTTCACCGCATTGCAGCACCCGACCGGCAAATTCAAACCCGGGTGTAATGGGCCAACCGACAAATTCCTTGGCTGATTTATATAGCCCCAGTCGAATAAATATATCAGCGAAGTTTACCCCGGCAGCAGATATCTCCACCAGCACTTCATCGCTCAGCGGCGTTGGAATCGGCGCCTCCTGTATTTGAAGCCTGCGGTAACCTCCGGACCGCTCGATGACGACTTTTTTCATAGTCGTATTCCTTTTTACAAAGACAGTTAAGCGCGTATTGCAGGGAAGCGACGCTGATGGCAGATCACGCCTAAAGGGGACAGGTGTTATGATATGCTTTCATGAGCGGAATGATCCATCCTGAATCTCTGGGAGATTCTGAAATTGACTTGAAGGAGGATTTCCTGTCCGGGACACCATCGCCCTTGACCAGTTCAAGAAATTTCAGTCCGTCAACAATCCCCATTTCAAAATGGGGCTGAATGCCCCAGACCGGCCTGTTTTTTAATTTAAAAGCCAGGATCTTACAGGCTTCGGAGCGGGCAATGATGGTGGCCTCGCTCTCATTTATTTTGCAGACCTCATCATAATGAAACACATAGCCATGAATCTTGCTGCCGGCTTTGCCGAGCAGGGCATCATCGGCCAGAATCTCAATTTCCGGCCAGCCCGCATCCAGAGCCGGCCTTTTGCTGACGGACTCATCCCCGAACAGGGCCCGTGCGATGATCTGGTGACCAAAACAACTGCCCAGCATAACCTTACCCTGGTCGACAGCAGTTCGAATTAATCCCAGCTCGGCTTCAATCCAGTCCGAGTTATCAAGGACACTGGCGGTGGAGCCGCTGATGAAAATATGGGAATAAGCACCCAGGTCATCCGGCAATTCGCCGGCAGAAGCCCGGAATGGATCAATGTCAAACAGCAACACCGGCGCCCAGTAAGTTAAAGGCTTGTAAAGATCATTTTTAATTGAATTGTCTAAAAATAATATTCGATCCATTGAAATTATATTGCTCCCCGGTTTATGATTTTGAAACCGCTTTTATCAAAAAACGCAATTTTTAGTCAAGAAAAACCAAAGTTGCTTCCGGCCCTTTTTTTCCCGAAATTTGGTATTAGCTTTAATAAGTTTTTATTTTCTATTTGCAGGAGTCCGAAATAATAACGTGCTGCATCAAACAACTCTAAAAACGAAGCGCAACGTCACACTCCTTGCCCTGAGCCAGGCGGTACTCATTACGGGTACTTCCCTTCTGCTGGCCTTCAGTAGCGCCTTTTTTCTGAGCATGCCAAAACCCGGGGCAGCCGCACGGTCAGCGGGTGGGCGGCCGCTGGCTAAAATCGTCCGCCAGCCCGCCTACCTCGTGGCAGTGGCCAGCGCCATGGTGGGTTACGGTGTCATGAATTTTATCATGATTGCCACCCCGCTGGCCATGCACGATTTCGCCCACCCGTTTTCAGACACGGCCTTTGTCATCCAGTGGCATGTATTCGGCACCGTCACCCTGACATCGCTCGGCTCCGGTGCGGTACAAAACATCCTGGGATGGGAAACCATTAACATGGCCGTCATCCCCTTTCTGGCGTTGATTGCTTTAGCAAATCTGTAGCTGCGTGGCAAAGAGCCGCTAAACCAGTGAAGAAGTAATTTTATAATCATAGCATAAATGTAAAGGAGTTCATCATGACAGAAAACATCAGCAAAGAAATCCATCTTAAAAATCGTCCCGAAGGCCTGCCCACAGAAAACGACTTCGAGCTGGCCCGGGTGGCAATCCCTGAAA
>JBATKU010000028.1:0-4124 GCA_049669725.1 Desulfobacterales bacterium
CAGCCAGCACCAGATAGGTGTGTGTTTGACCGTCATCGGCGGTTTCAAACTCCAGGCTAAAAGACGAGGCTACCGGCTCGTAGATCTCAAAGCCATCCACCCACAGGGGATCATCGCTTGCGGTGATATCCAGGACCATCAATTCATCGGTGCTAAAATCGTCGATCGTAAACAGGTACCCTGCATCGTGGGTGAATTTCAGGCTGTCATCATAGGCCATAAACTCTCTGGGATAGGTGGCCGCAATCCAGTCAAAGACGATCTTGTCAAAGCCACTCAAACAGGTCACTGCCACCGTATAATTGCCGTCTTGGATCTGTTCGCTAAAATTAACATCCTCTATGATCACCTCATAGTTCGTATAGCCGCTCCAGGCAAAGGTACCCAACTGTTGACCTTCATAGGAGACTGCGACCTCATGATCGGTGTCGTAGCCGCCGTAGAGCATAATTTTTAAGGTGCCCGTGGCGCTGTCGACCACATCTACCAGCGGCAGGTTAAAGGTCACCGGTTGTCCGGCATTGACACTGTTGATTTGATCACCCAGCGCAATGGCCCCAATAAACCAGCGATCCAGGCTGTCGGCGCCCGGCGCTTCCTGCCAGTAGCCCTGATCCGGCTCATAATGCACCGTAAAATAATGGGTAGCGGTATCCGGGCCGGCGGCCGGGGCACCGTTGATAACTCCCATACGCAGGGGCACACCCAATCCGCCTGCCAGGGTGAGCCAGTAGACATTATTATTTGTATATTTTGCATACCCCGAATCTACTGCGGTGGCGTAAAACTCGATATAATCGTTGCCGTCAAACAAGGCGTCGCTATTGCCATCGTAGACAGTTACCGCAATTTCGGTGCCCAAATTATACAGCCGTACCTGCCCGATGTTGACACCGGTCAAATTAACACCGCCGGCAGCCAGATAGCTGCCGGTTAAACGATAGAGGCCCGCTTCAGTGACCAGGATCTTATAGGCCGGGCCCTGGGTGGTCCAATCAAAATCCGGGGGCATCCATACCGCCTGGGCAAGGGTCCCGAGGGAGGCGATAGCTGAAATTATGGGACTGTTTAAAAAGGCCGGGCCGATAAATGCCATGGCTGTTGGTGCCATGGGAATCGGGTTAGTAAATATTCCGGTTCCAGATGGTGGCGTCCAGGGTAGGGGACTATCTTTTTGTACTCGCGCCCTATCCGCATCTTCATAATCCACCCGTACCCGGATGCGGTTGTAGTGTCTGATCTGTCCGCTGACCGGATTGAAGCTGACCGGATAAAAGATCAGCTGCTGCTTGAGCTGGTCACGGAAATTATAGACCTCTCCCAGCCCGGCAACGTTTTGCGGATAAAATACATCCTGCCCGTAGGCATCCGCGTCCATGGTAAACAGCTCGGCCACCTGCATGGCATCGGATTGATCATCGGCAAAATTTTGCGGCACAGGATACACTTGATAGCCGTAGCCGATGGTGGAGCCTGTATCCAGCACCGTCACCTGGGCGGATTGGCCTGAGGGGAGGTCCAGCAAAATGCCTTTTAGCGGCAGCCGGGGTTTGCCCACTTCCGTGGTAAAGCCGTGTACGTATTCTTTAATCGAAAGCTTTTCAAACTGCTGGCCGTCAACCTGGACGATGTCCGTCTCAAACGCTTCGGTGCGAAGCTCCAGGGTGATGCCGGTCTCATCAGAGTCCAATATATGCACGCCGCGGCTCAGGCTCAGGGAACCGCCCGGATCAGGGCCGGCCGCAGGTTGAAAATGCTCGTCGCCGTCCAGGATACCGTCTCCGTTGCTGTCCGGGTCGTTCGGATCGGTGCCGCGCGCATATTCTTCTAAATTTGTCAGGCCGTCGTTGTCGGCATCCAGGTCGGCATCATCGACGGTGGGATCCAGACCGTGGGCCAGCTCCCAGTCATCGGGCAGGCCGTCGGCATCCCAGTCGACACAGATCGGGCCGTGGTCGGTCCATTTGCCGGAGGTGTCCACATCCACCAGACGGTAGTAATAAATTTTGCCGCGGGTAACGTCCCTGTCGATATATTCATACGCTTGGCCTAGGGTGGTAAAATCAGCCCCCGGGATCAGTTTATCGTTCAGCAGCGTAAACGGGCCGTCTTGGGTATCGGCCCGGTACAGGTAAAAGCCCATGTTGTTGATCTCGTGGGCTGTCTGCCAGGATACCTGCACGGATTCATTCTGACCGGTGGCGGTAAAGGACAGAAGGTTAACGGCCGTGGGCGGGCTTGCCTTCCAGGCGAACATGAAGGCTTCGTTTTTATCCTCATCAGATAGTTCGGTCTCTAGAGAGGTTGCCCAGGGCGTCCATGATGAGCCGGCCCAGAAGCGGTAATTGAGGTCCTTGGCTTTGTCCGCGAAGACCGCCATGATATCATCGCTATAAGGATCGGCCTTGAGTTGCACAAACTTTATTTCATCATAGACGTCGTCGAGTACTGCGACACTACTGAAGCCGCCACCGGATGTCCAGGTACGCCAGGCAAATTTCTTTTTGTCGTCACCTGCTACATCCTGAGTAAATCCATAGACCGCCTCGCCGGTGTCACCTTCGAAGGCCACATCAATATGGCGGTTTTCTCTATTGGGTGCGTCGACGGCGGCCGGCCGACCTACCCAGCCTGATCCGTTCCAGGCACCAAACTCAAACGTGTTGTCTTCCAGGATTGTAGCAATGGCGATATTGCTGCCGGTGGTTCTCGGATCGTAAGCAGCCGCCAGCCAATTTACTTCGCTGGGGAGGGTATAGGCGGTTTGCTCAGATTGCCAGCTTGTTGTAAATTCTCGGTATTTTATATCTCTATTGTCATCTCCCCAGATCAGAAGCGCATCTCCGGAAGCGCTCTCAAAAGCAATGTCGAATGCCTCCCTATTCTCAGTTTTCAAAGTCCCAAGTTTATTAATCTGGTCTCCCCAGCTGTTGCTGGCGCCGTTCCAGCGCAACGCATAGATTGATTTGTTTTTTGTGCTTAATGCCACAAAAACATCATCACTGCCAGGCCGGGATTCAGCCCTCACCCAATAGACCTCATCGTCGGGACTGACTGCACTGATGGTCGTATCCGAGCTGTCCCAGGTGCCGTTAAACCGCTTGCGGTATCGCAGGGTTTTACTGTCTTTATCACCAAAGACCACAACCGCATCTCCGGAATTTTTCTCATAGGCAATATCGAACATGCGAAAACTGCCGTCGTAATTCAAAATGGTACTCCAGTTGGTAGTCCAGGAAGAGCCATCCCAGGTCTGGATGTAAAGGGCTTTGGTAGCTGATACATAGACACCCATGATCATTTCATATTCAATGGGAGATGGTTTGAGTACCACCCATTTGATAACGTCGTCGGTGTCATTGGCCGAGACTTCTACGCTGAAATCCGATCCATCCCAGGTGCGGTAGCGTGGTGTGATCACGCTGCCCTCACCGTAGACCAGCATGCTGCCGGCCGACGGCGTCCCCCCGATGGCCTTGAACTTATCATCCTCAGCCGTAGTTTCACCATCGTTGAACACTTCCAGTTCCAGATGGTCGCCTGAGGAAGCCGCCGTGAAATTGGTGAAACTCAGCCCGGAAATCGTGATCTGGTCGGCGGCTGCAAAATCTGTGGTTACATTCAGCACCAGGGTTTTGCCGCTGTCCTCGTAGCTGACGGTGTTCGACACTTTTAAGGCCGCCGTACCACCGATCACGGCCGCAATGTCAGTGGTATCCCAGAGCATGTAAAAATTGTCGGGGATGCGAATCCGGATATCATTGCCCGCTGTGATCACGGCCGCAAAGCTGTCCTCGGTGATCGTAATCGTGGAGATGGCCGTGTCCGGGCCCCCTACAAAAAATTCCTGGTTGTCGGCCGAGGAGATAGTGATTCTCCCGATGGCAATGGTTTTATCGTCTGTGGCGGTGGTCATCCCGTCGTCTTTGACTTCCAGCTCCAGGTTATCCGGCAATGAGGCGGCCGTAAAATCCGTGAAGCTCAGATCCGAAATGGTAATTTGGTCGGAAGCCGCAAAATTGCTGATCGCATCGATCACCAGGGTCCGGTCGCCGTCCTCGTAGCTGACCGTGGTTGATACCTTGCCCGCCGCGGATCCGCCGATGGTGGCCGTCGTATCGGAT